>JAXIPI010000426.1:0-3813 GCA_045403015.1 Gaiellaceae bacterium | reverse complement strand
GACGTCGTACGCGTCGGCCAGACCGACTTCCGGGTGGAGGTCTGATGGTTGGCCGCATGGCAGTGGTGTCGGACACCGGGCGGCGCCGACGGCGAAACGAGGACGCGTTCGTTTGTGCGCCGCCGCTCTTCGCGGTCGCGGATGGGATGGGCGGTGCGCAGGCCGGCGAGGTGGCGTCGGGCCTCGCGGCGGCTGTCCTCGAGGAGGGTGCCGGCGACGAGCGCGGCGAAGAGCGCGTCGCCTCGCTGATCAAGGAGGCCAACCGGCGCGTGTTCCAGCGCTCGAACGAGGATGCGGCTACGTCTGGAATGGGCACGACGATGACCGTTGCACTCGTGGACAGCTCCGGCGGCACCATCGCCTTCGGCCACGTCGGCGACTCGCGCGCATACCGCGTGCGCGACGGCCGGCTCGAGCAGCTCACGGACGACCATTCGCTTGTCGGCGAGCTCGTTCGCAGCGGCAAGCTGTCGCCGGAGGAGGCTGAAACACACCCGCAGCGCTCGGTGATCACGCGGGCGCTCGGCACCGAGCCGGACGTCGACGTGGACACGTTCACGGTCGACGCCCGGCCGGACGACCTCTACCTGCTCTGCTCCGATGGGTTGACGGACATGATCTCCGCGGGCGAGATCTTCTCGGTGCTCGACGGAAGCGACGATCTGGAGCGGGCTGCACGTGCCCTGATCGAGGCGGCGAACGCGGGCGGCGGCGAGGACAACATCACCGTCGTGCTCTTCCAGATCGGGGATCGCGGCGAGGTCGAGCAGACAGCGCAGATGCCCGTAGCCGTCGAGTCGGAACCCGTCGAGGACGACGAGGACACGCTCTCGGGCCTCGAGCCGGTGCCCGTCGTCGATACGGCAGTGATTCCCGCGGCGGTGGTCGAGGAGCACGTGCGGCGCGTGGACGGA
This sequence comes from Gaiellaceae bacterium, assembly GCA_045403015.1. Classification (GTDB taxonomy): domain Bacteria; phylum Actinomycetota; class Thermoleophilia; order Gaiellales; family Gaiellaceae; genus Gaiellasilicea. The sequence goes on along the minus strand of JAXIPI010000426.1, from coordinate 2,899 downwards.
GAGCAGCCGAGCCGTCCGGAGCCGCGGCGCCGGATCCTGCCGCTCATCGTGCTCGTCCTGTTGATCGTCGCACTGCTCGTGCTCGCGGCCTGGGGGCTCTCACGCTGAGCCTCCGGAACCGTGAGTTGCTGAACCTGATCGCCGTGGGCCTCCTCACGGCGATCGGCTTTGCGAGTGTCTACATCGCTCGCTCTTCGCTCGTCGACGCGGGCTCGCTGACCTATGCGGGCATCTTCGTCGCGCTCTACCTCTCCGCTCACCTCGTCGCGCGCTACACGGTGCCCTGGGCCGACCCGGTTCTCCTGCCCCTCGCCGCCCTGCTCTCGGCAATCGGGGTGATCATGATCTACCGGCTCAACCCCGACGATGCGTTCCGGCAGAGCCTGTGGGTCGTGATCGGCGTCGCCCTGTTCGCCCTCACGCTGATCCTGCTCCGCAGGGACTTCCGCGTTCTCGAGTCCTACAAGTACCTCTTCGGAATCACGGCGCTCCTGCTGATGTTGATGCCCGCGCTCCCCGGCGTCGGGCAGACGATCAACGGCGCCCGCCTCTGGGTGAAAGTGGGGTCGTTCCAGTTCCAGCCGGGCGAGCTCGCAAAGATCTTCCTGATCATCTTCCTCGCCGGCTATCTGCGTGACAAGCGCGAGGTGCTGGCGCAGGGCCGGCTCAAGGACTTCGGGCCGCTGCTCCTGATCTGGGGCGCGGCGATGCTCGTCCTCGTACAGACGAACGACCTCGGCAGCGCCCTGCTCCAGTTCGGAATCTTCCTAGCGATGCTCTACGTCGCGACCGGGCGGGCCGCCTACACCGCCGCCGGGCTCGCGCTCTTCCTCGCGGGCTCCGCGCTGGTCTACAACTACGTCGGCCACGTCCGGGAGCGCGTCACGATCTGGCTGGACCCGTGGACGGATAACCCCGTCTACTGCGCGCAGACCGGGGAGCTCGCACTGCGGCAGGACTGCGGCTCGTTCCAGCTCGTGAAGAGCCTCTACTCGATCGGCAACGGCGGCTTCGGAGGAACCGGGCTCGGCAAGGGAACGTTCACGACCACGGCCGGCGACCCGATCATCCCCTCTCTCAACACGGACTTCATCTACTCGGCGATCGCGCAGGAGCTCGGCCTCGTGGGCGCCTCGGCGCTCCTGCTCGTCTTCATGGTCTTCATCGCCCGTGGCTTCCGCATTGCGCTGCTCGCCGACGACGGCTTCTCGAAGCTGCTCGCCGCCGGGCTGACGTTCGGCTTCGCGCTGCAGACCTTCATCATCGTCGGCGGCGTCCTGCGCGTGATCCCGCTGACCGGCATCACGCTCCCCTTCGTCTCGTACGGCGGCTCGAGCGTGGTCGCCAACTTCATCCTGCTCGCGCTGCTCCTGCTCGTCTCGAACCGGGCGAACGAGCAGACGAGGGGGTTCTCGTGAACAGGCAGATCACGCGCCTCGCCGTGACCGGAATCGGCCTGATCATCGCGCTCGTCGTCGCCACCACGTACTGGCAGGCGTGGGCCGCCGGCGACCTCGCCGACCGTCAGGACAACCAGATCGAGCGGGTGGCGCAATTCACGATCAAGCGCGGCGACATCAGGTCTCGAGGTCTCAACTACGCGATCAACCGGGCGGAGAAGGTCGGCGGACGAACGCTGTACTTCCGCGAGTACCCGCAGCGCGGACTCGCGGCCCACGTTCACGGCTACTCGACCCAATCGCGGTTCCGAACCGGGCTCGAGCGCTCGATGAACGACTATCTGACCGGCCAGAACGCCAATCTCTCGACCGTGCTCGACACGACGCTCGACCGCCTCAAGGGCGCGACGATCGAGGGCAACGACCTGGTGCTCACCTTGAATCCGAAGGCCCAGCGCGCGGCGCTCGAGGCGCTCGGCACTCGTTGCGGAGCGGTTGTCGCGCTCGAGGTGCGGACCGGCAAGGTGCGCGTCATGGCGTCGTCTCCCACCTACGACCCGAATCTCGTCGAGGGCCACTTCAACCGGGTGACGAACGTGCGCGCCGACTGCAAGCGACCGGACGCGCTCCTCAACCGCGCCACCGCCGGGCTCTATGCGCCCGGTTCGATCTTCAAGGTGGTCACCGCTTCTGCCGCGATCGATTCGGGCCGTTTCAAGCCCACCTCGAGCTTCGTCGACCCGGGCTACTGCGAGGTCTACGGCAAACGGGTCAACAACTACGACACGTCGTCCCCCTTCGGCCGGCTCGACCTGCGCGCGGCGCTGAAGTACTCGGTCAACTCGGTCTTCTGCAACATCGGCAAGGCGCTCGGAGCGAAGAAGCTGGTCGAATACATGAAGCGCTTCGGCTTCTACTCGACGCCGCCCCTGGAGACGCCCACGAACGAGCGGGCGCCGAGCGGCCTCTACAAGGGGACGGAGCTCTTCGACCCGAAGGAGGACTCCGACGTCGACCCAGGCCGGTTCGCGTTCGGCCAGGAGCGCCTGCTGGTGACGCCGCTGCAGATGGCGATGCTCGCCGCGACGATCGCGAACGACGGCGTCGTCATGCGGCCCTACGTCGTCGACCGAGTCGTCGCGCCGAACGGCTCGATCGTCGTCCGCACGAAGCCGCAGGATCTCGGCCGCGCCGTCAAGACAGAGACGGCGAAGGAAGTCGCGGCGATGATGCAGGAGGCGGTCGAGGGCGGTACCGGCACGGCCGCGAAGATCTCCGGGCTCACAGTCGGAGGCAAGACGGGCACGGCGGAGACCGGAATCGCGGGCCTGAACACGACCTGGTTCATCAGCTACGCCGGGCGCGAGCAGCCGGAGGTGGCGATCGCGGTCGTCGTCGAGCAGCAGAACTCCACCGGCGGCGCGACGGCCGCCCCCGTCGCCCGAGACGTCTTGCAGGCACTGCTCCCGACCGCGGCGAACTCCTAACCTGTGCTTCGG
>JAXIPI010000327.1:0-37787 GCA_045403015.1 Gaiellaceae bacterium | reverse complement strand
GCCACGTCCCGCGACGAGCGCCCGCGGAAAGCCGTCCGGGATCAGGTAGAGCTTCGGTGGCCGGATCCCCAACTTGGCCGAGAGCGCGTCCACAGCCGAGCGCAGGATCGGATCCTCGGCGAGTGCGTATTCACGAGCGCCGAGCATTCCGAGGAGTGCCCGGTCCGCGTACGCGTAGACCGCGAGACCGGCAAGGAACGCGCAGAAGACGAACACGGACGCCGTGCGATAGCCGCCGAGCGCCCAGCCGGCACTGCCGAACGCGGCGGCGACGATCAGTGCGAGCAGCCCGACTTTTGCGAGATTCCTGGCGGCTGCGAGCCGCATGCGTTACCCGTCGTCGTCGCCGAGGCCGTCGCGGTCGTCTTCGCCCAGGCCGCGAGGCGGCCAGTCGGGCTCAGGCGCATCGCAACGGCTCGAGCAGTGGAGCGAGGCGACGTTCTGCAACGGCACGAGGATGTGGCCGTTGAGCTCGATGTGGGGGACGTCCTCGATCGAGCAGTAGGCGGTAAGCACGCCTTCCTGGTACTCGCCGCCGAAGAGCGCAACCTCGATCTGCTCGCCCTTGTACTTGTTCGTGTAGTCCTCCACGGGCCGCTCAGTCTATCTCCACGAATCCGTCGTCCCGAACGGCCAGCTTGTAGACGGCGCAGTTCGCCCAGCGTTCGATGCGAACGCCGAGCGCGTGGTGCCAGAGCGAGTTCAGCGCCCCGCCGTGGGAGACCACGAGCACCTGCTCGCCCGGGTGCGCGGCCGCGATCGACTTCACTGCGGCCAGAACGCGCTCGCGCACCTCGTCATCGCTCTCGCCGTCGTGCCGATCCTCGGGCCGCTCGGCGATGTCCTCCCGCGTGAGCCCTTCCCACGAGCCGAACGAGCGCTCGCGCAGCCGTGCATCGAGGTGCACCTCGAGTCCATGGCTTGCGGCGACGGCCTCCGCGGTCGCCCGCGCCCGGCTGAGATCGCTCGAGTAGATCGCGTCGAGCTCGACGTGCTCCAGCTCCTGGGCGAGCGAGTGCGCTTGCCTGCGCCCGAGCTCGTTCAGCTCGATGTCCGACGAGCCTTGAATACGGAGCTCGCGGTTCCAGTCGGTCTCGCCGTGTCTCGCCAGGAGCAGCGTGGTCATCCATCTAAGCTAGCCGCCGGTGGACCTCAGACTGAACGGGAAGGCGTGCGTCGTCACCGGCTCGACCGGCGGGATCGGCCTCGAGACGGCGAAGCTGCTGGTGGCCGAAGGCGCGCGAGTCGTGACCTCCGGTCGTAGCGACGCGCCGGCGATCGGCGAGGCGCTGCACGTGCGGGGCGACCTGTCCGAGGCGGATGCGCCGGCACGCCTCGTCGAGGCAGCCGTGGACGTGCTCGGAGGCCTCGACGTCCTGGTCAACAACGTCGGCTATGCGGTCCAGGCGCGCTTCGAGGAGGTTCCGGACGAGGAGTGGGACTCGATGTGGCAGCTGAACGTCATGAGCTATGTGCGTGGGATCCGGGCCGCGCTTCCGCATCTGCGCGCGTCGAGGGGCGTGATCGTCAACGTGTCCTCGACCTCCGGCAAGCGGCCGTCCGGAGCGATGCCGCACTACTCGGTCACGAAGGCGGCGGTGCTCTCGCTCTCCCGGCTCGTCGCCGACCTCTACGCGGGGGACGGAATCCGCTGCAACGCAGTCACACCCGGACCCACGGCGACCGAGACCTGGCTCGGCGAGGGAGGTCTGGCGGACCAGCAAGGTGGCAGCCGTGAGGAGGTGCTCGCGAAGGTCGGTGCCGGCCGGCCGCTCGGCCGGCTCGCCGAGCCGGAGGAGATCGCGTCGGTGATCGCGTTTCTCGCATCCGAGCGGGCGTCCTATGTCACCGGCGCAGCTTGGTCGGCCGACGGCGGCACCGTCCCGATCATCATCTGAAATACCTGTCCGAAGGCGCCAGCGTCCGCGCGGGACCGGTCCGGGGACTGTCCCCGGACGTGTCTCGACCGCACATGTCCGCGGGTAAATCTTCAGCAACGATTCATCCACAGCTGTGAGCGTCCGCGAGCGAGCGCTCGCAATCGGACTGCGAGATCCGCCTAGCGGGATACCCTGACCTCATGCCGGAGCTGGCCGGACGAGTCGCTGACGCCTTCGAGGCTCGCATCCGCGCGCACGAAGAGCGCGCGCTGTCGCCGCTCGCCGTTCGCTCCTACGAGACGCGAGGACGCCTCCGCGAGGATGACGAATGCGGCATCCGGACGCCGTTCCAGCGCGACCGCGACCGCATCGTCCACTCGAAGCCGTTCCGGCGGCTGAAAGGCAAGACGCAGGTGTTCATCGACCCCAGCGGCGACCACTACCGCACGCGGATCACGCACACGCTCGAGACGACCGGGATCGCCCGCGTCGTCGCCCGGGCGCTTCGGCTCAACGAGGATCTGACAGAGGCGATCGGGCTCGGCCACGACACGGGTCATCCGCCCTTCGGCCACGCCGGCGAGGAGGGGCTGGACGCCTGTCTGCGAGAGCGTTTCGGCACGGGCTTCCACCACAACGAACAGTCGCTGCGGATCGCCGAGGAGCTGAACCTGACCGCCGAGGTACGGGACGGAATCCTCACGCACACCGGCCCACAGGAACCTCAGACGCTCGAGGGCAAGATCGTCCGGGTCGTCGACCGCGTCGCGTACATCAACCACGACATCGACGACGCGATCCGCTGGGGACTGCTTACTCCCGACGACCTGCCGCGTGCGGAGATCGAGCTGCTCGGCGACACCGGATCGAGCCGGATCGACACGCTCGTGCACGATCTGATCGAGAGCTCGGAGCGCGCCGGGGACGTCGTGCAGAGCGACGAGGTAGGCTCGTCGATGCTCGCTCTCCGCGCATTCATGTTCGAGCGCGTCTATCTCGGCGAGCACGCTCGCGGCGAGCACGTGCGGGCGCACGCGACGATCTCGGCGATCTTCGAGCACCTCGTCGAGCGCGGCGAATCCGAGAGCGAGATCCGGATGTTCATCTCCGGCATGACCGACCGTTTCGCCCTTCAGTACGCCGAGCGCCTTCAGTGACTCGCCCGGCAACAATTAGGGAGCCGCTGCCGCGCCAGCTGCGGCGCGATGAGGCGTCCTCAGTCGCGTTCATACCGTCGGGTATGAACGCTCCCTGCGTCCTTGCCTCGCTTGCATCTGACGCGGCAGCGACTCGAAATTGTCACCGGACGAATCACTGATGGCCCGGATCAAGGAGACATCGGTACGGGAGGTCGTGGCAGCAGCAGACATGGTCGAAGTCGTCTCCGGGCGCACCTCGCTGCGCAAGGCCGGCGCCCGCTACTCCGGCCGCTGTCCCTTCCACGAGGAGCGGACGCCGAGCTTCTCCGTCAACCCGGCCGACAAGCTGTACCACTGCTTCGGCTGCGGCAAGGGCGGCGACGTGATCACGTTCGTCCGCGAGACGGAGAATCTCGACTTCGCGGAGGCTGTTGAGTGGCTGGCCGAGCGGTTCCGGGTCAACCTCGAGTACGAGGAGACCTCGCCGCAGCTCGAGGAGTCGCGGAAGCGGCGTGATCGGCTGCATGCCGTCCTCGAGCAGGCGGCATCGTTCTACGAGCGGCACCTCTGGGAGACAGCGGCCGGTGCGCCGGTGCGCGACTACCTCACGAGCCGAGGGCTCGGCGAAGCGGTCTGCCGCGAGTTCCGGCTTGGCCTCTCGCCGGGGAGCGGGCTCGCGCAGAAGGCGCAGCAGAAGGGCTTCACACGCGATGAGCTGCGCGGTGCCGGGCTGACCAACGCGCGCGGCTCCGACTACTTTCCCCAGCGCCTGATGTTCCCGCTCGCCGATGCGCGCGGTCGAGTCGTCGGCTTTCAGGCACGCAAGCTCCACGAGGATGACCCGCTGAAGGGCAAGTACGTCAACTCGCCCGAGGGCGAGCTCTTCCACAAGTCCGCGATCCTGTACGGCCTCAACCTCGCCCGGACGGCGATCGCAAAGCAGGAACGCGCCGTTGTCGTCGAGGGCAACACCGACGTGATCGCGCTGCGCCAGGCCGGCTTCGAGCCGGTCGTTGCCTCGATGGGGACTGCTTTGACCGACCGGCAGCTGAAGGAGCTGCAGCGCCTGTCGCGCCGCATCTATCTCTGCTTCGACTCGGACGCGGCTGGGGAGGAGGCGACGTTGCGCGGGATGGAGCTCGCGACAACGCTTGGCTTCGACGTCCGCGTGGTGACGCTTCCGAGAGGACAGGATCCCGCCGACGCGCCGGAGGGTTTCGAGAAGCGGCTCGTCGGGGCCGAGAGCTACGTGTTCTATCGCGTGCGGCTGGAGCTCGACCGGACGCCCGATCGCCAGGAGGCGTTCGTGCGCGCCCGCGAGATCCTGCAGCGCAACGAGGACTCGCCCGAATGGCAGGAGGCCCTACGCCTGCTCGCGGGACGCCTCGACCTCCCGAAGGAGACCCTGGCCGGGTTGACGCCGAAAGGCGGCACACGGACGCTGACCCAGGAGCTCTCGCCGAAGATGCTCGCGATCGCCGAGCGGCTGGAACGCGACGTGCTGGCGGCCTGCGTCGCCCATCCTGCGCTGCTGCCGCTGCTGGCCGAGATCTCACCGGAGCACTTCGAGTCGGAAACCCACCGCCGCTTCCGCGACCAGCTGCTCAACGGAGGCGACGACGGCGACCTCGTCGGCCTGAAGGCGGAGCTCGACGCGCGCGTCGCGCGCGAGGGAATCGACGAGCGAACAGGCCGGCAGCTGCTACTCCGACTGCGGGAGCGCCGCCTACGGAAGGACGCCACGGAAGCCGATCCCGGACGTCAGCGCGAGGTCGCGGAGGCGATCGAGCGGGTTCGCGCGGCGATCGAGGAGCTCTCCGTGGAACGCGCCTAGCGACGCTACAATCAGCGCTGCCTTCCCGCGTAGCTCAATTGGCAGAGCATCCGGCTGTTAACCGGAGGGTTGTTGGTTCGAGTCCAACCGCGGGAGTAAGAGAAAGGCCCGCATTCGCGGGCCTTTCGTCTTTCTGGGGTTGCGGCTGTCTGTTCGCTTGCTACCGCTTTTGCGAACTATGCGCTTGAGCCGTCCTTCTTCTTCTTGTTGCCGATCCCGATCGCGATGCAAGTGACCACGGCGAAGAAGATCAGGAAGCCAGCGAGCGGCCTCCACACTTGCCAGAGGACGACGACGATCAAGCCGAGAACGAAGCAGGGCGAGCGCGGCCAGGAGCAATAGAGCCCCCATCGCGACCACGAAATCGGCGCTCCTGCGCACCATCCGCCGCGCGAACGGCAGATGCTCAACGTGCGCTCGTCGTGCCTCACGTTGGGGTGCTCGCGCATCCCACCTCTCCTGCTGACTAGTCGACATGGCCGAAGATCCTCTCCTCGCTCTTTGCTGCCGCGCCGGGAAAGAGCACCTGGGCGGCATGGATGTATCGCTCCGTGATCGAGCCCTGCGAGTGGCCCGCCTTGAGTTGGACGTACACCTGCGGGTTGCCCGCCGCAGCTTCATGCGTCAACGCCGTGTGGCGCAAGTCGTGCCACGGCCGAAACGGCTTCGTGATCCTCGCCCGGTTGAGTGCCGGCTTGAGGTACTCGCGCGAGAGCTTCGACGGGTCGAGCGGCGTGCCGAGCGCCGGGTGGCAGAAGATCAGCGAGTCGTCGGCGCGGTAGTGGCTATCGGCCCACGTCTCCTGCAGGACCGCGAGCATCCGTGGCCCAAGTTCGATCGTCCGCCGCGACGTCCGGCTCTTGGGCGAACCGAACACGCCTCGCACGAGCGACTCGTGAACGCGTAGGCGCCCCTCGAGGAGCTCGACGTCGTCCCATCGGAGTGCGAGCAGCTCGCCTCGGCGCAGCGCCGTGCCGAGAGCGACCTGAACCATTCGCCGTGAGAGCCTCCACCACGGCTTCTCAGCCTCGTCGGCGTCCGTCTCCAACTCTCGATATGCAATGACGAGACGGGCGATCTCAGCCTCGCTCAAGACGTTCATCTCGGAGTGCTCCGGCCGGGGCGGGTCGACGTCGTCGATCGGATTCGTCGATCGAAGCCGCCATCGACGAGCGACCTTGAACATGACGCGTAGCAACCCGAGGTGGTTCGAAATCGTCTTGGGCGAGAGCGAGCCCGTCTTCTCACCGATGTAGGCGTCAACGTCGGCGGGCTCGATTGCTGTGAGCGAAAGATGCCCGAAGAACGGGATCAGGTGAAGTCGAAGCGTTCCCTCGTAGTCGATCGTCGTCGAGGGCTTGAGATTCCGGCCGGGCAGGTACTCCCCCTGGAATCTCGTTGCGAAGGCCTCGAAGGTGATCTTGTCGGGCTTGCGCCACTGCTCGCGCTCAACGGCGTCCACGCGCAGCGCTAGTTGTGCAAGTGCTCGATCACGGTTCCATCGCGGCTCGGTGCCGAGCTTCTCCCAACAGGGAGCACCGGCAGCGTCCCGCCACCTGATGGCCCACGTGACGGCACGCTTGCCGGGTCGACGGATGACACAGGCGCCGCTAGGCATCGTCCGGCACCCTTCGGACCGTCCATCGCGTTCCGGGATGCCTTCGCTCGAGGATCTCCTTGAATGCGGCGGCTACACCCTCATTGACGCGCTCGTGGGTGCGGGCGCGTTCCTCCGGGTCGATCGGCTCGACGATGAACGTTCTGATCCGCGAGTCGCCGACGCCGATTTCTCTGAGCCCCAGGCGGTCAGGCATAGTTGCCCCGCTGCTGCAACGAGCGCAGGAATGCGTTCGACTCGTCCCGCGCGCGTTCGTCGAGATCCTCGTAGAGCGGAGAGAAGTCCCCATCGTCTGTGTCCGAGAACATCGACTCGTCACCGTGGGCCGACTTGAACAACTCGATGATCGACTCGTCGAAGATCCCCCACGGCGCCGGTGAAACACCTCCCGCCATCTGCTCGAAGTACCGCTCGGCCGCCATCAGAGCGACGAGCGCGTTGTCGACGGACTCGCGAGTGACGGTCACCGTCTCGGTCGCGATGCTAGACATGGAGCCTCCTAGCGCAACGCCCTCCGAGCAACGCGATAGGCCCGCGCGCCCGGAGGGCGTACGCAGGATACGAGGTTGAGCAGAGGATGCAGGGGCCTATCCCGCATGGCCGCAGACTATGCACTGAACCGGACCGATGCAAGGTCAAGCTCGCGTAGCAACTTTGCCAATCTCAAGCCGCACGTCTCGAACGCTTCACTTCTTCGTCGAGCCAAGCCTCGACGTCCGTCCACCGAAAGCGGACGTACTTGCCGAGCCGAACGTGGGGGATGCGGTTGTCGCGTGCGGCCTGCGCGACCCACGACGGCTTCAATCCGAGGCGTGTCGCCACCTCGTCTGCGCTGAGGAGTCGATCGTCGCTCACGCGGTGACAGCCTCGACGTGGACGCGCAGTCGATGTGCTGGATCATCAGAGCGTCCGAGTGACCGTACGCCGGCAACGATCACGTCCTCGGGGTGCCGCTTCGTGAGATCGAGCGCGATGACCGTGAGGGCGTCGAAGTCGTCGGGCACGTTCCACTTCGCAGGGTGGCGCGAGTGTGCAAATGCTTCGTGGACGCGTGTCGCGAGCGGCCATGTGAAGTTGCTCATGCTTCGACGGCCCTGATCTCGTCGCCGAGCAGGCGAAGCGCACGCGCTTGAGCGGCGAGCGTGTTCGCGGTGGCTTCGGCGTAAGGCGAGGAGGGAAACTCCTCGACCTTTTGGGACTGAGCGTCCACTGCAGCCAGCGTTCGGCTGTAGGCGGCGCGCAGCATCTCTATCTCGGTCGGCATGTCTCACATCCTCTCGGCGCGTGTAGGTAGAAGAAAGAACACTCTTCTCGGGAATCTCCTCGGAGGCATCTCCCCCGGTGGGCATGACAGACGCTCAAAACGGGCATGACGGGTCGTCGTCGGATGTCGGCCCAGCGAGGGCTCTGCGCTGACGCTTGAGAACTCTCGCCATGTTCATCTGCGTGTCGAGGAGGCTCAGCCGTGACGTGCCGCGCGTCCTGCTTGGCTTCCACGAAATCACGCCACAGTCAGCGAGTCGGTTAAGCGATTCAGACGTCCGTGAGATCGAGAGGCCACCGATCTCGGCCACCTGGCCGACGCTCGTCTGTTCAGCGGTGCGTGAGTAGAGCGCCGTCAGAGCGAGGCACGCTGTAAGCACCCGCCAGTCCCTCGTCTTGAGGAACGAGCGAGCCGTCACCGCGCGCTCGATCGCGTCGCGGCCGGCTCGGGCCGCCGTGGCATACCGTTCACGGGGCTCACGCCGAGTCGTCACTCATACCGTCCGGGTGCGTGTCGGTCGAGCATTTCACGGAGTTGGTCCTGGCCGAGGTCGTCGAGTGTGACTTGGGACTCGGCGCGTCTCGGCGCGGACGAGACACGGGTCGTGAGCATGGGGGAGAACGATCGGCTACGTTCGGACGTCGACTCTCGTGTCGAGAACGCCGAATCGGAGTCCATGTCGCCCGCCGGCCGCCAACTCGAGCGCGAGCGGGTGCCGCTGACGCGCAGCGCGCGGCCGAGTGTGGCTAGCCAACCCATGCGTTCTCCCGCCGCAGAGTTCTGAGTCCCGCGTCGCCTTCCCAGCGGTACCAATCCAGCGCCGCAGCCAAGAGTGTCCCGAGCGAGTACCGGCCGCAGATCGCACACGTTTCGCCGTCACCATTTATCCCGCGGCTGCATCGACAGGGAGCGATGAAGTGCCGGGCGATCGGCGTCAGGTGATCGGGCTCCGAGGTGGACGGGTCGTCGAGGAGTGGGACGCGCACCTCGATCACTCCATGCCCTGCGGCCGGATCGCTCGGCCCTGCGCAGCGATAGCCGCCACCCACGCGGCCTCGTCGCCGCTCTCTACGGCCTCGACCTCGGCGAGCATGGCGTCACCGAGGCGCTCGCCCCGTCGTGCCGCCTCGTGGTCGCCAGCGGCTTCCCAGGCGCCGGCCGACCACTGGAACCAGCGCGCGAGCTCGCGCCCTTCCTCTGGGTCTACGGGCTCGATCTCCGGCCAGTCGTCGGGACGTCCGAGAGTGTCGCTCATAGCGCGACCGGGGTGAGCTTCGAGAGTGGCTGATTTGGCCCGTTTCCCAGGTAAACGGTCGCCTCGCCGCGGCGCCGAATTATCGCCCCGAACGGCGCGTTGGTGGGAAGGTCGTCGACGATCAGGAGCCGCGACTCGATTAGGCCGAGCCTGTCGTCGTCGACGTCGACCATTCGGTTGAGCTTCTCCCGCACTTGGGCGACCGCTCGCACCACCTGACGGAGGTCCTCGAATGTCGGCTGTCGGCGTCCCTGGATGATCGCCTCGTCGAGTGCTTGCTCGACTTCGATGAGGTACGCGCTCACAGGAGTTCCAAGGTCGCGCCGCGCTTCCGGTAACTCAGGCTCGCGTGCGCGGCCGAATGCTGCGCGGTGACGACGAGATCCCGAGCGGCCGTCGTGTCGATCGCGGCCGTGACGGGAAGGGCCTCGATGATCGTGTTACTAGAGAAGTTGGGGGCACGGACGGAGATCAACTGCGCGTTCGTGGCGCCGCGGTTCTGTATCTCAACCTCGAAAGAGCCCGCGAGACGGGTGGCGCTTACGCCGATCCCGCCGACCGAGATGGTCGCGATCGTGGTACCACCGAGTTTGATCAGGATCGTGATAGAGCGCGCTGAGCCGCTGTCGTTTAGGTAATCCGCGATGATTCGAAGCCGAAGCGTGCGGTCACTGCTCATCGCCTGAGCGGCGATCGTTCGCGTGTACATCGTGGTTTCCGCCGCGGTGTTCACGGCGTCCACCTCCGATGTGCTGCGGTCGTAGTTGCCGACGAGGTCGTTGAGGTCCGCCGACGCGACAGTGTGTGAAGAGGGGAACGGCTTAAACGCCACGTTGGCCCTTCGTTGAGGTGGAAAGGTTCTCGAGCTTGATCTCGGCCGGAGTCCGGAGCGCGGCCCGTTCGCGGTCGAACTCCTCGAGGATCTCCGACTTGGCGCGTTCGGCCACCCACTCGCGATCGAGGTGGGGGAAGTCGGCGCGGATCTTGTTCGCGCGCCGGTTGAAACGACGCTGTGTGATGCGACGACGACGGATCATGCCGCGCCACCGAAGATCGAGCCGTTACCACGCGAATACCGTACGAGTGCATCGCGGACACGGAGAGCTATCTCCTGATCGTTGCCCACGAACCCGTTGACGTTGACGGTCACGTTGACGCCGCCACCGCCACTGAGGCCGCGGCCGACGCCGCTGAACGTCTCGCCGCGGTGCACCATCGCGAGCCCCGTCTGCGTGACGAGGCCGCCACTGTCGAGTGCCGGAATCCGGACGGTCGCAGCCTTCGCCGCGTTGCCGGCCACCTTCGCCGCGGTCGTCGCCTTCGACGCGCCCTTGATTGCCGCGATCAGCGACTCCCGGAACGCGTCGCCGAGCAGCGCGCCGATGTTCGCGAAGTCGATTCCGTACCCCTCGAGCAGCGTCTTGATGTTGCCGATTCCGCCCTTCCACGTCTCCGAAAGGACGTCGAATTTGTCCGTCAACTTCTCTCGCATCGACTCCGTCTGCTGGTCGATCGCTGTCCGCTCGATGTCTTTCTGCCGCTCAAGGCTGTCCCGAAGGATGTCCTCTTGTGCGCGCAGGATCGCGTCTTGGTCGCCGCTGGCGTTCGCGTCGGCGAGCGCCTTCTGTAGGTCGCGTTGCCGGGCGTTATCGTTCAGCGCGGCGAGCGCTTTCTCCGCGGGCGTCTGGATCGCGCCGCGCGTCGCTTCGAACGCGCGCAGGATCTTCGCCTGCATCCGGTCGAAGGCCGCTGCCGCTTTGTCCTGCGCACGCTGAACGATCGCGTTCAGCTTGTCCATCTTCGCCTGAGCCATCGCGTTGCGCCGGTCGTACAAAGCCTGCTCCTTCGCGAGCTGCCTCGTGAGTCCGGCGACGACGATGTCCTCGCGTGCGCGGGCGAGCGCGAGCTCCGCGGCGGCAACGCCCTCCTTCTTCTTCTGCGCTTCGGTCAACGCGACCTGCGCACTGCGCACGGCCGCCGCTCGATCCTCGGCCTCGCGCCGCGTGTTGATCGCGTCTAGCTGCCCCTGGAGCTTGTTGATCTGCTTGAGCGTCTCTGCTGCCAGCGTCCCGAGGAACACGGCTGTACGCGCCCACCCGGCGGCCATGCCGTCGCCGAGGCCGTGCATGATCGCCATGCCCTCGTTGAACAGGAGCACCCGGTCTTTGTTGAGCGGCCCCTTGAGTCCCTTGATCGTCTCGCCGACCCCGCTGAGCCACTTCTTCACGGACTCAAACTTCGATTTCATGCCGTCCCAGAGGCCTTGGATGATCGCTGTGCCGGCGTCCAGGAGCCACGTCCCCGCGTCGGCGAACTTGCCGACGAGGGTCGTTATCAGCTTCGCGACTGCGTTGAGCACGGCCTGGATGCCGAGCACCTTGACTGTGAACTTGGCGAGCCCCGCGAGGCGTCCGAACACGGCACCGACAACGGCTGTGAGCGGCGCCAACGCCTTGCCGACAATGCCGGGCAGTTTCGTCAATGCTGCCAACAGCGCGGCTCCGATCTTCGGAGCGAATGACTCAATGCCGCCCGTGAGCGCGAGCACCGCGTCGGTGCCGAGCTTGGCGAACAGCCGTCCAACCGGCGCGACGATCTTGCCGAGCCCCTTCCCGAAAGCAGCGAGCGCGACGGCGAGCGCGAGGTCCCAGTTCTTCGCCCAGAAGCCGAGATCCATGAGCGTCGTGAGCGCCACGACCATCGCGGTCGCGAGTCCCGGCCCGGCCGCCCGGCCGAGGCTGTTCCAGTCAACCGAGTGGATCGCTGTGTTCAGGGAGTCGGCCAGCTTCTTGCCGACCGTGGATGCTGCACCGACGCCAGTCGCGATTCCGTCGCCGATCGTCTTGCCGACGCTCGTCCAGTCGATCGACGCGAGCCGTGTGGAGAGTCCGTCGCCCATGCCCTGCGCGCGATCCCACGCGGCGCCCCAATCAATCTTGGAGACGGCTTCACCGATCTTCACGGTCAGTGACTTGCCCGCCTCCTGGATGCCCTCCCAGACGACATTCAGCTTGGCCCGCCATCCTTTTGCGGCCGAGAACTCTCCGACGAATCCGGAGACGGCGTCGATGCCCTTCCGGAACGCGGGCATCAGCCCGCTCACGAGCTGCCCCGCGAGGTTCGACATCGACTGCCTGAGGATCGCGATCTGCCCCGGAAGCGTCTTACCGAACGCCGCCGCCGACCCGCCGACCTGCGACTCGACCTCCTTGAGGATCAGCTTCTGCGCTTGAAGCGCCTTGCCGTGCTCGGCGAGCGACTTGATCGACTTCTTCTGCTCGGCCGTGAACGTGACGCCGGCGCGACCGAGCGCCGTCATCCCCTTCACTGGATCGTTCAACGCCTTGCCGAGCATCTTCGACGCCGACTCGATCGAGCCGAACCCGGCCTGCGACAGGTCGAGCGCGGCGACGGTCGCCCGGTCGAATATAGCGTTCCCCTTGCCGAGCTCGTTCTGGACGTTCTTGAACGTGAGGAGCAGGTTTTCGCCGGACTGGATCAGTTCGTCGTCGACGCCCGTCTTGAGCATCTGCGACGCGGCGAGCGCCTCAATGTGCCCCTTGGTGACGTTCGCCGCGTTGCCGGTCGACTTGAGCGCAGCACTCGTCTGAGCGGCGACCTTGGCGTGCTGCATCCATTCTTCGGTGCCCTGTTTGAGCGTCAGCGCGATGCCGCCGAGCGCCGCAGCCCCGAGGGCTATCGAGGCGATCTTGGCGGTCTTTGAGAGCGCGTTTCCGAAACTCCCGGCCGCCTTCGCAGTGCCATCCAGGGCACGGATCGCCGACTTGTTCTCGCCGATGATCTCAATCGAAAGCTTCTTCGCCAAGGCTACGGCTCTCCGTCTTCGGTGTTGGATGCACCGGCCATGAACAGCAACGCGATTGCGTCAAGTCGCTCCTGAAGACGCGCCCTGATCTCGCTGCCGGGCGTTGGGACGACCGCGCTCAAGACGACGGAGATGGCTGTGAGCAGCGACCGGAGGTCGTCGGCGTCGTCGTAACGGGCGAGCACGTCGCCAATGGCGTCGGGGTCGGGGTCGATGGCAAAGCGAAGGAACGCTGCAGCGTCTCGCGACGGATCGAGTGTCATTTCGTCGGCGCCTTTCTCGGGTCGGTTCGACTTCGCGACGAGCCCGCGGTCGGTGTCGTCGGTTCGGCGTCCGGCGTTTTCGTCTCCCAGCGCAGCCGCGCGCGATCCTCGGGGCTGAGCCCGTACTTCGCGAGTTGCAGGCGCAGCTCGGCAAGCAACTGCCGGCTCGGCTCGCGAATGAACGAATCCATCAAGCGCGCAACGAGGCGAAGCTGCAGCCAGTCGAGCTCGTGGAACTCGGTCGCTTCGCCGGATCGTCCGAGTGCGGCCCACCACGCGACCGTTTCCGGATGCCACTTGACATCGGCGGGCAAAGAGGGTTGCGAGCCGTCCGTTGACGGCGTCAGCGTCTTCTTTGATCGCTTCGAGACGGGGCCGCGGGTCACTGGGAATACACTCCTGTATGTTGCAAATTGAGTAGAGCAAAATCACGCACTTGCACGCACAAAAATCGAGGTCGGGGGCAGTCGCTCGACCTTCGATCGGCTAGAGATTTTTCAGACCTCCCCCTCTATCCCACTGTTCACGCCGTTTGTTGCTCATACGTTCGTTCCTCTGTTGCCGTCCTCTACTCCGTGACAGTGCAAGCAGGCTGCAAGGCAGTCCGTAGCAAACGCGGCATGATGCAATCCTTGCTTGGCGGGGTCGAGGTGGACGGTGGTTGCCATAACGGTGCAGCCGTCGTACTTGAGTCGACACTGGTAGTTGTCGCGCTCGAGCACTCGTTCTCTGAGCCTGCGCCAATAGCGGGTGTTGCGGCCGTGAGCAGCCTGCTTTGCTGCCTTGCCGGGTGCGGTGGGACTTCCTCCGTGCGCCGGACAGTAGGCAGCGCCACTTGGACGACCACACACGAGGCAGGGTCGCTGAGCTACGGCTTCTCGGCCGTGGCAAGACATCGTCATCGGTTACGGCCCTGCGACGAGCTCGAGGTACTCAATGACTACGGAGAACTTCCCGGCTGTGAGGGTCGCTGCGCCCACGGTCGCGACGATGTTGCGTGCCGCGGTCGTCTTGAAGGGCGCGGTCGCGTTGGTGAAGTCGGCGCGCTTGGCGCCGGTCGTCGACCACGGTGCGCCGGAGATCAGATCAGCCGCGTTGATGTCGGCTGCGCCTTCGACCTTGATGGCGATCGTGGCCGCGCCGCCCGACGTCGGGATCGTGTCGACGTGGATGAGCGCGTCGGTGATGATCGCGCCGGACGGGAGAGAATCCCCGCGGAGCGTGATGTCTCCGGTCGCGCCTCCGTCGAGCGCGAAGCTGTAGTACCCGACCGCGAACTTTTCGTGCCCCATCGCGTCGCTGGCCTTGAGTTGGCGGGCGCCTTGAATGATCGGACTCATGCTGGTTGTCTCCTTCTGCTTGCTGAGTTGACCCCCGGCCCGACAAAGCGAGAGGTCGAGCCGAGGGTCTTGGGCGCGCACACGCTGGCCTTTGCCGAGAAGCCCGGCAGCGCGCTCAGTTGCGTACAGACGTTCATCCGAGCTGCGTCCACCGAGGCTGGGCGTCGGTGCCGTGGTTGCGCCAGAACGCACGACGACCGTCCACATCGGGGGCGACGAGCAGGTCGTCGGACCTCGCGCCGGCGAGCAGCGACGAGCCTCGTGGGCAACGGTCGTCGATCTGAACGCCGACAACCCGCTCGCCGCTGCCCGAACTGACGACAAGCAGCGAGCGCACTCTCAGTCCGAACTCGCGCGCAGCGGCCTCGTTCTGATCGCGATTGCCGAGTCCGCTCTGGCTGAGATGAAAGACCTCGTGCGCGCAGGTCTCGGCGACGTCCGCCAGCGCCATGTCCGCGCGGATGCCGATCACCGCACGCGGCCTGTCCGCGAGCCCAGCGAGCGCGCTGTGACGAAAGGTTGCTCCCGCTGGCCCGTTGCTGTGGACTGCGGCGAGCCAGACGAGTCGAGGGCTATCCACCCCGAGAATCGCGCATGTCAAGCAGAGGGCACCGGCAGCCGCCCGTTGGACCTCTGGCGAAACGACACTTGCCGCGCCGTAAGTCTCGATCGGCAGACCATCGGCATCACCGTCGGGGTGATCCCACGACGCAAGCAACTCGCGGTCGCTGAGGACTCGTGGTGCGCTTGCGACGCCAAGAGCCGGCACACGGTGGCCGATGGACGGCCTAGGCATGGTGACTCGTTGGCCGAGGGATGGCCGCGGCCGCGAGGCGGCGATCGAGTCGCCGACGGCTGCGGGGTCGATGACGACGACGGCGCCGCCGAAACGGGACGCCAACAGATCCTGTTGCTCCGCCACCCAGCCGGCCCGTTCGACGGCGGAGCTCATCCGCCGAGCAGCTCTTTCGTCTTGGCGAGGACGTGCCGGCTCAGCGAGGTGGCCGCGGCGTGTCTCTCGTGGCGGGCCTCTTTCTCGGCCTCGACCTGATCCTGTTGCCGCGCAAGCCGTCGTTCGTGCTCGTCGCAAAAGACGAGCTCCCGGTGGCGCGTTTTCGCGGCCACGAGACTTTCCGACGCCTCGTCGAGTTCGGCGCCGGCAGCGTCGCGAGCGGCGACGAGAACGTACAGCTTCGGATTCGGCTGGAAAGCACCGTTCTCATCGCGCGATCCCTGGGGCTCGATGCCGTTGATCTGATTTTTGAGCGAGCCCCATCGCTCTAGCGCGGCCGCGCAAACGGCTTCCGCTTGGTCGACATCGTGAGCGGCGTCGATCGTTGCCTGTGACCACTGCTCGATCTCTGGGACCGCATAGACCAGACCGTCCTGGGCTAAGGGATGGACTAGGCCGCCCTGCTCGAACTGGCCCATCGCTAGACCACCTCCTCGAGCGTCACGTGGTCGGCGGCGTCGCAGGTGTTGAAGGTGCTATTGAGAAATTCCGCCCGCCGCGCCCACAGGGCGAGCGCCGACTTGAGTTCGGCGACGCGGAGTTGGCCTAGGCCGGCTGCGTCCGGGTCGAAGTCGTCGAAGTCGCAGACGAGCTTCTCGAGGTCGTGCGCGGCCTCCCGGATCTCGGCTTCGAGTTCGTTTCGCCGCGCGAGCGCGGCATCGAGCACGGGCCTGAGTTCGTCCACGTGCAGACGACGTGACATCAGTTCTCCTTCGTGTCGGTTAGGCGGCTTCGGCGCGGCGATCCCGCAAGGCGAGCACCTCGCGGCGATCGAACGACCACCGCCGACCGAACCGATAGCCCTCGAGTTCGCCGGTCGCTCGAAGCTGCAGCACGCGGCGTTCCTTGACCCGCAGAAGCGCGGCTGCGTCGGTTGTGTTGATCCATGTTTCGGAGGTTGCAGGCGGGAGGGCTACCGCTGTTGCGGCGTTGCCGCTATTGCCGCCCTCTCTCGCCTGAGCAGCGAGTTCCTCCAGCCAGCGCGCGCCGGCGTCATCAAGCGTCGCGTATAGCCCGAACAGAGTCTCTCGCCCCTTCGGATTGAGGCCAAGCTTTCTCGAGATGCCGTCGATGCCCCCTTCGGCCTCGCGCAGGATGCGGGCAATGGTGTGAGCGACACTGCCACCAATGACGACCCCGTTGATCGCGGCGTAATGCTTCACCTCGACGCGGCTTCGGGAGGGAGCAATTCTGGGCGTGTCTTCGTTCATCTATGAGTCTGCGACCAAAAAGTCCGGTTTTCGGATACGGTTGTTCTGTGGACGTCAAGGCTCTTGTCGAGATCGTGATCGATGGGAAGTTGCCTGACGGCTCGCCTGCCGAGGACGCACAGGTCGAGCAGGCACTGGCGCTTTGTCGCGGCGAAGATCCCGAGTTTCATGCGCTCCTAGTCGTCGCCAAGCACGGAGTTGACGTCAGCGGCGCCCCGGTTGAATGGGATGAGAGGGCGACTGCTCTCGAGCGTGTCGAACAGAGGTCGGGGACGACATGGGAGGTGCCGGTCAGTCCCGAGTGGACCAATATGGCGGAGAGCCTCTATTCGGAGGCCGAGTCCGCTGGCAGTCGGGACTCACGGCGCACGCTCGCCGACACGGGGTTAGCGCTGCACGACTTTCATGCGCTTGGAGGAAGCCGGACTTTCAAGAAGCCTCGATCGACACGAAAGCGCATCAGCGACGTCGATCTCCGCGCTGTTCTGAACGACGCGGCGCGCGAGTCCGGGTTCGAACCGGCAGAGTTACTTCGTCCCATCGGACGCGGACGTCCTTCGGCCGAGGAAAAGGAAAGACGCGATGCTCAAGCGAGAGCCATTCATCGAGCGAAGCTCGCCGGGGCCAAGCTCGAGCAAATCGGGGCGCTGGCGAGTCTTTCGAAGCAGCGAGTTGCGGATCTAGACGCACGCGGGCGCGAGCTCGTTCAAGCGGAGTCGCGCCTCTGACAACATCGGGCCGACCGACGCCAACGGTCGATCTTTACGTTCGTTGCTCACGGTCGACGGGGATCTCGCCCCGCTCCGCTGCGAGAAGTTTCCACGCCTGCTGCTCACTGACACTGAACTGCTGGCGCAGTTCTTCAACGCGGAGCGCACGCTCAACCTCGACCCGCGCCGCCGCGAGGCCCTCGGATGTGCCCTTGTGCTTGAGGTCGTTGAACTTACGGTAGCCGCTCATCGAGCGAAGTCTAGGCACCGTCTTCGCGCAGAGTCGGGTCTGGCCGGGCGCTGTGCGAGCCTCCGTTGCACATGGCAGCACGCAGCGTCCTCCTAGCGGTCGGCGGACCAACAGAGATCCTCGGCATCGCCCTCGTCAGCCTCGACATCCTCGCGCCGACGTTTCGTGCCGGCGCGCGTGCCTTGGCGGCCCAACGCGAGCGGGTTCTCGAGTGGGTGCGCAGCCGTGTCGCAACGATGCGCGGCGACGTGACGGTCGCGGTGAATCCCGGCGGAGCGCGGGCGGGTGGCGTTTCTCCCGTAGGAATCCAGCGGCCGTCCGACGGACCGTTCATGCAGCGGTTCGAGTCGCTTGTCAACATCGTTGTCGACATGCAGCTACGCCTTGACCGTGGGGAGCAGCAAATGGCCGAAGATCGTGCGAGTGCGAGCCGTGGCATTGCCCAACTCCGGAGGGAGTTCGACGTTGCGATCTCGGATGCTCTTCGTCAGAGCGAGAGCGCGTACTTACGATGGCGCGGGCTCGGGTTCGCGCTTGCGCTCATCGGCGCCTCGATGATCTACGCTGCGGCGTTCGTTTGAACTAAGCTAGCCAGCTCGAGCAACGTCCTTGCCGCCGTCTTCGGCCGCCGCTAGCTGACCTAGCGCCGCAGCCGCGAGTTGCAACTCGCCGAGCGTCGTCTCGAGCGCGAACCGCCCGAGCCAGCGCACTGCCGCGGGTTCGGCCTTCGGTGAGCCGGCCGTCGCGTACAACATCACGAGCGAGAGCGCGTCACCGAGCGGCACATGGCCCATCTCCCGCGCAGCGAGCTCGGCGAGGATGATCGACTGGGTTTCGATCGCGCGGCGATAGCGAGTGGTTGCGGAGCCCTGCGCTGCCAAGAACGTATGTTCTCATGGCTGGCGTGCGCTAGGTTGCGGCCCGCATGGTCGCCGATCCCGCAAGTCCGCAGACGCTTATCCTCGAAGTGCTTCTCGAGCAGTTTCCGGAGCAATTCGCAGCCGTAATTGAACTGAACCAGTTCACGGAGGCGCATCGGCCTTCCGAAAGGCCGTCCGACGATCTGGCGGGTTCCTTGCTGATGCGAATCTACGCTCGCGGAAGCAAGACTTTCCGTGCATCTCTCCACCTGTCGTGCCTGGGTTACGGCGTCCCCGCGGGAATGCTCAACCGGTCACTCTTCGAGGACACGATCATCGCGCATTGGGTCAAGTTGAACCCGGACTCGGCTGGCCCGATGATCGATCGCGCCGACAAGTACGAGCATGAGAAGTGGCGAGTCGCACTCGAAAAGCACGGCCGCTCAGATGAGAGAGAACTTCCGCCCCTAACCGAGGACGAGCGCAAGGAACTCTCGCGTGACTTCCGTGGGGGCAGGACGTGGACTGGTCTCAACCTCTACGAACTGGTCAAGGCTGTTGAAGGAGAGTGGTCGGAGCCCCTCGATCGGGCACTGCTGTGGCAGACACATGACTTCGTGCAGCTCTTCAACAACCAGTTGATCCATCAAACGCCGATCGCGCTAAGGCTCGTCTCGAAGGTGGACGACGTACACAAGGTCGTCACCTGGGACGTGGGAAACTCGAACACCCACATTCACGGGGCGCTCGCCGGCGCGTTCTGGAGCTACTCGAACCTCGCATCGCTCGTCCTGAAGGTGGACGAACTGGAAGCCCTGCTTGAGCTCTTCAACCGACACCTCACGGCCTTCACATCTACGCGCGAGACAGACCAACGCGAGACAGACCAAATGCAAGACGACATCTAGTTGCGCGCGCAGTGGCGCACCGGAGTGAAGTCGCCGCGGTCAACCCCGGAAGGGGCATTACGTCAAGCGCGAGCCGATCCGTATCCTCGCGAGGTGGCCCAGACGAACATCCTGATCGAGTGCGCGAACTGTGGTCGACCTGTCCGACCGAGAGATCCGGGGGTGGCACTACCCTAGGTCTCGTGGCACATGCGCGGATAGGAACGGCCCACGAGATCAACATCGCGATGCCGATTACGGCGCGAAAGTCGGTCCTGCTCGGCACTGGTACCGAGTACGACCAAGCCATGCCGATTACGGCCATCGGTGGCACCGGGGGGCACGTCGACGGCGTACGCACAGTCGGTCTTCCATGTCGGGCCGCCCGAACTCGAGTCCGGATTCCACCCATCTCATGTCGCTCGCTTCGAGTTTCTACGTGAATACGACGTGTTCGGCCTCCCAGCCGTAGCGCCAGCGCCGCCGCCTCCGGCGCACTTCACCCGCGACCACGCAGGTGGGATGCCGATCGACGCACTCATTTTCGCCGCGTCCGTCGGGGCAGTCGTGCTCTGGCACATTCTCCGGGTTCGGCTCGAGCGGTCGATCAAGGCTCGAGTCGCCTGACCGGGTGGCACGGGTGAGGCCGCTGACCCGTCAGGCGCCGGTGGCGCGGAAGACTTGACTGCCGTCTCCGCAACCGAGGCGATCCGATTGAAGCTCGATCGTGCCGACAAGCACTTAGCCGAGTTCGAGCAGTTGTTAGCCGCGTACTACAGCCGCCGGCCCATGAGTCTCGACGGTCACTTCGATCCCGAGCGGTCGCAGTGGGTGACGACGATGGCAATTAGCGAAGACCCGCCGCCGGAACTCAGTGTCGTCATCGGAGACATCGCGCACAACCTCCGCTCGGCGCTCGACCAGTTGACGTGGCAGCTCGCTCTCGTGCAGACCCAGGAACCTTACGCACGCACCCAGTTCCCGATCTTCACGGACGCCGACGACTACAAGAACCATGGTGCTCGGATGGTGCAGAGTCTTCGCCCCGAACACGCAGCGTTCATCGAGCGCCTGCAGCCGTATCACGAAGCCGAGCCAGAGGAGTCGTTGCTGTACGGGCTCAACAGGCTCTCGAACGTTGACAAGCATCGTGAGGTGCACTTCGCGAACTCGGCTCTAATGGGCGCAAGTCTGCGTATTCAAATGACGGGCGGCGGAATCGGGATCGGGGGAATTCAACTCACCTTCGGAGGCTTCACGAGCGGTAACGAGGTTGCGCGGATCGACGTCGTTCCAGGACCCGATCAACAAGAGCCCCGCTTCGAGGTGGGGATTGACGGTGCGTTTGACCTGACCGTCACGGACGAAGGCCGGGAGATTTCCGTCTGGGCCGGAATGCATGCCACCCGCGAGTTCGTCGGCGATCTGGTCGCATTGTTCGTCCCGGTCTTGCACTAGCGCCACGATTTTGCGAATCATTTGCGAACTACCCCACGGTCATCCAAGGTGATCGACCGTGCCGCGAGGCCGCATTCCTCCATTACTGTCACCCACCGTGACCCCCACTGGTCGGGCTGTTAACCGGAGGGTTGTTGGTTCGAGTCCAACCGCGGGAGCTACGAACTCCCTGCAAGGACGGTCAGAACGTACGAAGGGCGCCCCGTGAGGCGCCCTTTTTCGTACCGAACCTCGTACCGAGGGCCTACGG
The DNA here is from genome assembly GCA_045403015.1 of Gaiellaceae bacterium. GTDB lineage: Bacteria > Actinomycetota > Thermoleophilia > Gaiellales > Gaiellaceae > Gaiellasilicea. The sequence goes on along the minus strand of JAXIPI010000327.1, from coordinate 16,730 downwards.
CACATGCTCTGCTGCAAAGCGATCGGCTGCTTCGGCGATGCTCGCGATGCGCGTTCCGAACCACTCTCGTCGGCGTTCCAATTCGGACGGGGCCAGGATCGAACGGGCCAGCGGGACGGGCAGCTTCCACCGAGTCGAACCGGAGTTTGGCCCGCCCGAATAGAAGTGACGACCCGGGGCGCCGCGATGACCAAGGATGTTCCGAGTCGTTGACCACTCGTCGAACTCCACGCTTGCTCTCAACGTACTCAGCTGCGTCGCGAGCTCGCTCCCGGCGAACGCCGCTGCGTAGCGTCTCGCCACGAATTTCAATGTGATGCGCTTCGGGTCGAGATGAGCGGTAAAGGCAGTGGGAGCCGCTAGCGCTCCGACGAAATAGAGCGCATAGGCGAAGCACTCGAACGCACTCAACCCCTCGACGAAGAATGCAAAGAGCCACTTCTCTTGCTGGTAACGCTCGGGCTGCGGCGGGGAGGCACTGTGCCGTAGCGATTCGATTGCCTTCGCAACGTGCTCGTCACAAGCCCGGAACCTGAAGACTAGCCCGTTCAAGCCGCTAGCCCATTCCCCCCATTCCCGCGTCTGAGTCGCCTCATCGCGACGATCGCTTAGGTACGCGTGCAGTGAGTCGATTGAATGAACCGGAAAGTCATCGGGCATATCCAGGTTGAACCGGTCCCACCGGGTCAAGTGACGCCTCCAAAGAGCCGCTCTTCGGCCCGCTCCGCCGCGCCTGGGAACGCAACTTGCGCGGCGTGGACGTACCGCTCGGTCATCGTCGCCTGGGCATGGCCAGCCCGGGCCTGCACGTACACGGCCGGGTTGCCGGCGGCCGCTGCGCGTCGATGACCGCTCTGAGCGACTCGATCTTGGCGGCGAGAGCAGCCTCCGTCGAAGGCCCATCCGCATCACCGACACCAAACAGGTTCTCGACGTTCCACGTCATCACCCGAAACGGCGGCATGCGCACAGCCCTTCTGTGTCTGCCGACTCCCGGATCACCTGCTCAGTCCGGCGAGATCGGTTGTCTCCCCATCCGAACATGACGCTGGACAAGAGTCGGATCTTCCAGGTGGCATCAATCATCTAGCAGCGGAGCGCGCGGAAGGCTTTGCTGTCCCCCACTGCTAGGAGCGCTTCGTCGCCGCGGTGGGCGAGCTCGATCCGGAAGAAGTACGTCTTGCTCGCATCCGGAGGGCACGGCATCCAGATCGGCAGCACCGCCTTGTCGGTCGGTGCGTCGAGCCTCTCACGCGCAACCTCGACTGCGTCGATCGTCGCGACGCGTGCGTGGGTGGCGGCGTCGTAGAGGGAGAGGCGCATCGCGACCTCGCGGCGCTTGAAGCCCTCGACAGTCGTACGGATGTAAAGCATCTCGCCGCGGCTCCTGAGCGCGTTGCAGTTCGACCGCGTCGCTTCCGTGCCGCACGCGGCGCGAATGCGTTGCGCAGCCGCCTTCTCGTATTCCTCCTCTGAGTACGCCATGCGCCGCAGCCACTGGTCGACGCTCACGCCCGGATCGATCGCGAACACGGACACCTCGGCGCCGAGACGGTCGCGTGGATCGGGTCGCAGGCCGGGCCAGAGCTGAAACACGAGCGCAGTCATGCTCGACGCAAACGCGACCAGGGCGACGACCACGGTCCAGGCCAGACCGCCGAACCGGCGGCGCTCCTTCCTCGGCGTCACCGGCGCCCCGCCGTCGCCGTTGGCATGCGTTGCTTGCGGCTCAGGCGCGCCTGGGCCGGTTCCCTCCGTAGGTCCGGCGGGCGCCGGCTCGATCGTCACTTCGTGATCAGGAGCGTCTGAGTGTCCCGCTTGGTGAATGGGACCGCCTGTTCGCCGGCGCCGACGGCGGTGCCGCTGCCCTTGAGCTCGAGCGAGTACTGCGCGGCCCGCAGCTTGACCGGCAGCACGAATTTGACGGGGCCCGCCGTTGCGTTGGCGCGAAACTGAGCGACCCGCGATGGGCCGCGCCGGATCGTGATGACGACACTCACACTGTAGGTCGTCTCGTACTGGATCGTCACCGGCCGGTTCGCCTTCCCGCGCAGTGGAAGCCTCAGCTGGAGGTAGACCGGCTGCGCATACTCCCCTCCCGCGCCGCATTGAATCCCGCCTTCGTGCGGACGGAAGCGGCCGGCGACGGTCGTGATCGCCCCGTTCGGCCACACCCGGCGGATCGCGTCGTTGTCTGAGTCCGCGATGACGAACCCACCGTCCGCCATCAATGAGACGCCACGCGGGTTCGCGAGCCCAGCCTGAGTCGCAAAACCGCCGTCGCCGAGGTTGCCGCAGTCGCCGGTGCCGGCGACTCGCACCTGACTCCCGCTCGCGTACACCCGGAGGATCTCATTGTTCCCGACGACGAGGCGGGTGGTTCCATCCGCATAGAGCGCCGGAGCGCACGGATCCGGGCCAGACACCGTGCTGATGACGCCGCGCACGACGCGGCGATTCCACTCGCCGCTCCCGATCACCACCGAACCGTCGGTGAGCACGCGTACGCAGCTCGGGGCGCCGATCCGCGCGCTCGTGGCAGGGCCACCGTCGCCGCTGTAGCCGGGCGCACCAATTCCCGCGAACCTCGTGATCACGCCCGTCGGCCAGACTCGACGGACGACGTAGTTCTGTGTGTCGGCGATCAGGAATCCTCCGTCGCCAAGGCCGGCGACGCCCGACGGGCCCCCGAGCAGCGCTGCCGTAGCCGGGCCCCCGTCTCCGCACCACCCTCCACCGTAAGCCGACGGTGGGCAGGGGTCGATCACCCCGGCCCCGGGCGCCGGGGAGACGGGCATGCCCAGAGCGGCCAGGAGAGCGCCGCACACGATCGCGACTCTCCAGCCGGGCAACGCACGAGAGCGGAAACGACGGATCGTCACAGTTGCAACGAAGGATCCCGCTCCGACGAGACGGAGTCAAGCCCGACGTCCCGCCCGCTGATTCGCGATCTCTGGATACGTTGTTCACTAGCGCTAACGATCGGAGCGGTCAGCTTCGGCTACGAGTTCTGGATGGGAATCATCAACCGACTCACCAGCGGCAAAGGTGACGGCAAGAGCTCGTCACCGCCAGCCTCCACAGCGTCGAGGTCGCCGGACACGCCAGCGACGGCGAGAGGAGACTGACCCGTATCGTCGCCAGCGTGACACGGCCTGACATCCTGATCGAGTGCGTCAACTGCAAACGGGTGGGCCGCGACGCCGATCTCACGTCACCCCACACGGCTCAGCCATGCGGTAGCGACCTGATGTGACCCCACCGGGTCGGCTGTGAACCGGAGGGTTGTTGGTTCGAGTCCAACCGCGGGAGCTCATTTGGTCACCGAGTGAAGCGACTCGAGCCGCGATGTGAACCAGCCGCGGTCAACCCCGAACGGGGCATGGCGTCAAGCGCGGATCGACCCGTATCCTCGCTTGGTGCCACAGACGGACATCATCATTACGTGCGCGAACTGCGGCCGGCCAGGTCGCGTAGGCAGCACGGTGGAAAACGGCTGGCGTTACTTCAGGGATGGAGTTGGGGTACTCGTTCTGTTCTGCGGGCTCTGCGTGCATCTCGAGTCTCGTCCTGACGCGCCAGCCTCGACTGACGACTGAAAACGCTTCAGGGCGTGCGCTTGAGCGCCGCCTCGGCCTCGAGTAGGGCACGCTCCGCCTTGAACGACCGGCCACGCGTCGTAGGCCGCGATCGAGGCCTGCTCGCGGGTGTACCAGCGTGTCTCCCACGCCGTTCATTCGCCGACCGCCTTCTGCCAGGCTTCCTCCGAGCCGACGATGGTCCGGTGGTGACCGCGGCATCCATCGTGCGTCCGCCGACGCGGTAGAAGCGAAGTCCGCGCACGGCGATTGTGCGCCCACACGCCGGCGGCCCGGTCGCCTTCACAGCCGCGACGCGGCATGCGCCCGATGATACGACGCTGCCGGCGGCGAGACACATTGTCGATTTGTAAAGACTTGCAGGAGGTCGGCGGCTGGTCCCCAAATTGGTCCTTCCGTGCGTCTGCGTACCCTGATTCTCGTTGCGATCGCCGCCGCACTCGTTGCGGCGCCGTCCGCGCTCGCCGCCCCTGATCCCGAGATCGCGAGCCTCCAAGTCGCGCTGCGATCGAAAGGGATGTACTTCGGCAAGATCGACGGCCTCGCCGGTCCGATGACCGCGAAGGGACTCCGCACCTTTCAGCGCCTGACGCGGCTCCCGGTCACCGGTGAGCTCGGCCCCCGCACGCGCGCAGAGCTGGGTGCGCTCGGCCGGCCGCTCGTCGCCAGGCGGGTGCTCGTACAGGGCGCGTACGGCTGGGATGTTTCGGCACTCCAGTTCCTGCTCGCGCGCGCGGGCCACCTCCGGCTGCTCGACGTCGACGGTCACTTCGGCGCCTCGACCAAGGCCGCCCTCGCTCGCTTTCAGAAGACCCGGGGCCTCACGGTGGACGGGATCGCCGGCCCCGCGTCTCTGACCGCGTTCGGCAGCGGCGGCCGGGCGCCGGTGCTGACGCGAGCCACGGCCGCGCCTGTCTCCTACGTTGTCAAGCCCGGCGACACGCTCACCGAGATCGCTGTCAAGCACAAGACGACCGTGCGGGCACTCGCGAAGGCGAACGACCTGAAGTCGATCAACCTCGTCGTCGAGGGCGCCAGGCTGCGCCTGCCGTCGGAGATCGGGGCCGGTCCTACGGAGGAGTTGTCCCGCTCGACCGTTCGCGCACACATCGACAAGTGGGCGAACCGCTACGACATCCCCGTCAATCTGGCGCGCGCGCTCGCGTGGCAGGAGTCGGGCTTCCAGACGAACATCACCTCCTCCGTGGGAGCCTGGGGGCCGATGCAGGTGATCCCCTCGACCTGGGCGTTCGTCGAGACTGTCGTCCTCGGCCACACCGTCCCGAAGACGGGCGAGGGAGGCGTCGAGATCGGAATGGCCCTCCTGAACCACCTCCTCAAGCGCTTCAACGGCGACCAGCGTCTGGCGCTCGCCGCCTGGTATCAGGGTGAGAAGGCAGTGCGCGAGGTCGGGCTCTACAACGACACGAAGGCGTTCGTCGCAAACGTTCTCGCCCTCGCCGGCCGCCCGCTCTAGAGACTCGCGATCGCGGCGTACGCGCGACGGGCAGCTTCGTCGACGTCAAGCGACCAGAGCGAATCGGGCTGCGCCGTATCGCCGAAGACCTCCACGTCCCAGGCGCCCTTCCAGCCCGCGTCGCGCAAGACGCGCATCAGCTCGGCAGTGCCGGAGAGGCCCTGACCGGGGAGCGCGCGGTCTTCTCGCTCGCCGTCGAACCACTCGGCGACGTGCACGCCTGTGATCCGGTCGACGTTGTCGGCCAGGTGACGTTCGATGTCCGGCGCGTCCCAGAGATGCCAGAGATCGACCATGATCCCGACGTTCGGGAGCCCGGCTTCGTCGAGGAGCTCGAGCGTCTCCGGGATCGACGTGAGCAACGTCAGCGCATCGCGCTCCGAGGCGTGGATCGGCTCCAGCCCGAGGCGGACGCCCGCCTCTTCGGCGGCAGCGGCGATCCGTTGCAGGCCGTCGATCGCGACGCGCCGTGCCTCCTCGTCGCTGCGCTCGCCGGCGGGTCCCGTCAGGCAGAGGACGCAGTCGGGCTCGAACGGGGCAAAGCGGCGCACGGACGCGCAGAGCGATTCGATCCGCGTCTCGACGTCCTCCGGCCCTTCGATCACTGTGTTCGGGAGGATCGAGGGCACGAGCGGTACACAGTTCGTCACCTTCAGTCCGCTTGCCCGCACGGCCTCGAGGTTGGCCTCGTCGTCGGCGCCGAGCTTCATCTCCCAGATGCCGATGCCGTCGAAGCCGGCGGCTGCATATGCTCGGAGGTCGTCGCGGAAGCTCGACGAGGGGGTTGAGATCTCGCTGAGCGACAGCATCACGGCCCGCCCGGAAGCTTCGCGAGCACCCGCCGACCCAGCCGACGACCCAGCGGCGGGCGGGTGAGCTGCTTCGCAACGATGTAGCCGGAGCCGGCGCCGAGGCCCGGACCGGGGTGGGTGCTCGCCCCGATGTGCCAGAGGCCCTCGACCGGCGTTGCGTGCCCGGGCGTGGCGGGTGTGGGCCGGAAGAGAAGGTTCTGGTCGAGCGCGCACGAGCCGGCGTAGATGTCGCCGCCGACCCAGTTCGGGTTCGCGTCCTCCATGTCGGCCGGCGACATCACGACTCGGGCGACGGTTGCAGACTCGAGGTTCTCGATGTGGCGGCCGATCCGCGCGGCGATCCGGTCGGCATAGGCCTCGCGCAGCTCCTCCGTCCACGAGCCGTCCCCAGCTTGAATGACACCGTCGAGCTCGCCGGCCGCGTCGCCCCTCGGCCGTGGCGGCAGCTCCTGGAGCTGCACCCAGATCACCCACGAGCCCTCGGGCGCGCGCGTCAGGTCGAGGGTCATCGGCTGCCCGAGCGCGATCGTCCCCTCGGCCGGGAGCAGGCCCCGGTCGGCCTCGTTCACCGCCCGCGAGACACCGTCGAGGCCGGGCGTGAGGTGGAGCAGCGGCGTCCGCGCGAGCCGTTCGTCACCCCGCCAGCGCGGCCGCTCGTTCATCGCGATGTGGATCTGCATCTCGCCGCGGCCATAACGGAAGCGTCGCGCGGCGTCGCGCACGTGCTTCGGCGCATCGCTCTCACCGAGCAGCCGTCCGTACAGCTGCGTCGGCGTCACGCATGCGAGTACGGCGCGCGAGGCGGGGATCGATTCGCCGTCCGCGAGCCGGACTGCGGTCGCGCGACCCTCGGAGACGACGATCCGCTCGACGTCCGTCTCCGTCCGTAGCTCGCCGCCGGCGTTGCGAATAATGGTCGCGAGCCCCTCGACGAGCTTGGTGCCACCACCCTTCGGCACCGGCATGCCTCCGAGCTGGAGCGCGCACGCGATCACCTGCGTCATGAACCCCGACACCGCCTGGTCGGGACCGAGCCCCGTGTGCAGCACCCACGGCGCGAGGAGGCCGCGCGTGTGCTCGTCCTCGAACGTCTCGGTCAGCCAGTCGCGCGCCGAGAGCAGCGTGTGGCCCCCGAACTCGACCAGGCCGCGACGGCCGTAATGCGAGTAGGCCTTGCGGCCGAGCGAAAAGCCGGCGCCCGACCAGAGCTCGGTCCCGAGCACGCCGAAGGCGATCTCTGCACCGGCCATGAACTCGTCGAACTGCCGCTGCCACGCATCTCCTAGCTCCGCGACGTTCGCGGCGCCGTCGGTTGAGAGGAACGCGCTCGATCCGTCGGGGAAGGCCGCGGCGGTCGGTAGGTCCGTGTTCAGGTACTCGAGGCCGAGTGCGTCGAGGTCCGGCTTCAGCTCGGCGTACGCCGGCGAGCCGACCCAGAGTGGATGCCAGGACGAGAAGACCTCGTGTGTGAACCCTGGCGCCGTGAGGCCTTCGACGGTCTTGATCGCGCCGCCCAGCCAGTCATTTCGCTCGAGCACGCAGACGCGCCAGCCCTCTTTCGCGAGGAGCGCTCCCCCTGCGAGTGAGTTGACGCCGCTACCGATGAAGATCGCGTCGAACCCCGGCATGCGGGCGACTCTACTCGCTTGACATGTCACGGAGAAATCTGTGTTTAATCCACGTCATGCTTCTGCGTGAGGTCGAGTACGCGCGGCCGGGCTCGGTCGACGAGGCCATCCGCCTGCTGGCGTCGAACGAGGGCGCCCGCGCGCTCGCAGGCGGGCAGACGCTCGTGAACGTGATGAAGGCGCGTGCGGCCTCCCCCGACGTGCTCGTCGACCTGAACCGCCTCGACGACCTCCGTGCGATCAGCGTCAGCGGCGACACGCTCCAGCTGGGTGCGATGGCGACCTACACCCAGATCATGGACTCGTCCGAGGTCGAGGTCTCGCGGCCCATCCTGGCGGAGGTCGCTGCGCAGATTGCGGACGTGCAGGTGCGCAACCGCGGCACGATCGGCGGCAACATCTGCTCGAACGATCCGACAAACCATCTCCCGCCCCTGCTCGTCGCGGTTGGCGCATCGATGACGATCCGGAGCGCGGCCGGGGAGCGAACCGTCCCGGCGGAAGAGTTCTTCCTCGGCGTGTACATGACTGTCGTCGGGGAAGGCGAGCTGCTCATCTCCGTGTCCGTCCCCGCAGCCGCCAACGCGGCGGACGGATTCGCGTCGATCACGATCGGCCGCGACGGAACCTGCATCGCCAACGCGGCCGCGACCCTCGCCGGCGGGTCGCCGCGGATCGCCCTCGGCTGCGTCGACGCAGTGCCGGTCCTGCTGACGCCGAGCGGGGCCGACGAAGAGAGCGTCAGGAAGGCCGTCGCCGACGCGGGGCTCGATCCGCCGTCCGACGTGCACGCGCCCGCCGAGTACCGGCGGCACCTCGCGGAGACCTGTGCCGTGCGTGCAGTCGCCCAGGCAACGGAGAGAGGGCGGTGAGCGTGGAAGAGCCGGCCGTGAGTCGCACGATCTCGGTCGACGTCAACGGCGACGTCTACGAGCGTGAGGTCGACGCGCGCCGCCTGCTCGTCCACTTCATCCGCGACGACCTCGACCTGACGGGGACGCACGTCGGCTGCGACACCGGCAACTGCGGCGCCTGCACCGTCCATCTGGACGGCCAGGCCGTGAAGAGCTGCATGCTGCTCGCCGTCCAGGCCGACGGTGCGAAGATCGGGACGGTGGAAGGGCTCGCGAACGGTGACGAGCTCAGTCCACTCCAACAGTCCTTCTCCTCCCACCACGCTCTCCAGTGCGGCTACTGCACGCCGGGAATGCTGATGAGCGCGTCGTCGCTGCTCGCCCAGAACCCGCATCCGAGCGAGGAAGAGGTGCGGACGGCGATCCAGGGCAACATCTGCCGCTGCACCGGTTACGTGAACATCGTGGAGGCGATCGTTTCCGTGGGGGCCCAGCAATGAGTAGAGCCATGAGCACGACCGAGACGACGACTGCGCCCGTCGAGCTGCAGAAGGGGCACATCGGCCAGTCGATCCCGCGCAAGGAGGACCGCCGGCTCGTCCAGGGTCAGGGGATCTTCTTCGACGACGTCCGCCGGCACGGCACCGGCTATGTCCACTTCGTCCGCTCGCCGCACGCCCACGCGAAGATCGTGTCGATCGACGTCTCGGCCGCGCTTGAGCTGGACGGCGTCTACGGGACGCTGACCGGCGACGAGGTCGCGATCCAGACGGATCCCTTCTTCGAGATGTCGGTCCCGCCAGGTGCGAACATCAAGGACTACGCCCTCGCTGTCGGCTCGGTGCGCTTCATGGGTGAGCCGGTGGCCGCGGTCTGCGCCCGGACACGGGAGCTCGCACGCGACGCCGCCGAGCTCGTGGAGGTCGAATACGAGCCGCTCGAGGTGCTCGTCGACGCCCGTGAGGCGGTCAAGAACGAGACCGTGATGCACGAGGAAGCAGGCTCGAACGTCGTCTGGAGCGGCGTCTTCGACTGGGGCGACTGGGAGGCCGCGAAGGCGGAAGCCGACCAGATCGTGAAGATCGACGAGCTCCACTTCCACCGCTTCAGCTCCACTCCGCTCGAGTGCTCGGGTGCGCTCGTCGAGTACGAGAAGGGCACCGGCCAGTGGACGCTCCACTGCAACCACCAGATGCCCGGCGTGGGCGCGATCTGGATGGCGCCGGCGCTGCGCACCGGGCTCGACAAGCTGCGCTTCGTCACCCGCGACATCGGCGGCGGCTTCGGCAACAAGATCTGCCTGCACCCGTACTACGTCACGCTCTGCCTGCTCGCGCGGAAGCTGAACCGTCCGGTCAACTGGACCGAGTGGCGTACCGACCAGCACACGGCGAACGCGCACGGGAACGAGCGCTGGTTCCACGACATCGAGGTCGCCGGCAAGTCGGACGGGACGATGCTCGGCTTCAACGTCAAGGCACTCGACGACTGTGGCGCGTTCCCGCGCTACGAACCGCTCGGCTGCATCATCTGGGCGCAGGTGACCCCGGGTTGCTACGCCTGGCGGAACATCCGCGTCGACTTCACGCAGGTGACGACGAACAAGGCGCCTGTATCGCCCAACCGTGGCTACTCGCGGATGCAGCACCTCTGGCTGACCGAACGGATCATCGACATCGTCGCCTCCGAGCTCGACCTGGATCCAGTCGAGATCCGGAAGCGGAACTACGTCAAGACCGAGCAGATGCCGTACGAGACCCCGAACGGCTGCGTCTACGACTCGGGCGACTACGCCCGCTGCCTCGACATCGCGCTCGACCTGATCGGCTACGACACGATCGAAGCGCGGAAGGCGGAGGCGCTCACGCGCGGCAAGCTGCTCGGTATCGGCATCGGATCGACGCTCGACTCCGGCACGAACAACTTCGGTCAGTCGCAGCTGCTCAACCCGGACCTTCAGTTCTCGGGAAACAACGAGGCGGCGACGGTGAAGCTCGACATCTTCGGCGAGGTCGTCGTGACGCTCGGCACGGTGCCGCAGGGCCAGGGGCACGAGACAACGTCCTCGCAGGTGGTCGCCGACATCATCGGCTGCTCGCCAGACCAGGTGCAGGTGCGCTCCGGCCACGACACGTTCTTCAACTCGCACGCTGGGTTCTCAGGGACGTACGCGAGCCAGTTCGCGGTCACCGGGCTCGGGGCCGTGAAGGGCGCAGCCGAGCTTCTGCGAGCGGAGATGGTCACGCTCGCCGCGGCGGTGCTGCAGTGCGAGGAGGGGCAGATCGAGCTTGCGGACGGCTTTGCACGGATCAAGGACGGCCCGCCCGAGGCTGCGCTGCCGTTCATGGCGCTCGGCGCGATCGTCAACGCGAACAACGCGTTCCTGCCGCCCGACTTCAATCCGACGCTGAACCACCGCTTCGTCTACCGGCCGTACTTCGGGATGGTCGACGTGGAGAAGAAGATGGGCAAGCTGACGCTGACGTACGCGACGCAGATCCACGCCTGCGTGGTCGAGATCGACCAGGAGACCGGGGTCACCGAGATCGTCGACTATGCGGCCGTGGACGACTGCGGCACCCGCATCCACCCGCAGATCGTCGAGGGCCAGGTGCACGGCGCGACAGCGCACGCGATCGGCGCCGCGCTCTACGAGGACTTCGTCTACGACGAGGACGGGCAGCTGCTGACCTCGAATTTCTACGACTACCACGTGCCGCACGCACTCGATGTGCCGGCCTTGAAGACCGGCGCGATCGAGTCGCCTTCGCCGTTCTCGCCGCTCGGTGCGAAGGGCATGGGCGAAGGTGGCGGCGGCGGCATCCACTGCATCGGCTCCGCCATCCAGGACGCACTCAAGCCTGCCGGCAGGCCGCTCGTGTACACCAGCTGCAACCCGTCTCACCGCGTCTGGGCGATGTTGCAGGACCCGGAGAAGACTCGCGCCAACGTCTCGGTCGTGCCGGCATGAAGGTCGAGGGAACGAAGGAGCTTTCGGCGTCGCGCGACGTGGTCTGGGGCGTTCTCAACGACCCGGCGCAGATGGCGAAGCTGATGCCCGGCGTCGAGGGCTTCGAGATCCAGGACGACCGCCACTGGCAGGCGAAGGTCAAGATCCCGCTCGGCCTGGGCGGGCTGCGGATGACGATCGACTTCGACAAGGTCGAGGAGCGCCCGCCGGAGTTCGCGCAGCTGAACGCGAAGGGGAACGGCGTCGGCGCGATCATGAATATGCAGACCCAGTTCCATCTCTCCGAGTCCGGCACCGGCACCTCGATGCGCTGGGAGGCGGACGTCAAGATCGCCGGCCCGGTTGGCGCGATGGGCCAGCGCGTGCTGCAGCCGATCATCAATCAGCAGGTCGGCAACGTTCTCACCGCGCTCGAGAAGCAGGTCAGCGAGGCCGCTGGTGGCGCCTCGGAGGCCGAGCGAGGCGTTCACCCGGGTTCGCCCGAGGCCTACGAACCCGACTCGGACGCGCCCACCCACTCGACGGGCGACTAGCGATGGGTGAATCGGGTGGTGAGACGGAGCTCGTCCGGCGCCGCCTGACCGAGTTGAGGGTTCCTGAGGCGGAGTCCGTCGCGGAGGCATTCGGCGCAGGAGACGTGGACGAGCTCGCGCGTACGCTCCTGCTGAATCAGCTCTGGGTCAGCGTGATCGACAGCCGCCGTGACGACGCGGGCAGATGGATCGATGACATGCTCGACGTTGGCGATCGGCCGGCCGCGTTCTCGGACGGCGCAGCGGCGCTTAGACGGATCCTCGACGCTGGGGCGAGGCGGGAGGACGTGGCCCTGCTTGCGCGGGCGCTTGCCTACGAAACGACCTTCTCCGTGCTCTACGGGCTCAACGGAGGTTTGCCTGATCCGGATGTCGATGATCTCTGGGAGCTCATAGAGGACGACTTCCAGCTCGAAGGTTCGTCCGCGGAGGGGCTACACGAGAGCCTCCTCTCGGCGGATCCGTCCGGCCGGGAAGGGATGCCGAGCGGGGGCACCGAGGCGTGACCCTGCCGTTTCGCATCGGCGTGATGCAACTCACGATGGAGCCGCTCGACGAGATGCTCGAGTCGGCGCGCGTCATGGACGAAGCCGGGATGGACACGGTCTGGCTCGCCGAGGCGTACCCGTGGTGGCGAAAGCACCAGATGGAGGCGCGCTCGTCGACGGTCGTCTCGGCCCTGATGGCGCGTGAGACGGAGCGGCTGACGATCGGCTGGGGGATCATCTCGCCCTTCACGCGCCATCCGGTGCAGGTCGCGATGGACGCTCGCGTCGTGCAGGAGGCGGCTGGCCCGGGACGGTTCATCCTCGGCTTCGGCACCTCGAAGATCTTCCTCAACAACGCGAAGATGCAGACGAAGAAGACGCTCGGGCCGATGCGGGACGCGGTCGCGATCGCCCGCGGCGTCCTCGGCGGAGAGGCGTTCGAGTACGACGGCGACACGTGGAGCGCGTCGGTGCCGGCGCTCTCGCCCGAGGCGCACACGCCGCGTGACGTTCCGCCCGTTTATGTTGCGGCGACCGCGCCGAAGATGCAGGCGCTTGCAGGTGAGATCGCCGAGGGGTGCCTGACCCCCTCGATCACCACGCCCGCCTTCGTGCGCTACACGCGCGAGAACGTCGGCGCCGACATCGACATCGGCTGCACCGTCGTCGCCTCGATCGACGAGGACCGGGACAAGGGACGGGATGGAGCGCGCGAGATCGCGGGGATGTATCTCGCCAACAAGGTCCAAAACATCCAGGGGTCAGCCGATACGCTGCTCGACCTTGCCGGCCTCGAGCAGGACGAGATCCGCCCGGTCGCGGCGGCGATGGAGGAGGGCGGCCGGCTGGCGGCCAAGGCAAAGGTGACCGACGCGATCCTCGACAAGTGCAAGCCCATCGCCGGGACCCCGGCGGACTGCATCGCTGCGATCGAGGAGTACCGCGACGCCGGCTGCACCCATGTCATGCTCGAGCTGTGGGGCGACGACCGGCACGGCCAGATTCGGCTCTTCGGGGACAAAGTTCTGCCGCACTTTCGATGATGGGCCGGCGATGATCGACCGCGAGCGTCTGGTCGCCGACGCACTGGCGGCCGTCTCGATTCCGAGCTTCACCGGCTCCGAGCAGGCGATGGCCGCCTGGATGGCCGGGCAGTGCGAGGAGCTCGGGCTCGCGGTGCAGTGGCAGCAAGTCGAGGACGGGCGGGCGAACGTTCTCGCGACGCGAGCCGGCTCGGGCGGCGGCCCGACGCTGATGTTCAACGGGCATATGGATACCTCGTACTCCGGCCAGGAGCCGTGGCTGGCGGGAATCCCGGGGTTCCGGCCCGAGGGATTCGTCCGCGAAGGGCGGATCTACGGACTCGGGATCTCGAACATGAAAGGCGCCCTCGTGGCGTACCTCGCCGCGCTGCGCTCGCTCGCCGACACACCGCTGCGCGGTGACGTGCTGCTCGCCGCGGTCGCGGGCGAGATCGAGAAGACACAGCAGGGCGACGCGCAGGGCGCCGAGTACCGCGGCTACGCGGCCGGCTCGCGCTATCTCGTCGGCCACGGCGGCGCCGCCGACATGTGCATCCTCGGCGAGCCGACCGAGCAAAAGCTCGTGCTCGCCCACTTCGGGACGCTCTGGGTTCGGCTGTCGACCTCCGGGCCGTTCATCCACACGGCCTTCTCGTCCGGACGGCTCGAGGAGAATTCGATCATCCGCATGCGCGACGTGCTCGACCGGGTGCTCGAGTGGCTGCCGAGCTGGGAGGAGGAGATGAGCTACGGCGACGTGCGCGGCGTGGCGAATGTCGGCGCGATCCAGGGCGGCTTCGGCTGGCGTGTCTCGCGGACGCCGCACCGGACCGACCTCTTCCTCGATCTCCGCGTGCCGCCGGACGTCGAGATGGCGGCGGCACGGCGCAAGGCGCTCGAGTTCGCGCGCTCGCTCGAAGGGGTGGAGGCGGAGGTCTACGTGACAGCGCCCGGCGCCGAGCTCGAGGAGTCGCACCCGCTCGTCGGCGCGCTCGAGGAGTCGCATGCGGAGGTCTTCGGCGAGGTGCCCGAGCGCGACGTCACCCGTTGGTTCTCGGACGCGTCGGTGCTGTCGCGCTACGGCATTGCGACGGTCAACTATGGCACGTCGTCCGGGCTTCCCGACCCGGAGTACGGTGAGAATCTGGAGATCGACGGCCTCGTCAAGATCGCCGAGGTCTACGCGCGCGCCGCGGAGAGGATCTGCGGAGCCGCATGAGCGACATCTGGACGATCGACCGGCATCTCGACGCAGGCAGTGACCACGGCCGCGCGCTCTTCCATCGCTTCGTCGACATCGTCGCCGCGTGCGGCGATTACACGACGTCGGTCGCGAAGACCACGATCACCTTCAAGGGGCCGCGCCGCGGCTTCGCGGGCGCGCGCCCGAACGGCGACCGGCTGCAGGGCTACTTCGACGTCACCTATCGCGTCGACGACGCGCGCATCCGGAGCGCTTCCCCGTACCAGAAGGATCTGTTCGTTCACCACTTCCGCGTCGACTCGCCGGAGCAGCTCGACGATCAGTTCGCCCAGTGGATCGCCGACGCGTACGACCAGGTCGGGTGCGGGAACAGGTTGCGGAACGGATGAAGCTCGTCACCTACGACGACGCCAAGGTCGGCTACCTCGACGGTGAGGAGATCGCGGTGCTCGACGTGCCGACGATGCGCGAGTGGTTCGAACGCGGCGGAGCCGACGAGACCGGCGAGCGCGTCGCGCTCGCAGAGGCGAGGCTGCGGGCGCCGATCGTGCCGAAGAAGTTCTTCCACACGGCCGGCAACTTCCGCGAGCACGAGGAGGAGTCGAAGGTCGTCGGCTGGGCGCACGAGATCGCGCCCTGGATCGTCTTCTTCCAGAACGTGGACGCGATCATCGGCCCGGACGAGCCGGTCGTCTATCCCGAGCATCTGACCGAGGAGCTGGACTACGAGCTCGAGCTCGCGGTCATCCTGAAGAAAAGCGGCAAGTGGTTCCCGCCCGAGGAGGCGATGGACTACGTCGGCGGGTACGTGATCTTCAACGACATCACCGCGCGCGACATCCAGCGGCGCGAGATGCGCTCCGGCGTCTTCAGCTTCTGTAAGGCGATCGATACCTTCTGCCCGCTCGGGCCGTGGATCGTGACTCCGAACGAGATCCCCGACCCGCACAACCTCGCGATGGAGCTCCGCGTGAACGGGGAGACGCGGCAGACGTCCCACTCCAGCCGGATGAGCGTCACGATTCCGGAGATCCTCAGCCATTACTCGGCGCTCGGCTACTCGGCCGGAGACGTTCTCTCGACCGGGACGGTCTCGGGTGTGGCGGGCTTCTCCGAGGACGCAGCCTCGCTCTACCTGAAGCCGGGCGATGTGATCGAGGCCGAGATCGAGGGGATCGGCGTTCTCCGCAACCCGGTGATCGGGTGGCAGGAGGCGCACGGGGAGCCGCCGCCGGAGCGGATCAGGTGGTAGTCGGCTCCGTCGAGCTCGTGCCGCTGGTCGACGCGGTGGGCGAGCTGGGGGAGCTGGCGGAGCTCTTTCCCGACACGTCCGATTGGGCGCCGTACCGCGAGCTCTATCCGCAGGTCTTTGCGGAGTCGCGCTGGCGGATCCCGTGCACCTCGTATCTCGTTCGCTCGGGCGACCGCACCGTGCTCGTGGACACCGGCGTTGGGCCTGCCGGGCTTTGGGGGTGGGACGCGGAGTTCGAAGAGGGCCTGCTTCCCGCGTTGGAGGCGGCCGGCGCGGCGCCCGAGGACGTCGACATCGTCTTCCTCACGCACCTCCACATCGACCACGTCGGCTGGAACACCGACCGGGACGGCGCGCTCGTCTTTCCGAACGCGCGCTATGTCGCGCATCGCGGCGGGATCGCGTTTGCCGCAAACAGCGGCCGGCCGCATATCGAACGGACGATCCTCTCCGTCGAGTTCGAGGAGATCGACGGCCAGGCCGTCGTCGCCGAGGGTGTCACGGCCTTTCCGCTGCCGGGGCACTTTCCCGGCCACATGGGCCTTCGGATCGACTCGGAGGGCGAACACGCCGTCCTGATTGCGGACGTCGCGGTCAATCCGATGCTGCTCGACCAGCCCGATCGCACATACGTCTCGGACGGTGACGCGGAAGCGTGTGCCGCGACACGCCGTGCGCTGCTGCCGGAGCTCGTCGATCAGGACGTGCTCACCGTCTGCGGCCACTATCCGGCCGGCGGCGTCGGCCGTGTCGTCACCCGCGATGGCCGCGTCGTGTGGGAGGAGGCCCGGTGATGGGAGAGCTTGTGTTTCAGAAACACAAGCTCTTTCGGTGCGGTTCCGACCCGCATGATCAAGCCGTTCAGCAGCCCCGACGACGCACTTGTGTTT
>JAXIPI010000060.1:0-9272 GCA_045403015.1 Gaiellaceae bacterium | reverse complement strand
GTTCGTGCAGGAGCTCGCGGATCGCGAACATCAGCTCGGCACGTTTGGCGAGCGACGTGGCGCGCCAGGCTGGGAAGGCGGCCTTGGCGGCCGCCACAGCGGCACCGACTTCGTCCACCGTCGCGAGGTCGACCTCGCCGGACTGCTGTCCGAGCGCGGGGTTGTAGACCGGGCTCGTCCGCCCGGACGTGCCGGCGACGGTCTTGCCGCCGATCCAGTGGCTGATGCGCGTGAGTCCTTGCTTCTGGTGGGTGGGTGGGGTCGCCAGCTCGGTCATGCCTGCCTCCTCGAAAGTGTCGAGGAGAAGCCTAGCGCGCTTCCTAAAACGTGACGACGTGCTTGCCCGGCGCGCTCCAGACCGCGCCGATCCCGTCGAGACCGACACGATTCAGCGCGACCTCGATCTCGCCGGCGACTGCGAGGCCGACGAGCCGGCCGTACTGCTCGGCGAGGACGTCCGCCGCGACGGCGAAGTTCGAATAGCCGTAGAGCTCGAGCTGCTTGCCTCTGATCGTGGCGGAAGGCAGCGTCGCGGTCGGCCCCGCCGATTGCCCGAGCTGGACGATGCGCGCACCGGGTGCAGCAGCGGCGACCGCCCGTTCGAGCGGCTCGCCACAAAGCGGATCGAAAACATAGGTCGGCTCGCCGAAGTCACCGTCGAGGCCGACGGCCTCGTCTGCGCCGAGTGCGAGAGCCCGCTCCAGACCTACGGGATTCCTCCCGGCCGCCACGACATGGGCGGCGCCGAGCAGCCTCGCCGCCTGGAGTGCGACCTGCCCCGCCGTTCCGGTCGCTCCGAGCACCAGCACCCGATCGCCTTCGCGCACCGGCGCACGCCACGCGAGCGGCATCCAGCCGGCAAGCCCCGCGATCCCGAGCGCACCCGCAAGCGCAGGGTCGGCGCCCTCCGGCAGCTCGGCGACGACCGCTCCCGGCTCGGCGCGCTCCGCCATCGCGCCGTTGCGAGCGAGCCCGAGGCCGCCACCGAACGTCCAGACGATTCGCCCGCCGGGCTCACGCCCGACACACTCGCAGCCGGGAACGTATGGCAGCGGCGGATGCCCGCCGTAGAACTGCCCCGCCGCCACCGAGCGATCGACGGGGTTCAGCGGCGCGGCGAGGACCTCGAGCGCCTCATCGCCGGGGTCGGGCGCCTCACCCACTGTGGGCGGGTGCCCGAGCTCGGTGATCAATGCTGCCTTCACGCCAGTGTTGCTCTCACGGACCTAAGCTGTCCCTTCCTACGCAGCGCGTACCGCGAGGCCGGTCTCCGCGTCGAAGAAGTGCAGGCGTTCGACGTCGACTGCCAGCTCGAGTTTCTCGCGCTCCTTCGCGCTCGTGGTTCGGTCGAGCCGCGCCACGAAATGAGCCCCGCTCCCCCGCGCCTGCTCGGCGGCTGCCCTCGCCTCCGCGTCCTCTGGGGCCTCGACGACGTGTGCCTCGAGCACTTCCTTCGTCGCGACCGGCTGAGCGCCGACGTTGAAGTGCACGTAGACCTCGGAGCCCATGTCCTCGCGGATGTCGCAGACGACAGAAAGACGGCTGTCCGGCGCGCCTTCGCTCACGAGCGCCGCATCCTCCATGTCCTCCGGCCGGATCCCCAGCGCGAGCGAGCGTCCTTCGAACTGAGCGACGCCGGGATTGCGCTCGATCGTGGTTTCGGCAAGGCGCAGGCGATGCTCGCCGAAACGCGCCCAGAGCGCGCCGTCCTCACGGGCGAGCTCGGCGACGACGAGGTTCATCGCCGGCGAGCCGATGAACTCCGCGACGAACAGGTTGCGCGGCCTCTCGTAGAGCATCTGTGGCGTGTCCACCTGCTGCAGCAAGCCGTTCCGCATCACGGCGCAGCGATCGCCCATCGTCATCGCCTCGATCTGATCGTGCGTGACGTAGACGGTCGTTACTCCGAGGTCCCTCTGGATTCGCGCGATCTCCGCCCGCATCTCGACACGAAGCTTCGCGTCGAGGTTCGAGAGCGGCTCGTCCATGAGAAACGCCTGCGGGTTGCGGACGATCGCGCGCCCCATGGCGACCCGCTGGCGCTGCCCGCCCGAGAGCGTCCGCGGCTTCTTCTGCAACGAGTCCGTGAGCCCGAGGATGCGTGCCGCGTCACGAACGCGACGGTCGATCTCGCCCTTGGGGACGCCCTGCATCTTGAGCGCGAAGCCCATGTTCCTCGATGCCGACATGTGCGGGTACAGCGCGTAGTTCTGGAAGACCATGGCGATGTCGCGGTCCTTCGGGGGGAGATCGTTCACAACCTGACCGTCGATCTTCACGTTCCCGGACGTGACCGTCTCGAGGCCGGCGACCATCCGCAGCGCCGTCGTCTTTCCGCAACCGGACGGGCCGACGAAGACGACGAACTCGCCCGCCTCGACCTCGAGGTCGAGTTCGGTGACGGCCTTCGTGCCGTCGGGATAGACCTTCGTCAGCTGCTCGAGGGTTATCTCCGCCACGTGAATACTCCGGCGGCCAATCTACTAGCATCCGCCCTTCGAATGGAGGCGAAGGCAGTTCGGGCGAGACCGGCTCCAGGCCGCGGGCGGCATGCGTTGGAGAGCCGTCGCGTTCTCGCGCCTCTCCTCATCGCCCCGGCCGTCATCTTCATGGCGCTCGTCGTCGGCGTTCCTTTCGGCTGGGCGATCTACCTCAGCTTCACGAACGCCATCGGCGGCTCGCTGAGCGGCGACTGGGTCGGATTCGACAATTTCACGAGCGCCTGGGAGGACGAGAACTTCCGCCGGGCGCTCCGTAACACCTTCATCTTCACCCTGGCATCGCAGGCGATCGTTCTCGTCGGTGCCGCCGTCCTCTCGAACTTTCTCGTCCGAGACTTCCGGGGCAGGTGGATTGTGCGCTTCCTGGTCGTCCTGCCCTGGGCGGCTCCGGTCGTCCTCTCGACCATCGCCTGGCTGTGGCTTCTCGACTCCCTCTACAGCGTCGTCAACTGGACGTTGGCGAGGCTCCAGCTGGACAACGGCCTCCTCTGGTTCCTCGGCGCCGTGAACATCGAGGAGGACGCGCAGGTGCCGTTGCAGTGGCTCGGCCGCCCCAATCTCGCGCTGCTCGCGATCACGCTGGTGCACGCCTGGCGGATCCTTCCCTTCGCCGTCGTCATCTTCATCGCGGGCCGTGCCTCCATTCCCAACGAGGTCGAGGACGCCGCCAGGATCGACGGCGCGACGGGTGTGAAGAAGCTCTGGTACGTCGACATCCCGCTCCAGCTCCCGATCGCGCTCGTGGCAGTCCTGTTCGGGATCGTGTTCACGGCGGTCGACTTCGCCGTCGTCTACATCCTCACGCGCGGTGGGCCGTTCAACTCGACGCAGGTGCTGCCCACCTGGGCCTACTTCATCGGCATCGACGGTGGCTCCCTCGGCGAGGGCGCGGCGATCTCGCTGTTCCTGTTCCCGCTGCTCGTGGTCGTCACCGTGGCGATGCTGTTCTTCGCTCGCAGGGCGCAGGTGAGCTGATGACGTGGCGCCAGAAGAGCGTGACGTACGCAGTCGTCGTGCCGTTCGCGATCCTGCTCGCGTTCCCCTTCTACTTCGCGCTCGTGACGATGTTCAAGACGAACCTCGACCTCGCGAACGTGGAGCACTCCCCGTACCTCTACAACGACCTCGAGGGCGGCTTCCACTGGGACTTCTGGAACTACGCGACGACCGAGCACCTCACGTTCCTCTTCGAGCAGACGAACTATCCGACGTGGCTGCTGAACACGCTGCTCGTCGGCGGAGCGGTTGTGGGCATCACGTTGCTCCTGGCCCTGCCGGCGGGCTACGCGCTCGCGCGGCTGGCGGGCGGGTGGGGTCAGAGCGCAGGCGTCGCCATCTTCCTCGTCTACCTGATCCCGCCGACGCTGCTCTTCCTCCCGCTCTCGCGGCTGATCACGCAGCTCGACCTCAAGGACTCGCTCTGGTCACTGATCCTGATCTACCCGTCCTTCACGGTGCCCTTCGCGACGTGGCTGCTCATGGGCTTCTTCAAGACCATTCCGCAGGAGCTCGAGGACGCGGCGCTGGTCGACGGAGCATCGCGACTGAAGGCCCTCTTCTTGATCATCCTTCCGATCTCGCTTCCCGGGATCCTGACGGTGGTCATCTTCGCGTTCTCGCTCTGCGTGAACGAGTTCATCTAC
Source organism: Gaiellaceae bacterium (assembly GCA_045403015.1). Taxonomy (GTDB): domain Bacteria; phylum Actinomycetota; class Thermoleophilia; order Gaiellales; family Gaiellaceae; genus Gaiellasilicea. Next base: position 5,128 of record JAXIPI010000060.1, on the reverse strand, counting down.
GCATTCACGTTCATCTCGAGCTCCGAGCAACGGACGGTGTCTGCGGGGATCCCGAACGATCTGATCCGGGGAGATGTCTTCTTCTGGCAGTCGCTGATGGCGGCGACGCTGATTCCCGCCATCCCCCTCGCGCTTCTCTACACCGCGTTCCTCGACCGTTTTATCAAGGGCTTTACAGGGGGAGCATTCCGCTAGAGAATCGAGCCGAAAGGAGGAACCAGTGGCAGATGCACCCGACGAGCTCGTGCACCCGAGCTCAGAGCTGACCCGAGGTGACCTGCTCAAGAAGGGAACCGCCGCCGCTTTCTCGATCAGCATGTTCGGCGGCCTCACCGACCGAGCCCTCGGGTTCTACGGCCCGCTCAAGTACGCGCACAAGCAGCTCGCGGGAGAGCTGAGGATCATGCAGTGGGCCCACTTCGTCCCCGCCTACGACCAGTGGCTCGACAACACCTACGTCAAGCGCTGGGGCGAGGCGAACGACGTCGAGGTCAAGGTCGATCACATCAACAACGCTCTGCTCTACAGCACAGGCGCATCGCAGGTCGCGGCTCAGAGCGGCCACGACCTGTTCTGGTTCATCTCGCCGCCGTCGACGTTCCAGAAGCAGGTCGTCCCGGTGACCGACATCGTCCAGGAGGTCAGCAGGAAGCTCGGGCCGATGTCGAGGGTCGCGAGGAAGAGCACCTACAACCCGAAGACGAAGCAGTTCTACGGCTTCCCGGACGACTATGCGCCCGATCCGGTGCAGTACCGCCGCAGCCACCTGCAGGAGGCGGGCGTCAGCCTCAACACCTGGGAGGACCTTCGCAAGGGAGCCCCGAAGCTCAAGGCGATCGGCCATCCCGTCGGCCTCGGCATGTCGAACGAGATCGACTCCAACATGCTGCTGACGTCACTCCTCTACTGCTACGGCGGGTTCATCCAGAACGAGGAGAACCGGATCGTCATCGGCCAAGGCGCGAACAGGAAGGGCGCGATCGAGGCGCTGACGGTCATGCGCGACATCTACCGCAACGGCATGTCCGACGAGGTCTTCGCGTGGACCGCCGCGTCGAACAACCAGGCGTTCCTCGCCGGCCGGCTGTCGGTGGCGCTGAACGCGATCTCGATCGCCCGCTCGGCCGAGAACTCCGGGAATACATCCCTCTCGGACGACACCTGGCTGTCGTCGATCCCGCGCGGTCCGCACATGCGCCTGGGCAACGAGCACGTCATGGGCGTCTTCGTGATCTGGAAGTTCGCGAAGAACAAGGCGGCCGCGAAGAAGTACCTGATCGACCAGCAGCTCGGCTACCGCGAGCACTTCATTCGCAGCCAGTACTACAACTTCCCTGCCTGGACGGGCGCGATCAAGGGCGGGTTCAAGGAGATCCGCAAGCTGTCCGCGCAGGACACGCACAAGCCGCGCGGCAAGTACACCATCCTCACGACGATCGCCGAGAAGTACACGACGAACCCGGGCCATCCGGGCAACACGACGCCGGTGATGGACGAGATCTACAACACGTTCCTCATCCCGCAGATGTTCGCCGAGGTCGCGCAGGGGAAGTCCACCCCTGCCGAGGCCGTCTCGGCCTTCTCGCAGAAGGCCCAGAGCATCTACCGGAAGTGGAGGAACCAGGGGCTCGTGTGACGCTGGACAGTGATCTGGTCGGGTCGCCAGTTTCCCGTCGCATGACACGGCATCCGCGGGAGCGGATGCCGTGTCGCGCAAACCCCTGAAGGAGGCCGCTTCGCGGCCTCGACCAGCTCAGTGCTCGACGTTGCCGTGCACGCCGCTCGGGAGCTTATCGAGAGGCGGCGGCGGTGGACCGTCGTTCTCATGAGCGCGCGACGCTCGATGCTGAAGTCGTACATACAGCCCCGTCCCAACCCGACTCGACCGGCAGCGGTAGGATCGCGCGCCGATGCCTTTCTGGCGCCGCCGCACCACTCCGCACGCCCTGTCCGGGACGCTTCTGCTCCGCGTGCAGAGCTCTCCGCTCGTCGGCAGCGGCGGCGAGCCCGTCACGCTCGACACGGATCGCGAGATCGACCTGCTTGCCGTGCGAACGGATGACGGCCTCAGCGCAGTCCCCGCCTTCTCGAGCGAGAACGAGTTGCTGGCCTGGGATCCGGAGGGTGGCCCGTTCGTGGCACTCGATGCCCAGGCAGCGGCCGCATTGGTCTACGCCAACGGATTCGACCTGCTCGTCATCGATCCAGCATCGGCCTCGACGGCGTTCGCGCGCGACGAGATCTCCGCTTTACTCGACGCGCAGTAGCATGCGAACGTGGCCACGATCGAGACGAACCCTCAGCTGGGCGCACAGATCAAGGCGGACGCGAAGGAGTTCGTCCTCCACTCCTGGTCGGTGCAGAACGCGATCGACCCGATCCCCGTCGCCGGCGCGGAAGGCCGCTACTTCTGGGACTACGACGGCAAGCGGTACCTCGACTTCGCCTCGCAGCTCGTCAACGTCTCGATCGGCTACGGGCATCCGAAGCTGATCGCGGCGATCAAGGAGCAGGCCGAGAAGCTCTGCACGATCGGGCCTCCGATGGCGACGGAGCCGCGCTCACAGCTTGGGCGGCTGCTCGCCGAGGTCACGCCCGGGAACCTGAAGATGTCCTTCTTCACGAACGGCGGCGCCGAGGCGAACGAGAACGCGATCAAGGTCGCCCGCTGGGTCACCGGCCGCCACAAGATCATCGCCCGCTACCGCAGCTACCACGGCGCGACCGGGGGAGCGATCACGCTCACCGGCGATCCGCGCCGCTGGCATGCCGAGCCCGGCCTGCCGGGCATCGTTCGCATGCTCGACCCCTACACGTACCGCTGCCCGGCCGGCCACCCGGATCCGTGCCCGGTCTGCACCGGCGCGCCGCACCTCGAGGAGATCCTCCAGTACGAGGGCGCGCACACGGTTGCTGCGGTGATCCTCGAGACCGTCGTCGGCACGAATGGGATCATCGTCCCGCCCGACGGCTATCTCCAGTCGATCAGGGAGACCTGCGACCGGCACGGAATCCTGCTGATCCTGGACGAGGTGATGGCCGGGTTCGGCCGCACCGGCAAGTGGTTCGCATGCGACAACTGGGAGGTGGTGCCGGACATCCTCACCGTCGCGAAGGGCATCAACTCCGGCTACGTGCCACTCGGAGCGATGGTCGTCTCCGAGCCGGTGGCCGAGCAGCTGCGCGATCGCTTCCTCGCCGGCGGGCTCACGTACTCCGGCCACCCGCTCGCCTGCGCGTCCGCCGTCGCCTCGATCGAGGCCTTCCAGGAGGAGGGCATCGTCGAGAACGCGGCCGACCACGGCACGTACCTCGCAGAGGCGCTGCCGGCGCTCGCTGCGAAGCATCCTTCGATCGGCGACGTGCGCGGGCTCGGCCTCTTCTGGGGCCTCGAGCTGGTGAAAAACCGCGAAACGAAGGAGATGCTCGTCCCCTTCAACGCCGGCGGGGAAGCCGCCGCGCCGATCGCGCGGATGCAGAAAGCGGCGCTGGAGTCAGGCCTCTACCTGATGACCCACTGGAACATGGTGATGATCGTCCCGCCGCTGACGATCACGCGCGAGGAGCTCGACGAGGGCCTGGCCGTCCTCGACGACGTACTCGCGATCGCAGACGAGTACGTCGTCTAGCTCCTAGCCGGAACAGGACCCTTCGCCGACGCCGGGGAGCTTGCCGAGCAGCTCGGAGAGTTGGACAACCTCATCCTCGTCGAGCGACCCCTGGAAGAGCTCGCGCATCACCTTGGTGTGGTTGGCGCCGACGCAGTCGAGCGTCCGGACACCCTCTTCGGTCAGCTTCGCCCACGTGACACGGGCGTCGTCGGCGCAATGGACGTTCTCGATCATCCCGCTCTCCACGAGGCCGTCGAGCAGGCGGGTCACGCCCGAGGGCGAGAGCATCAGCAGCTCGGCAAGGTCGATCCGGCGCAGGCGGTTGTCGTCCGCTCGGCCGAGGTGCAGCAGCGCCTCGAAGTCGTTGAACGTCAGGCCGCGCGGCGTTAGGACCTCGGTTTCCAGTTCGCGACGCAGGATGGTCTGCGCCCGCATCAGGCGGGCAAAAGCGGCGAGCTCAACTGGTTGCGTGCTCAATACTTGACTACTCAAGAGTTATCCTCTATATTGGTTGCGTACTCAAGTATAGACCACGAAACAAGGGAGAGCAATGAGCACTACAGCAGAACAGACCACAAGCGTTCCGACCGGCGCCTGGAGCCTCGATCCGATTCACTCGGCCGTCGGCTTTGCGGTCAACTACAGCGGCGCGGGCACGGTCCGCGGCGGTTTCAAGGCGATCGACGCCAAGCTGGTCGACGGCAGGCTCGAGGGCAGCGCCACGGTTGCGAGCGTCACCTTCGACGAGGAGCAGCTCGTCGGCCACCTCCTGTCGCCCGACTTCTTCGACGCCGAGCGGTTCCCCGAGCTGCGCTTCGCCTCGAAGACGATCGAGCGCAACGGCGACGACGTCACGATCGAGGGCGAGCTCACGCTTCGCGGCGTGACGAAGCCCGTCTCGATCACCGGGACGGTCGTCGGCCCGACGCCCGATGCCGGCGCTACCGGCGGCATCCAGCGTCTCGCGTTCGACATCGAGACCAAGATCGACCGCCGCGAGTTCGGCATCGAGTGGAACAGGGATCTTCCGAGCGGCGACCCCGCGCTCAGCAACGACGTGACGCTCACCGCCAACCTGGCGCTGGTTCAGGCGTAGAGATGAAGATCCTCGCGATCAGCGGCAGCCTCCGGCAGGGGTCCCATAACACGGACCTGCTCCGGGGCGCTGCCGCGGCCGCGCCGGATGGAGTCGACGTCGAGCTGTACCACGGGCTCAAGGAGATCCCACCGTACGACGCCGACGACGACATCCCGGGAAACCAGCCGGCCCCCGTCGAGCACTTCAAGGCGGCTCTCGAAGAGGCGGACGCGGTGCTGATCTCGACTCCCGAATACAACTCATCGATTCCGGGCGTGCTCAAGAACGCGCTCGACTGGGCGTCCCGGCCGCTCGTCGAGTCGCCCGTCCGGAACAAGCCGGCCGCGGTGATGTCCTCCAGTACCGGAATGTTCGGCGGCGTCTGGGCGGCCGCGGAGACCCGCAAGGTTCTCAGTGCCCTCGGCGCCCGAACGATCGA
>JAXIPI010000411.1:0-3503 GCA_045403015.1 Gaiellaceae bacterium | reverse complement strand
GGTGGCCGCAATCGCAAGAAGCCCGCCGCAGCAGCAGCCGGCGGAGCAGCCGTCGTCGCGAGCGAGAACGGCGCCGAGGCGCCGGCCGAGCTCGTAGTCACCGAGGAGCCGGAAGCTGTGGGCAACGGAGCCGAGCCGGCCGCCGCCGACTACGGTCCGATGTCGGAATGGCTCGACGACCTGGACGCCTGAGAATCGCTACAATCCCTCGGCTCGCGGGCCTGTGCCCGCGTTTCCTGCGCAATACCGTCTAACTGCCGATGAACACCTACGCGATCATCTCCGTCGGAGGAAAGCAGTACCGCGTCCACGAGGGCGAGAAGCTGCTCGTGGACCGGCTCAAGCACGGTGAGGGGAACACGTTCCAGCCGACCGTGCTCCTCATCGGCGGCGACGGTGGCACGGATCTCTCTCCCAGCGCGACGGTGACTGCTCGTGTGATCGCGGACGTGAAGGGCGACAAGATCCGAATCGGCAAGTACCGCCCGAAGAACGGCTACAAGAAGCACACCGGCTTCCGCGCGAGCCTGTCGCAGATCGAGATCGAGTCGATCGGGGGCAAAAAGCAGGCCCCAGCGAAGGCAGAGCCGAAGAGCGAGAAGGCCCCGGCCGCGGCGAAGAGCGAAGCAGCCGCTCCGGCCGAGGATCGCGTGAAGGGCATGCCGACCGGCTACGAGGAGCTGACCGTCGCCGCGATCAAGGAGCAGGCCACCGGCTGGACGCGCCCGATGCTCGAGGCGGCGCTCGAGTACGAGCAGGCTCACGGCAAGCGGAAGGGCGCTCTCGCAGCAATCGAGAGCGCGCTCGCAGAGAAGGAGAGCGACTAATGGCTCACAAGAAAGGTCTCGGTTCCTCCCGCAACGGCCGCGACTCGAATGCGAAGCGCCTTGGCGTCAAGATCTTCGGCGGCGAGAAGGTCAAGTCCGGGATGATCATCGTGCGGCAGCGCGGCACGCGGTTCCGCCCCGGCCCCGGCACGGACATCGGCCGTGACGACACGATCTTTGCGGTGCGTGAGGGAACGGTCGAGTTCCGAACGTCCGGCGAGAAGCGCTTCATCTCGGTCGCCGAGTCCGCCGAGACCGACCAGAACTAGCTCCCGGTGTTCCACGATCGCGCCCGCATCGAGGTGCTGGCGGGCCGCGGCGGCGACGGAGGCCTGAGCTTCCGGCGCGAGAAGCACGTCCCGAAAGGCGGGCCTGACGGCGGTGACGGCGGGCGCGGCGGCGACGTTCTCCTCGTCGCGGATCCGTCCCTTCGAGATCTTTCGTCGTTCCGGGCGAAGACGAAGTTCAGAGCCGGCCGTGGCGAGCCGGGACGGGGTGCTCGCAAGCATGGCGCCGACGGCGAAACCGTCGAGCTGGCCGTTCCCGTCGGCACGCAGGCGTACGGTGTCGAGGGCAACCTGATCGCAGATCTCGTTCGGCCGGACTCGCGCGTGGTGCTCGCGCGGGGTGGAAACGGCGGCCGCGGCAACGCGCGCTACGCGACGCCGACCCGGCAGGCGCCGCGCTTCGCCGAGGTGGGTGAGCCGGCGGGCGAGGCGGAGGTGGAGCTTCGATTGAAGCTGCTGGCCGACGCCGCGATGGCGGGCCTCCCGAACGCCGGCAAGTCGTCTCTTCTCCGTCGCATCTCGAACGCGAAGCCGAAGGTCGCGGACTACCCGTTCACGACGCTTGCTCCCGTGCTCGGCACGGTCGAGTCGCCGGACGGCGCCCAGCTCACCGTCGCCGACGTCCCCGGTCTGATCGAGGGCGCCAGCGAGGGGATCGGGCTCGGCCACGAGTTCCTCGCTCATCTCGAGCGCGCCCGGCTGCTCCTCCACGTCATCGATGCGTCCGAAGAGGACGTCGAGGAGCGCTTCCGTACGATCGACGGCGAGCTCGCGCTCTACGGTGCCGGCCTGGACGAGCGGCCGCAGGCGATCGTGCTGAACAAGATCGACCTGTTGCCCGAGCTTCCCCTCTTCCCGGTCGAGGACGAGCGGATCGTCGGCGTCTTTGCCGTCTCGTGCGCCACGGGCGCGGGGATCGACGACCTCAAGCTCGCGCTCTTCCGGCTCTGTCCCGCGGCCCCCGAGCCGAAGGCGGACGAGGTACCCGCCCTGCCGGAGTTCCTCGAATACCGGCCCGAGCCACCCTCGCGCCGCACGTACCGGATCTACCGGACCGACCGGGGGTTCCGCATCATCGGCGACGCGCCGCAGGGCGAGGAGCTCGAGGCCGTGCTCAAAGCGGCGGGCGCACGCAAGGGGCAAGACATCGAGATCGGCGAGGAGACCCTGGAATGGCACTAGGCGTCTTTGGGGGAGCGTTCGACCCGCCGCACAACGGTCATGTCGCGCTCGCCCGCACGGCGATGGAGCAGCTGGACCTCGAGCGTCTGCATGTGACGGTGGTCGTCGCACCCGGGCACAAGGACACCGTCGCTCCCGCCGAGTACCGCCTCGAGCTGGCGCGGCTCGCGTTCGCCGGGCTCGGCACCGTCGAGCCCGAGCTCTACGAGTACACCGTCGATGCGCTCGAAGCCAGCGGCTACGAGGATCCGGTCTTCCTGATCGGCGCAGACGAGCTCGCGGACTTCCCGACCTGGAAGAAGCCGGAGCGCGTGCTCGAGCTGGCGCGGCTCGGGGTTGCGACGCGGCCTGGCTACCGGCCCGAGGTGACGTCGCCCAGGATCGAGATCTTCGAGCTCGAGCCATATCCGGTCTCGTCGTCCGAGATCCGCGAGCGCGTCCGGCGCGGGGAGTCGATCGAAGGGCTCGTGCCGGACGCAGTCGCCAGGCGGATCGCCGAGCTCGGTCTGTACACGGATGGCTGACGACCGCCTTTCGTGGCTACACTGAGTGCTCTGACTTCGATCGATCAAGCACGCCGGATCGCCGCTCTCGCGAGCGAGAAGCTGGCAGAAGACGTCGTCATCCTCGACATGAGGCCCGTGTGCGTCTACACGGACTTCTTCGTGCTCGCGACCGGCCGGAACGCGCGCCAGACGAAGGCGATCTTCGACGAGGTGCACTCGCAGCTGAAGCAGGAGGCGAAGCTGCTGCCGCGCGCGGTCGACGGTGCCGCGGAGGCGGAGTGGATCATCGCCGACTACCTCGACGTCGTCCTGCACATCTTCACCCCCGACACGCGCGACTTCTACCGGCTCGAGGACCTGTGGGGAGACGTCCCCGCGGTCGAGGTGGAGGCCGCGACGGCGTAGCTGTCCGCCGCACGAACTAACGTTCGTGTCGTGCTGACGTCGGACCAGAAGGGCGCCATCGCGGAGTCGTCGATTGCGGCGGCGGCGATCAAGCTCGGGATCGGAGTTCTCAAGCCCTTGTCCGACGGCCATCGATATGACCTCGCGTTTGATGTGGGTGAGCGGGTGCGCCGCGGGGACGTCATCATCGTCAGTTGTCGTTCGGCCCGACGGACTGCGAATGGCTTCATTCGACGGCCGTACAGTCGAGACGAGGTCGATCTCGTAGCCGGTTACGTTCCCGAGCTCGACTGCTG
>JAXIPI010000117.1:0-26332 GCA_045403015.1 Gaiellaceae bacterium | reverse complement strand
TCAGGGCATTGCGGGCAGGAGGACTCTGAACGTCGACCCCCGGCCCGGCACGCTCGCGACGTCGATCGCACCGCGAAACTTGCGGACGATCGCGTTCACGGTCATCAGCCCGAGCCCGTTACCCGCATGCCGCTCCTTCGTCGTGAAGAACGGGTCGAAGATGTTCCCCAGGATCTCGGGTTCGATTCCCCGACCGGCGTCGGAGACCGTCAGAAGTGCGTAGCTGCCTGGATCGATGCCGAGCCGGATGGCCTCGCGGCCGTCGACAACCGTGCCGAGCCCGGTCGCGATCGTGACCGTCCCGCCGGCGGCCATCGCGTCTCGTGCGTTGGCGACGAGGTTGACGATGACCTGCTCGAGCTGGCCCGGATCGGCGTGTACGAGCGGAGTGGCGGCGAGCTCGAAGCGGAGCGCGATCCTCCTGCCGGCGACCTGCGCGAGCATCGACTTGAGCTCGCCGACGACGCGGTGGAGATCGATTGCGCGCGGCTCGAGGGGCTCTCGGCGGCAGAAGGCGAGGAGCTGCTCGATCAGCATCTTCGCGCGCCCGGTCGTGTCGACGATGTCCGTCAAGTCACGCTGTGCCCTGCTGTCCGCGGGCAGCTCGAGGCGAAGCAGGTCCGCGTAACCCCGGATCGCGGTGAGGTGGTTGTTGAAGTCGTGCGCGATTCCGACGGCCATGCGGCCGACAGCCTCCGTCTTCTGCGATTGGAGCAGTTGCTCTTCTAGCGCCTTCCGCTCGGTCAGATCGACGAAGTACCCCTGGATGAACTCCGGGCGACCCTGGGCGTCGAGCACCGGTACGGACTCGTCCTGCACCCACACCGTCTCGCCGGACCGGGCGATCAGGCGGTAGTCGCGGCTGAACGGGCGGAGCTCCTCCCGGCTCAACCGCACTTCCTCCAGGACCGTCTCACGGTCGTCCGGGTGAAGGATCGAGGCGAAAAAGCCCGGTGTCGCCATCCATTCCGCCGGCTCGTACCCGGTCAGCGCCTCGACCTGTGGGCTCATCCAGATCGTCTCGGGCACCGGCGTGAACAGGTTGGTATACGTCACGAGCGGTAGCCGATAACGAACGCGACCTTCCGTGTCGGCGGCGAAGATCGCGAGCGCCAAGCCCTCTGGGAAATGTGACACAGCCTGCCATAGTACAGTCACTGCCAAATCACGTAACATGTTGCGATGCCGGACGGATTACGCGAACGGAAGAAGTGGGAGACCCGGCGAGCGCTGATGTATGCCGCGCTCGACCTGTTCAGCCAACGCGGCTACGAGCACGTCACGACGGAGGAGATCGCGGCCGCAGCAGGGGTGTCGCCCAGGACCTTCTTTCGTTATTTCGACCACAAGGCCGATGTCGTCTTCGGACTGCAGGCGGCGCGTCTCGAGGCCATCCGTGCAGCGGACGACGTGCTGTCGGAGACCGAGAGCCAGATCCGCGACTATGCCGACCGCGTCGCCGCCGACCCCGACCTCTATGCCACCCAGGCGCGCCTGGCCCTCCACCATCCACCGGTCCGTATCCGGAGACTCGAGGTCCTGCTTGGGTTCGAGGACGCGGTGTACACGGGGTTCCGGCGGGAGAGTCCAGACGCGACGCCCCCCGCCTGCCGCATGGCGGCGACGATGACCGTCCACGTGCTCACGGCGGCGATGGAGACCTGGGCCGACGCGGGAGCCCCCGCCACGGGGCCCCCGTTCGAGGAATGCCTAGCGTTGGCTCGACGGCACGTCGAGGAGTTGCTCGGGCGGTAGCAACCGGGGGGACGATGCCCTGCGATGGCGCCTGGCCGCAGGACCGAGTCGAGACACTCGAACGTTGGATCTCGGCCGGGAAAGCCGCCTACTCGCAGCCCAGTCCGTCGTTGTCGGCATCCAGCCGGTACGGATCGGAACTGAGAACGCGCACCGGCGCGACGCCCATCGCGCGGATGTCGGCGCAGTCGAGGTCGCCGACGATCGGCAGGCAGGGCGAATACGACGGATGGCAGTTGGAGCCTGACGGCGGAGCTGGGGTCGGTGCCGGTGCGGGCGCGGGCGCCGGCGCTGGCGCACAGGCCTTCCACTGCCCGGCGCTCGCGCCCTTTGCCGTAGCTCCCGCGTTCCGGTAGGCGGATAGCCGTTGGAAGGGATTCCGGTACACGTAGACCTTCGCGAAGCCGCCGGCGATCAACTGATAGCCGAGATCCTTCCCACCAGGCAGCCAGACGTAGGCGAGCAGGCGTCCATACCGATCGCGCGTGTCCTGTGTCGCGTCTCCGCGCAGGACCACCTGCTTCGACATCGCCAACTGTCGTGCGCGCGCGGTCGCCTGGGAGAAGTAGCAGATGCCTCGCTCTGGCGTGTCGATGCCGATCAGCCGGATCCGCTCGGTCTTGCCGCTCGTCAGCCGGACGTCGAGCGTGTCTCCATCCACGATGTGCGTGACCGTGCCGCGGTAGGTGAACGCGCCGGCGCTGACGGTAGTCGCGGGCGTCGCTGCGGCGACACTCGTGAGGGCGGCGGCTGTCAAGATCAAGAAGAGACAAGCTTTACGCAAGATGCGGCAGGTTAGCACGGCTTTGAAGTGCTATAGACCAGCGTGAGAAACGTTGGACTCAGGCCAGCCTGGTGGCGGCGATCGTGCTCAGTCTCTCGGTCGGGTTGCGCGCGGCGTCATCGGCACCGACTGCGCCGTCGCCCGCCTCTAACCAGCCGTCTCTGTTAGGGCAAGGCTACGAATTGCCCCAGGAATGAACGCGCAGACGTTGTGTCGAGTCGGTACGTGACGTTCGTCGCGCGGCACATGTAGTCCCCCGTGATCGTCGTTGCAGCGAGCAGGTTCGTGTCACCGAGGAAGTTCGGGCCTCCAGAGTCGCCGTAGCAGGTACCTCCGTCTCCGGTGGCCGGATTCATCGAGATCCGCAGCCAGGCAGGATTGACGGCGTTCAACGAACCGGTCGCGACGTAGCGGATGTCCGCGTAGTGGAACGTCGGCCCTTTGTCGATCGTCACCGACTGGGCGCCGTAGCCGACGGATGTGAACTTCGTCTCGACCTTCAACCCGCCGAGCGAGCCGGCGGCCGGGAGCCGCGCCGGCGTGATGCCTTGCACGGCCTTGTCCAGGACGACGACTGCCAGGTCGTGCGGGTCACCCTGGGCCTGGGTGAAGGCGGGGTCGGCACGCCACGTGCCCCAGTGCGTCGTTCCCGTCGGGGCGACATAGGACGAGTCGAACGTCACCGCGACCCGCGAGACGCCCTGGTCGCAGTGCGCGGCGGTGAGGAAGATCGTCGGAGCGATCAGCGCGCCGGTGCACGTGGCCCAGGTTCCGTCCGAGTAGGCCGTCGGCGCGAGCAGCGCGCCGACGTTCGGATGGCGGTTGCCGTCGGGCGCGCCGTTGGTGATCGCGAGCGCAGCTCCGGCGAGCGTCACTCCGGCGACCAGGACCGCCGCCGCGATGGTCATTCTCTTCATGTCGTCTCCCCTTCCTCGATTGTGGGCGCCGCGAAGTTGGCGAGCCGCGGCCCGAGGGCGGCGAAGGCGACCTCGAAGTCGACCGTCCCCTCCAGCTCCACTCCGGCGATCGACGTCATGCGCTCGATGAACTGCATGCGAGCAACCCGATGTCGCGCGGCCACCTCGGGGCTCTCCCAGAAAGAGAGCCCGATTGCCGTGCCTTCTTTCGTGAGCATCAGAAACCCGTCGAACCCCTCGATGTCGCGCAGCCAGCGCACCATCTCTTCAGCCACGATCACTGCGTTCTCGCTCGGCTGACCCGTGGTCTTGGCGGTTGTGAGACTGACGTACAAACGACTCCCCTCCCCTGGCACGGCTGGCCGGGCAATCTTCGCAGGTTCCCCAAGTGCGGCAGCAGTAGCATCGCGCTACTCGTGTCTCCGGCGGCCGCCACCTCTCTCTACGTGTGCCTCGGCAAGCCTGTGGCGGGTAATCCGACGCAGGAGATGATCGAAGCGGCGTTCGCCGACGCGGGCGTCGATGCTCGCTACGTTACGCTCGAGGTCGAAGAGGCAGCGCTCGCGGACGCGGTGCTAGGGCTGCGAGCCCTGGGAATCCGGGGCGCGAACATCACGGTGCCGCACAAGGTCGCCGTCGTGACGATGCTCGACCGGCTCACCGAGGCAGCGCGCCTGGCCGGAGCCGTCAACTGCATCAAGCGGGACGGTGACGCGCTCGTCGGCGACAACACCGACGGCAAGGGCTTTCTCGCCTCGCTCCGGAGCGTCGCCGACCCGAAGGGGAAAGCGGCGGTCGTGATCGGCGCGGGCGGCGCCGCGCGGGCCATCGTCGCGGAGCTGTCGCTCGCGGGTGCTGCGCGGATCAGGGTCGCGAACCGCACGCTCGCGACGGCCGAGGAGATTGCCGCGGCGGTCGGCTCCTCATGCGAGGCGGTGGAGCTGACGGATCCCTGGACGGTGCCCGCGGACGCGGAGATCGTCGTCCAGGCGACCACGGTCGGGATGGATGACGCGGAGGCGCGCTTGCCGCTCGTCTGGCCGGAGGGCGCCGGAATCGCGGCCGATGTCGTGATCGCACCGCCGCGCACTGCGTTCTTGCGCGATGCCGAAGCCGCCGGCCGCCAGACGCTCGACGGGCTCGGGATGCTGGTCGAGCAGGCCGTGTTCGGCTTCCGCTGGTGGACCGGCTTCGAACCGGACGCCGACGTGATGCGCGACGCGCTGATTCGAGAAGTGGCGCGGTGAGCGTCGGCTTCGGATTCAGCGTCACCCCAGGAGCGCCGCTCGGCGTCGGCGAGGAGATGCGACGCGCCGAGGGCCTCGGCTACGACCGCTTCGGCGTCTGGGATTCGCCGGCGCTCTTCCGCGAGCCCTGGACGACGCTCGCCTCCGTCGCCCGCGACACCGACCGGATCCGGCTCGGAACGTGGGTCACGAACCCTCTTTCGCGCCACCCGTTGGTGACCGCGGCCTGCGCGGCGACCGTCGAGGACCTCGCTCCCGGCCGCGTCTACATCGGCATCGGCGCGGGTGGCACCGGTGTCTGGCATCTCGGCATGGGCACCGCGAAGCTCGCCGAGCTGGAGGCCTACGTCCTTGCCGTGCGCGGTCTGCTCGAGACCGGAAGCGCCGAATGGCAGGGTCACGCGCTGACGCTGCCCTGGGCGGGTCCGCGCCGCATCCCGATCATCATGGGTGCGCATGCCTCCCGCTCGCTCCGGCTCGCAGGGCGGATCGCCGACGGCGTCGTGATCGGCCTCGGGATCTCACCCGACGTCGTCGCCTCGTCGCTCGAGCTCCTCGACGCAGGCGCCCGCGAGGGCGGCCGCTCAGCCGAGGACCTCGAGGTGTGGTTCACGTCGTTCTGGTGGGCCGACGAGGAGCCGGGCAAGGCGAAGGCGGACGGGGCCTGGTCGGCGACGGCGTTCGCCCTGCACTTCGCAGACTCGGGCGTCGAGCACAAGTTCCTTCCCGAGGAGTTCAAGGCGCCTTTGCTCGAAATCGGCAAGGCCTACGACCTCAAGAGCCACGGCCATCCGAGCGAAGAACAGAAGGCCGAGTACGTCGAGCTGGCCGACCGGCTCGGCGTCGGCCCCTACCTGCGCGAGCGGTTCATGTTCGCCGGCGCTCCCGACGAGGTCGAAGCGCAGCTGCGGGCGGCGATGAAGGCGGGAGCGCGCAATTTCGACGGTGCGATCGACGCGGATCAGCCCGAGCACGAGCGCCGGATCAGCAACTGGGCGCGGTTGGTGCTGCCGAGATTCGCGGCGGAGCGAAGCGCGTGATCGACCTGCTCATCACCGGCGGCCACGTCGTCACGCCCTTCGAGGAAGGCGAGCTCGAGATCGGGGTCAGCGGCGAGACGATCGCGTACGTCGCTCCACCGGGGGCGGTGGAGGCTGACGCCGGCCGAGTGATCGATGCGAGCGGCAAGCTCGTCTTCCCGGGTGGCGTCGAGCCGCACGCGCACATTCACGAGCCGATGCACAAGGGCTGGTCGCAGGGACGGGAGGAGTGGCTGCAGCCGCCGGAGGGCGCGACGCGCGCCGCGCTCCATGGAGGCACGACGACGGTCGTCTCGTTCGCGTTCATGGACGTGCACGTGGAACGGCAAGAGTTCGACGCGAACATCGCCGTCGAGCACCGCCGACGGATCTTCGACCCGCGGTCCTACGCAGACTTCGCGTTCCACCCCGTGTTCACCGGCACCCCGTCGGACGCGACGATGGCCTCGATCGCGGATGCGGTCGCGGACGGCACCGCGACCTTCAAGTTCTTCACCACCGACCTCACGACCACCCAGTCCGGGATCCGGCTCGACAACGGCTCGGCGCGAACGCTGCTCGAGGAGTGTGCTCGGCTCGGCGCGATGGCGATGGTGCACGCGGAGGACGACGACCTGATCAAGTACATGGAGGCAAAGCTCCGGCGGGATGGACGGACGCAGCTCGGCAACGCGCACCTCGTGCACACGAACCGGGGCGAGGAGCTGGCAGTGCGCACGATCGCCGCTCTGGCCGAGGACGCCGGCGCCGCCGTCTACTTCGCCCACGTCTGCGGGGAGGAAGCGCTGGACACGATTGCGGCGCGGCGCGCGGCAGGACAGCCGGTCTACGGCGAGGTGCTCCACAACTGCCTCTGCTTCGCGCTCGACGACTACGAGAAGCCCGATGGCGCCAAGTACCACATCGGCATGGGTCTCAGGCCGCGCGACGACTGCGACGCTCTCTGGCGCGGGCTCGCCGACGGCCGCCTGTCGACGCTGGCGACCGACGAGTACACGACCTCGTATGCGATCAAGATGGCCGGCACGGACATCGAGTCGACTCCCGGCGGTCATGTCGGCATCGAGACCCGCGGCATGATCGGGTTCTCCGAGGGAGTCGGCAAGCGCGGTTTCTCGCTGCGGCGCTTTGTCGAGATCTTCGCCACCAACCCGGCGCGCGTGACCGGGCTCTACCCGCGCAAGGGCGTGATCGCCCCGGGCAGCGACGCCGATCTCGTGCTCTGGGATCCGGATGTCGAGCGCACGATCACGATCGACGACCTCCATCACGACGGCGACTACAGCCCCTGGGAAGCCTGGGAGGTGAAGGGCTGGCCCGCGACGACGATCCTGCGCGGCAGTGTCGTCGTCGAGGACGGCAGGCTAAACGCCCAACCGGGCTTCGGACGGTTCATCCCCCGCAAGCTCGACCCCGAGGTGCTCACCCGCCCGCTCTTTTGAAGCTCGATTTCCTGGGCGCGTTACCGCATTCACCCAGACTCCTGTCATCATGGACGTTTCGCGTGGAATTCCAGGTCAATTTCGGGTTGACGCCGGAAGCGGCGATCCTCACCACTTCCGGGGTCGCACGCGTCGAGGACTTCCTCAAGCTGAGCCAGGCGCTTGTCGACCACCCGCGCTTTCGAGCGGGGATGCCGATTCTGATCGACCACACGCGGCTCGACGCAAGCGTGCTCACGGCGAAGGACGTTCGCGCGATCGGAGAATTCGTGGCGACGATCGCGGAACGGATCGGGCCGAGCTCGATTGCCGTGGTCGTTCCCGACCAGCTCACGTTCGGGTTCGTCCGGATGGGCGAGATGCGCGCCAACCAGCCACAGCTCAACGTCAGCATCTTCTACTCGCTGCCGGAAGCCGTGGAGTGGCTGGAGCAGATGCAGCCGCCTGCCGAGTCGGCCGGCGAAGCTAGACACGCACGGCTCTAGCTCTAGCTCACCGGCCCCAGCTGGTCCGACGCGGGCGGGTCGAGAATCAGGTCCGCGACGAGCGCCGTCCATCCTGTCTGGTGGGTGGCGCCGAGGCCGGCCCCGTTGTCGCCGTGGAAGTACTCGTTGAAGGTCAGGTTGTCCTTCCACGCCGGATCAGTCTGGAGCTTCTCGACCCCACCGTTGAGCGGACGACGGCCGTCGGGGCCCGGGAGCCAGATCGCGACAAGCCGGTCCGCGAGGTTCTGCGCGATCTCCCCGAAGGTGTGCTCCTCGCCCGAGCCGGTGGGGTACTCGAGCTTGAAGTCGTCGCCGAAGAAGCGCTGGTAGATGACGAACTGGCGGATCGCGAGGTAGTTGACCGGCATCCAGATCGGCCCGCGCCAGTTCGAGTTGCCGCCGAACATGCTCGTCGTCGACTCGGCCGGCTCATAGTCGATCGTCGCGCCTGGGACGCCCTCGAGTGTGTACGGGTTTCCCTCGTAGCGCTTCGAAACCGCGCGGAGCCCGTGCGGCGAGAGGAACGCGTCCTCGTCGAAGAACTCCTTCAGCGTCAGCCGGAGATTGTCGGGATTGATCACCGAGACCAGGGCCGTCCGTTCGTCGCCGATCTCACGCACGCGGCCGACCATGCTTCCGCCGGTTTCCGCCCAGCTCTCGCGCAGGCGGGCGAAGCGCTTGCCCAGCTTGCTGGCGACCTCGACGGCCTTCGTCGGCAGGCCGACAGCCGGCAGCACCGGAATCAGGCCGGAGATGGTCTGCACCTTCACCGGCGCGCTGTCGCCGGAGGGGTACACGAGCCGGTCGTAGAAGAACCCGTCGTCGGCGTCGTAGAGACCCTGCCGGTCGAGAGCGCGCGCGATCAGCACGAACTGCTCGAGGAACTTGATCACCATATCCAGGTAGACGTCGTTCTCCTCCGCGAGCTCGATCGCGATCACGAGCATCGTGAGGGCGTAGTAGGCCATCCACGCGGTACCGTCGGCCTGCTCGAGCGCGACTCCCTCCGGGAGGTTCGAACGGTCGATCGGGCTGATGTTGTCGAGCCCGAGGAACCCCCCGCTGAAGACGTTGTTGCCGTCGGCGTCCTGGCGGTTCAGCCACCACGTGAAGTTGACCAACAGCTTCTGGAAGATGCGCTCGAGGAACTCGCGATCGTGAAGGCCGTCGAGGCGGTAGACGCGGATCGCAGCCATCACGTGCACCGGCGGATTGACGTCGTCGAAATTCCACTCGTACGCCGGCAGCGCGCCGTTCGGATGCTGGAACCATTCGCGGAGCAGCACGAGGAGTTGGTACTTCGCGAACGCGGGATCGAGATGCGCCCAGGGGATGGTGTGGAAACCCAGATCCCACGCCGCGAACCACGGGTACTCCCACGGATCCGGCATCGCAAGCACGTCGAACGCGTCGAGGTGGCGCCAGTCGCTGTTGCGGCCGTGCTGACGAGCCTCGGGCGGCGGTAGCTCGCCGGGGTCGCCGTCGAGCCAGCGGCGCACGTTGTACGGGTAGATCTGCTTGCTCCAGACGAGGCCGGCGCACGCCTGGCGCAGGATCGGCATCTTCTCCGCCGCCGTGCCTGCCGGCGCGAGCGCGCCGTAGAACTCGTCGGCGTCGGCTTCGCGCGCATCGACTATCTCGTCGAACGAGCTGCCGGCCCAGCCGGCGTTCGCAGTCTCTCCGTCATCCGGGCGATGGAGCCGCAGCCGCAGCTCCGACTTGCCGCCGGCGGGCACCGTCACCCGGTAGCGAAACGCCGCCTTGGTGCCGAATCCATCCGGATTGACGGTGGCCGCGCCCGAGACGACGTGGTCGTTGATGCCGTCCTTCGGATACGGCGTCGTCGCCTCCGACCCGAAGATGCGAGGTGCGTTCGTCTCGTTCTCGCTGAAGAGCGCCTCCGGCAGCGCACCGTCGGGACCGGGCGATGCGTCGAGCCGGTAGCCGGCGAGCGCATGGTCGCTGACCACAAGCCCCGAGCCGTCGCTCTCGATGCGCGGGCGCACGACGTCGTGACCCCACGACCACGTGTTGCGGAACCAGAGCGTCGGCAGCACCTCCAGCGTCGCCTCCTCGGCCGCGTGGTTTTCGACCACGATCCGAGCGAGGATCTCCGTCGGCGAAGCCTTCGCGTAGGTGACGTCGACCGACCAGTAACGGTCGTCCGCGAACGCTCCCGTGTCGAGCAGCTCGAGCTCGGGATCGTTGAGACCACGGCCGTGGTGGACGAGCTCGTCGTAGGGAAAGGCGACCTGCGGGTAGTGGTAGCGCCAGTGCAGCAGCGCGTGGCTCGGCAGGCCCTCGAGATACCACCAGTACTCCTTGACATCCTCGCCGTGGTTTCCCTGAGGCCCCGTGAGGCCGAACATCCGCTCCTTCAGGATCGAGTCCTCCCCGTTCCAGAGCGCGAGCGCGAGGCAGAGCTCGTGGCGGATGTCCGAGATACCGGCCATCCCGTCCTCGTTCCAGCGGTAGGCGCGGGAGCGCGCGTGGTCGTGCGGGAACGAATCCCAGGCGTTGCCGCTCTCGGAGTAGTCCTCGCGGACGGTGCCCCAGGCACGCTCGCTCAGATACGGGCCCCACTCGTACCACGGGTTGGCCGAGAAGAGGTCGTCCTCGGCGCGACCGGTCGCCTCGGCGAGCCGAGCGTGCTCGGCTGTCGCGGGCTGGCTGGATGTCGGCATAGGTCAGTCCTCCGGAGAATCGAGTGGGGTCACATCGAAGAGATGCCTGGACCACGGATCGAGCGCGACGTACAGTCCGTCGCGGAGGTCGTCGCCGCTCCGCTCATAGCGCTCGCCGCTCGCGGCGTCGTCGAGCTGCCACTCCCGTCCGCGGAAATCGTCCCACGGCAGCAAGACGTGGCCGGACGCGGGCACGTCGCCGAGGTTCACGACCACGAGCTTGCGGGACTCGCCGGCGCGCCAGCCCCAGACGACCAGGTTCTGCCACGTCTCGTTTCCTTCCCAGCCGTGCCGCTCGCCGAGCTGCCACTCACCGTCGCGGAAGACACCGTCGCGCAGCGCGGCCAGCAGCCGGGCGTAGAACTCCTTCAGGTCGAGATCGGGCTGCTCGTCGGGCCGGCGGGCGAGGAAGACCGGCAGCTGGACCGTGCGTCCCTCGAGCTGGCCCTCGTGGACGAGCCGCGCGCCGGTCTGGGCCAGCGTGGTCACGGCGGCGGCACGTGCCTTCTCGCGCGGGAACGTCGCTGCGGCGCGAGGCTCGTCGTGGTTCTCGATGAAGCGGACGAGCCTCTCCTGGTAGCCGAGGTCGGCGTTTAAGTGCCCGCGCACGGCCTCCGCGTCGTCGTGCACGAGGCGGTCGTAGAGCCGCTTGTCGTAGCAGTAGTCGAAGCCCTGCTCCTGCAGCGCCCACTCGAGATCCCAGTAGGCCTCGGCCATGAACACGAAGCTGGGGTAGGCCCTCTTCACGGCGGCGATCACGGTCGGCCAGTAGTCGGCGTCAGGTCTCGTCCCACCGCGCTCACCCCACGTGCGCTCGAAGGTGTCGTTCATCATCAGCATCGCCATGTCGCAGCGCACGCCGTCGCACTGCGCGGCGATCGATCCCACCGTTTCGGTCACGGCTGCCCGCAGATCGGCTGAGAAGGCGTTCAACTGCACGACGTCCGGCCAGGCGGCGAAGTACGGATCGCGGCCGTTCGCGAGCACGCCCTCGCCGACGCGGACGAACGAGGCCGGATCCCGCGCGAGATCCTCGTCACTCCCACGCACGAAGTACTCGGGGTGCGCCTCCGTCCACGGGTGGTCGGGCGCGACATGGTTCGGCACGAAGTCGAGCATCAACCCGAGATCGCGTTCGGCAAGCGCCGCCCGCGCTGCGGCGAGCCCCGACGATCCGCCGAGGTGGGCGTCGACCCTGTAGTCGCGGATGCAGTACGGCGAGCCGACGACATCCTTCGTCTGGAAGTCGGGCAGGGAACGGCGGAACCTCTCGACCAGGCCTGCGTTCCCGAGCGCGATCGCGATCCCCGCCGGGCTGCGCTCCCAGACGCCCATCAACCAGACAACGTCGAAGCCGAGCGCCGCGACCGCATCCCACTCGGCCCCGGGCACGGTTGCGAGGTCGATCGCGGCGCCCTCGCGGCGGCTCAGTTCGTCGAGCCACACCCACGTATTGATCTCGTAGATGAACGGGTAGTCGACCGTCGCCTTGCTCCTCACCTTGACCCGGGAAACGGGAGGCTTGATTATCGCCGCAGCCCGGCGCCAGCCGGGCACAAGACGAGGGGAGAATCATGAAGCGATTGATCTTCCTTGGCGTGGTGGCGGTTGCTTGCTCGGGCACGACGCTCGCAGCGGCGACGCCGGAGGCAACGACGGGTGCGCAGAAGCACTACGTCGTCCTCTACGAGGCGAACGTCTCGCCCGCCGCGGCGAAGGCCGCAATCGACAAGGCCGGCGGCCGGCTCCTTCGCGTCAACACGCGGGTCGGGGTCGCGACGGTCGTGTCGGCCAATCCCCACTTCCGCGCCAGGGCAGCCTCCTCGGCCGCAATCGAGGGCGTCGCACCAGACAGGGTGATCGGAACGGCTCCCACGCGTGAACCGAAGTTCTCTGTTGAGCTGATGCGCGAGCTGCGCGAGGCCACGAAGGCCGTGCAGCGGGACAGCGGTGACAAGGGCCGGCGCGGAGGCAGCGGCGAGGAACCGCTGGCACCGCTCCAGTGGGACATGAAGATGATCCACGCGACGTCTGACGGCTCCTACCGGAAGGAGAGAGGCGATCGGGACGTGCTGGTCGGGATCATCGACACCGGCGTGGACGGCAAGCATCCGGACATCGCGCCGAACTTCTCACAGTCGCTGAGCCGCAACTTCACGACGGACATCCCGCTCGTCGACGGCCCGTGCGCAGACGAGCCCGACCAGTCGTGCTCCGACCCCGCCGACGTGGACGAGAACTCCCACGGCACGCACGTCGCCAGCACGATCGGCTCGCCGATCAACAATCTCGGCGTCGCGGGTGTTGCGCCGAAGGTGACCCTCGTCAACCTCCGTGCGGGTCAGGACTCGGGTTACTTCTTCCTCCAGCCGAGCGTCGATGCGCTCACCTATGCAGGCGACCACGGAATCGATGTCGTGAACATGAGCTACTTCATCGATCCCTGGCTCTTCAACTGCCGGGACAACCCAGCCGACTCGCCGACGGAGCAAGCCGAGCAGCGGACGATCATCGAGGCGACGCAACGGGCGCTCGACTACGCGCACCTGCACGGCGTGACCTTGATCGCCGCGGCGGGGAACGAGCACACCAATCTCGCCCAGGTGACCTCGGACGAGATCAGCCCGGACTTCCCGCCGGGGACCGAGCACGCCCGCACCGTCGACAACAACTGTCTGATCCTGCCGGAGCAGGGCAACAACGTGATCGGAGTCTCCGCGGTCGGGCCGTCGAAGGCGAAGGCCGACTACTCGAACTACGGCTACGACAAGATCACCGTCTCAGCCCCGGGCGGCTACTTCCGCGACGCTCCATGGACGGCCACGAACCCCCTCGCCGGCGTTCCGAACCTGATCCTCGCGGCGTATCCGAAGAACGTGGCCGACGAGGCAGGCGACCTGAATCCCGACGGGACGCCGAACAACCCGTTCGTCGTCCGGGACTGCCGGGGCAGCACCTGCGCCTACTACCAGTACATCCAGGGCACGTCGATGGCCACGCCCCACGCTGTCGGCGTTGCCGCCCTGATCGTCTCGGAGTTCGGCAAGCGGAGTCACCACGGGAAGAGCCTGAACCCATTCCTCACACAGGCGATCCTCGAGGCCTCGGCGACCGACACGCCGTGTCCGACGCAGAACCCGTTCAGCTATGCGGACAAGGGCCGTCCGGCCTCCTACACGTCGTTCTGTGAAGGGACGCCCGTCTACAACGGCTTCTACGGGCACGGGATCGTCGACGCGCTGGCCGCGGTCACCAGCGACCTGCTCGACGACTGACGTCAGCAGTACCTGCGGCGCCGGGACGGGTATCGAGCCCTCCCGGCGCCGCGGTGCGCCAGCACATCAATCGACGAGAAAGCCGGCGCTCAGATTGGCGATGGCGCCGGTCATCGCGCCGGCACGATCGGAGGCGACGAAGGCCGCGTAGTCCGCGACCTCGGCGAGCGTCGGAAGGCGTCCCAACTTGGCGGCCGGTGCGTGTTCGGCCAGCCAGTCCTCGACGGTGAGACCTGCGCGCTGGGCGAAGCCGTCGAAAAGCTCGCGGACATGTGACGTCGCGAGCGTCTCGGGAATCGCATGCGGCCGCAGGCAGATGACGCGGATGCCGCTGGGGCCGAGCTCGCCGGTCAGGATGCGCGAGAACGTCTCGATCGCGCCGCAGGTGACGCCGTACCCCAGGAATCCCTGGCCCGACAGCTGCGATCCGGATGTCGAGAGCGTCAGAATCACACCGGAGCCCTGCTTCACCATGTGCCGGGCGACCGCCTTGGCGGTGAGGAAGTTCGTTCGCGTGTACGCCGCGATCGGATGCGCGAAGTCCTCGACGGAGAGCTCCGCAAACGGTGTTCCCTGCACGTGCGGGATACCGACGGCGTTGAGAGCGATGTCGATCCCGCCCGCGCTCGCGGCCACCGCGTCGGCATGCGCGTCGACGGCTCGCTCGTCGAGGGCGTCGACCTCCGCTGTCTCGGCCTTGCCGCCTGCAGTGACGATCCCGTTCGCGACGCGGTCGAGCGTGGCGAGGGTGCGCCCGGCGAGGAAGACCCTCGCTCCCTCGCGCGCGAAGGCGCGGGCGGCGGCGCCGCCGATTGCCCCTCCGCCTCCGTAGATCACAGCGTTCTTGTCTTGCAGCAGCATCTCTCTGACTCGTCGTTGACGTGCAACCATTGATTGCTCCTCATGCTACCACAAGACGCAACCATTGGTTGCACATACCGCCGTCGCGCTCGCGGGAATACGCAGCCCTCCCCGGTGTCTTAGAGCGCAAGGACATCAACGAAGGGAGGACGTCATGAGCGGCAAGAAGCAGAAGGCAGCACCGCCTGAGTCGCCCGGCGCCATGAAGGTGCCTGGCCGCGTGGAGTGGCCCAACCTTGTCGGGCCCGAGGGGCGGGCCGTGACGATGCTGGACTACGAGGGGTCGCCCGTCGTGACCTTCAGCGTCGCCGACAATCGTGTGAAGCCTTCGCGAGGCGCGTCGTGACCCGCGCGCTCGGCATCCTCACCGCCATCGTCGCGCTCACCGTCTCGGCAGCGCCCGTCGCCGTGGCGGGTCCGTCGAAGAAGCCGGCGCCACGCGGTACGACGTGCGGGATCCACGAGTACGGGCACATCAACCACTACCTCTGGGTCACGGCGACGCGCCGCGGTGGTGGCAACGTCGCCAACCACACCGAGGGAACCGTGCGCGTCGTCCGTGACCGCGTTACGGGCGGGTTAAACGGCATCGTCACCAACAACAACGATCCGGACAGCCTTGGCGCACTGCACGCGCGGGACGCTCGTAGGTCGACGCAGGCGGCAGTCATCTACAACGGCCACGCGGGCCTAGGCGCGAACACTATGGCCTGACGCCGCGGCTCGGCGCGCGACGGACGCTCACGAACGGGCCGTGCACGGCTTCCCGAGCCGTCAACCGGCCGGGTGCCCAGACCCCAGTGAACCGAAGCGGGAACGCTCCCTGCACCTTGACGGCCCGCACCGCGAACTCGACCTCGTCGCCCTCGACATTGGCCTCGCCGGCGAATGCGAGCTCGCCCGTCCCACGGTGGATGGTGATGGCCGCCGAGCGACTTCCACGCACCGGTGAGGTCAGCACCAGGTACCTCGTGGAGTACAGGCCGGTTGCTTCCTGCTTGCTGGCGACCACGGCCGCCACCGCGTTCCGGTCCGCGAGCCCCGACGCGCCCGCCGCAGCGAGATCCGCGCTCAGCAACAACAGCCAGTCGTTGCCGTCGCAACGCAGAAGGTAGGCGTCGCGCTCGGAAAGATCGACGCCGACGGGCTCCCGCGCCAGCGAGCGCAGGCCGAGCTCTGCTTCCGCGGCGTCGGCCCGGGCGACGCGGAACGTCCGCCCCACGCCCGAGGGAACAACCAGGAGCTCCTTCGAGCTCGGTAGCGGCACGACGTGTCCGGGCAAGCCGAAGCGGTGGGCGACGAGCGTCGCCGCAAAGTCGGCTCGCGCTCGAGCCAGACCCTTTGCACGCCGGCGCGCTTGCACGATCGCCGGCAGGGCCGTTTGCGGGCCGATCCGCCCGAGCGCCGTGAAGACGGCGGCCAGAGCGCTCTCGTCCTTCACCGCCAGCGCCCGCTCGAGGACGGTCGCCGCCTGCACGGACTGCAGCCGCCAGAGCGTCATGGCAGCGGCAACGCGCACTCCCGAGGCCTCCACGTCGTTGAGGAGAACCTCCTCGAAGTCGCGGTGCACGTTCGGGTAATCCGTCTCGGCGAGGAGCGCCATTGCCGCTGCGCGCGGGAAGCCGCCCTCCTGCCCGAGGACGATCCTGCGGAGCTGCGCGAGCTCGGCGGTCGGCGGTCGTTCAGCCGCCGGGAGGTCGATCCGCAGCTGCAACTCGAACGGAGGCTCGATCCTGGCCGACATCGGCTAGCACCCGCCGTTCACGAAGCAGTGGTCGCGCATGTTCGACCCCTGGGACGGGGTCAGCTCGCCCCCGTTTGGAACCGTGTTGAACATGACGTTTTGATTGTCGTCGCTGTCGCGAAGACCGAGGTATTGCGCCACGTAGTGGGCAAGCACGAAGCCGGTCGTGAGCGAGTCGCCCATCATCCGGACGACGCAGCCGTTCATGCGCACGCCGTTCTTGTCACAAGGCCCCTCGATTGGCGACTGTCCCCCCGGCTGAACGAACCCCTCGATCAAGAAACTGTGTACGAAGAACACGTCGATGGCGTCGTTGGGAACCGTCCAGTCGTGCGTCAAGGCCTCTGCCTCGGCTTCGCTGGTGAGGTGCTCATGGCCGTTGGCATCGGCGGTCGTGACGAAGAAGCGGAGCACGCGGCCGACGCCGAGACTGACCTGCTCGTAGAGATCGCGTGTCAGCTGCACCGCGCCGTCGATCTCCGCCTCGTCGTCGGGTGTGAAGGACTCGATGCCGACCCGGATCAGGTTGATGTGCACATGCCGCCCCTGCAGGAGCCTGACCTGCGTCAGCACCGAGAGGTCCGGGAAGCCGGGGTCCGGCGAAGGATCGTCGGGCTTCGCCAGGTAGCCGTAGAAGTCGCCGACGACCGAGAAGTCGCCGGTGATGCCGATGCATGCAGCCGTGTCGCGGAGCGAGGCCATCGTCCCGCTCCTACTGCATCGCGACCAGGACCGGAATGAGACCCGGCCCTGACGCGTGACTTCCCAGCGCCTTGCCGATCACGGCTCCGAACGCGCGGGCCGCGTCTTCGGCTCTCATCGCGTGCCCCGCGGTCGGAGACGTGGTCAGCATGTCGCCCACTTCGATGGCCCCGTAGTCGGCGTCTACCTTGCAGAAGACCTTGCCGATCAGTGCGACGGGTCCTCTTGGCGATGTCGACGGGTTCCTGCCGAGGACGATCCCGGGCCGGCACGCGCCCGCTCCCGAGATCACCCCGGCCACACGGCGGTCGTACGCAGTCGTGCTCGCGTGCAGCCTGCCGTCGCCGCCGATCACCACGACCGTGCCAGGAAGCGCTTCCTCGGCGGCCAGATCGAACTCCTCCGCGCAGTCGGCGTTGCGCAGGATGATGTCCCCGTCCTGCCCGTTCAGGTGGATCGTTGCCTCTTCGAATGTCACGTTGTCGCCCGACTCGGCGAAGAGGAGAAGGTCGCCGTCGACCCCATTGCCGCCGAGGAAGATGTTGCCCTCGCCGGCGTCAAGGCGGATGCGATCGTCGCCAAAGGCCTCGCGGAGGATGACATCGCCGTCCTGGCCCTGGCCGCCCATCCGCAGGTTCCCCGCAGCTGCGTCGAGGTGGATGCTCGCCGTGTCCGTAAACCGGTGGCTGCTGCCCTCCGGGAACAACAGCAGGTCGCCGTCAACCCCGCTGCCTCCCAGCAAGACCTGCCCATCGCCGGCCTGGAGACGAATGCGATCGATCCCTCGCGTGTCCTGGAGCGTGAGCGCGCCGCCGGTGCCGTTACCGCCCGCCCGGATGTCGCCGGCAGCGCCGCCGAGGTGGATCGTGCCCTCGGCCAGGGTCACGTTGTCACCGCCCTCCGCGAACAACACCACGTCGCCGTCCGCGCCGTTGCCCCCAAGCCAGGCGTTCGCAGCGCTGCCCTGAAGACGAATGCGATCGCTCCCTTGCGTGTCCTGAAGCGTCAGCGCGCCGTCGACGCCGGCACCGCCCGCCCGGATGTCGCCCGCACCGCCGCCGAGGTGGATCGTGCCCCCGGCCAGGGTCGTGTTGTCACCGCCCTCCGCGAACAACACCACGTCACCGTCCGCGCCGTTGCCCCCAAGCCAGGCGTTCGCATTGCCACCCTGGAGACGAATGCGGTCGCTCCCATCCGTGCTCTGGAGCGTGAGTGTGCCGTTGACGCCGTTGCCGCCCGTGCGCACGTCACCGGTTCCGGTAAGCCGCATGACCTCTGTTCCGGCATCAGTGAAGACAGCGATGTCGCCGGTCGCGCCCTCGATGCGCACGCGTTCGTTGCCGGCGGCGTCGCGAATGACCAGATCGCCCGCCTGGCCGTTGCCACCCAGAAGCGCGTTGCCGGTATTCCCGTTCAACGTGATGACGACGTTCGTACCGGCGTCGTCCTGGATGTCCACCTTTCCCTCGAAGACCTCTGCCACGGGGGCTCCTCTCGTCACGCCGCAGAACTCGATGATTGGGTGCGTGTCGATCGCGTTCAATCCTAAGCAACTATTGCCGCGACCTCGTCAACCCGTCGACATCACGCCTCCGAGACGCTCGTCGACGCAGCTCGTGCCTCAGCGTCGGGCTCGAGCACAGGCTCCTCGACGCCCGCGATGCGGTAGGCGTCGGCTTGATCGAGCGTCTCCTGCTCCAGGAGAGCGCGCGCGAGTGCGTCGAGCCTGCTGCGCTCGCGCTCGAGCAGGCCAAGGACCTCATCCTCGGCCTCCTCGACGATCCGCCGCGTCTCTTCGTCGACCCGCTCCAGCGTCGCGGGCGAGGCGGGCGTCGAGCCGGGCAGCAAGAACCCGTCCTGCGGGCCGTCGGCGAGCGCCACCGGGCCGAGTGCCTCGCTCATGCCCCAGCGGGCGACCATGCCGCGCGCGATCCTCGTCAGGTTCTGGATGTCCGACTCGGCGCCGGTCGTGGTGTCGCCGTACACGACCTGCTCGGCCACGCGGCCGCCGAGCGCCACCTTGATCCTGGCGACGAGCTCGTGACGCCCATAGCCGTACCGGTCGGTCTCCGGGGTCGAGAGCGTCACGCCGAGTGCCTGCCCTCGTGGGATGATCGAGACCTTGCGCACCGGGTCGGCGCCCGGCGTGAGCATCCCGACGAGCGCGTGCCCCGACTCGTGGTACGCGGTGCGCTCGCGGTCGGCGTCCGTCATCACGATCTGGCGCTCGGCTCCGAGGATGATCTTCTCGATCGCGTCCGTGAAGTCCCGCTGCTCAACGTCGGCGTGTCCCCGCCGGGCCGCGAACAATGCAGCCTCGTTCACGATCAAGGCGAGGTCTGCGCCCGTCGCTCCCGGCGTCGACGCCGCGATCTGCTCGAGGTCGACGCCGGCGTCGAGCGGCACCGACCGCGTGTGGATCTCGAGGATCTTCGCGCGGCCGGTCTTGTCCGGCGACTGGACGGCGATCCGCCGGTCGAATCGACCCGGTCGGAGCAGCGCCGGATCGAGGATCTCGGGCCGGTTCGTCGCCGCTAGGACGATCACGTTCGTGCCGGGCTCGAAGCCGTCCATCTCCGTCAGGATCTGGTTCAGCGTCTGCTCGCGCTCGTCATGACCGCCGCTGATGCCGCTGACGCCACCACTGCGCGAGCGTCCGATCGCGTCGAGCTCGTCGATGAAGACGATCGCGGGGGCGCTCTCCTTTGCCTGCTTGAACAGGTCGCGCACACGGGATGCGCCGATGCCGACAATCGCCTCGACGAACTCGGACGCCGACAAGGAGAAGAACGCCGCGTGGGCCTCACCCGCGACTGCGCGCGCGAGGAGCGTCTTACCCGTCCCCGGTGGGCCGTAGAGCAGCACGCCGCGGGGGATGCGGGCACCGAGCCGGGTGTAGCGCTCCGGGTTCTTGAGGAAGTCGACGATCTCGACGAGCTCCTGCTCCGCCTCGTCGATGCCGGCGACGTCGTCGAACGTGACGCGCTGTTGCCCGCCCTGCTCGAGGCGGCGGGCGGTCGACCTGCCGAAGCCACCGAGGACGCCTCCACCGGTGCCCCGCCGCGACAGCCAAATGAAGAACCCGACCAGAATGAGCGCGGGCGCCAGCCCGAGGACGAGGCTCAGCAGAAAGCTGCGACCCGCATCCGGCGCTCTCGCGTTGATGACGACCTGCTGCTCCGTCACCACCTTCGTCAGCTCAGTCCGATCGATGAACGCAGGCACCTGCGTCTTGAACCGCTCGACCTTGACGGGCTTGTCGTCACCGGGTGGGTCGTATGTGGCGGGCTTCTTCAGTTCGCCCTCGATCGAGTCCTCGCGCGAGGTGATCGACTCGACGTTCCCGGCCTCGACCTGCGCGAGGAAGAAGGGCTGGTACGGCACCCGCGGCCGGTCCGGCGGCGCGCCGGTGAGGAACGAGATCACGAGGTTGAGGACCAGGATTCCGACGAAGAACGCGAGCAGGGCCCTGCTGCGTGGAATCATCGGCGGCTTCGCCGGCTTTTCCCCACGGCCGTCGGGCGCCGGCTCCACTCGCCAGCCGGGTGAGCGGTCCGTCGCATCCGATGGCGACCTCGGGGGCGTCGCTGCGGGGGCTTGGTCAGGCACCGTCAGACAACCTAGAGCAACTAGATGGTTGATGCGGTGGGAAATCGAACACGTGAACGAGACGGCGTCACGCCGTCTGGCAGAACGGGGCGCTTCGGCTCAGGTCACCAAGTCGCAACCACCCGTGCCGGGCCGCCGGAGCCTTCCTCCCACGGGATGACGCCGACGAAAGCCGTCGCGCCCTCGGGCCGGATCCTGCTGAGGTTGGCGAGGTTCTCGATCCCGAATCGGTTTGCAGACAGCAATGCGACGTGCGCCACAAACGCAGTCGCGTTCCCCGGGTCGAGGCTGAGCGTGTCGACCCCAATCGCCCCGATCCTGCGCTCGTCGATCAGCCACTCGATCGCATCGGCGCTCCAGCCTGGGAAGTGCATCGTGCCGGAGGCGTCCGCGTTCCGGTAAGCCTCCTCGCTGCCCGCCCGCGAGTCCCAGCCCGAGTTCATCGCCACGAGCGAGCCGCGGCGGATCTTCCCGTATCTGCGCTCGTAACGGAGCAGGTCGTTCGTGGTGACGACGGTGTCGGGGTCGCGCGCGGCGCGGTCGGAGATGTCGATCACGGCGATCGGAGCCATCAGCTCGTCGAGCGTGAGCTGCGGCGTCGTGCGGCCGCCGACGACGAAGTGTGCGGGCACGTCGAGATGCGTCGCGGTGTGCTCCCAGAAATTCCAGATCTGCCCATAGAAGCCGTTCACGGGCACAGTCACGAACGTCTCGCGCGACGGCCGCGGGACGCCCGGGAACATCGGCGTCCCGACACGGAAGACGTGAGTGAGGTCCTGCGCCTTGCTCCCACGACGCCCGGTCGCCCGCGCTCCCCCCGGGAGCGCTGCCGCGAGCGCGGCACCCGCGCCGGCGAGCAGCGCCGTGCGCCGGTCGAGGCGCGGGCCGCTGGCCCTCTCGTCCTCCTCGTGCTCGTGCTCGATTCGGCTGCGAACAGCCTCGATCGTACCCGGGACACACATGGAATCCTCCTCTCGAGTCGATTCGCCCGCGACGCTACGCCTCCGGCCGTCCGTGTTCAACCCGGCAGGGAAAGTGGAGCTGGATACGACGACTCGGTCCTAGTGGCTGACCCGGCGCCCCTTGCCCCGTTCGAGTTGGCCTACGAGACCTTCGCCAGCATCAACGTGTTCGACGTGCCGTCCTTGATGGCCGTCAGCCGCATCGCGGCCGGGGCTTCGCTGAGCTCTAGCCCTGGTGAGGCGAGCGCTTCGAAGCGTCCCGCCTCTCGCGCGTCGAGCCAAGATGGCGAGGGCGCCACACCGGGTCGGACCGGGCCGCGGGGCCCTTGCACGTGTCGAGATCCACCGGGCGAGGGATTCCACATCGCCGCCGGCAGGCGCCGACTATGAGGGTGTGAGCAGTGCAGCTGGGCACCTGTCGCTCGGGCTCCCTCAATGGAGTGATCTTTCCCCGGAGACCGCCAGTTCCTCCTCAGGGAAACATCAACCTTGCATGTGTGCCAGTTCTGCGACTTGCCGAAAGCCCCGGATGAATCCTCCACTCACCACGCGGCTTGCTAGGTCCGAGCAGGGTCAGGCGGTCGTGCTCATGATCGTCTTCATGGTGGCGCTGCTGGGCATGGCTGGGTTGGTGATCGACGTCGGCTCCTGGTATCGGGAGGATCGCGCCACCCAGGCAACCGCAGACGCGGCGGCGCTTTCCGGCGCGCAGCGCCTGCGCGAGGGAACGGCCGACGCCGCCGCCCTCGCGAACGAGTACGCGACGAAGAACGGCGGCGGCGCTATCGCGATCTCGTTCGGGACCAAGGTGGTCGCGAACGACCTGATAACGGTGACGGTCGCCCGGCCCGCGCCCGCATTCTTCCTGAAGCTCTTCGGGGTCGACTCGGTGGAGGTCCACGCTCGGGCCACGGCGCGCGCCGGCGTCCCCGCCGCGGCGCGGTACGTCGCCCCGATCGCCGTCGACGAGCAGCACCCGATGCTCCAGTGCGGCTGTTTCGGCGATCCTACCCAGGTCGTGCTCATGGACCTGCACAATCCCGGCGGCAGCGACGCCGCCGGTGCCTTCGGCCTCGTCAACCTCGACAGCCGCAACATCTCCGGCGACATCGGCACCCAGACCTTGGCGGACTGGATCCGCAACGGGTACGAGGACGAGATGCCCCTAGGCACCTACCGCTCCTCCCCCTCGACCGAGTTCAACTCCAGCCACATCAAGAACGCTCTCAACGACCGTCTCGGCAGCGAGCTTCTCTTCCCCGTCTACCGCTCGATTACGGGCGAGGGCTCCGAGGCGGAGTACGACATCGTCGCCTGGGTCGGCTTCGTCCCCACGTCCTTCACCGCCGCCGGCAGCACGGGCACCGTCAAGGGCTACTTCACCCAGGTGATCTGGCAGGGTCTCGCCGACGACACCGGCTCCGTCCCGGGCTACGGCGTTCGCGTCATCTCCCTCGTCGAATAACGCCGCCCCGCCCTCGTGAGGCAGCGGAGCGGGGTCCGCACGCGCTCGGCTCGGGCGAGAGGTGGCTCCAACTGGTGTCTCTTTGGCTCCAGTTATCGGCGTCGTCGAGCGAGAGGACGCTCGCCCAGGCGGGTGCTCGCTCTCTAGGTGGTCGGCGTCAGCGCGGCCACAGCCCGCCGAGTATTTTGGCGACTGCGTCAGTCCACTTGAATGCTTCCTCACCCTTTGAGGGCGGCTCCGGAGATTGCCTAATGAGGGGTTCTAGCAACACGACCAGCGCGACAAGGACGACGGCGAGGATCAACCAAGCGTTCATGCGCACATCGTAGTGCGGCACGTCACCAGGGACATTCCCGAACTCAATGTCACGCTTGCGTTGTGGTGGTGGTGGTGTCCGGTGTGGTTTTCAGACTCGGGTCGGCGGCGGCTGACTCCATTCCCGCGGCAAGTGCCCCGCAAGGGCTTCGGAAGGCGCTCACTGCCGAGCCCGCCGCGCGGCCGTCTGCTACGCCCGCCGCGGGCGGCTCGACACTTGGCGAAGGCTAACCGAGCCCTCTGGGTCCATTCCGGGTCCGCGGACACCGGAGCCAGGGCCGCAACCCCAGTATCCATGCGGGGTTGCGGCTATGGGCGGTACTGGGCTCGAACCAGTGACCCCCAGCTTGTCGAGCTGGTGCTCTCCCAACTGAGCTAACCGCCCTTGCGAGCGGGATTCTAGCCGAGGAACTGCATGGGGTCGATCGGGACGCCCCGGCGCCGAACCTCGAAATGGAGGTGCGTGCCCGAGCAGCTCCCCGTGCAGCCGGCCTGGCCGATCCACTCACCCTCGCGAACGTGCTCACCCTCCCGCACCGCGACGTTCGAGAGATGCGCGTAGAGGGCGGTATAAGGGCCGGGCAGGTCGAGCTTGATGATCTTGCCGTAGCCCTCGTAGCCGTTCTCGTACCCGGTGCTCTCAACGACGCCCTCGGTCACCGCGCGGACACGCAGGGAGAGCAGCATGCCGATGTCGATGCCTTCGTGCCGGTGGTTGCCGCGCCACACGCCGAAGGGCGAGGTGACCGTGCCGCTGGCAGGCCAGACCATCTGGAGGCGCGCAGAGGCGTCAGGGCGTGCCGATGCCGCTGGTGCGACGACGAGAGAGGCAAGCAAGACGACGAGCGCGCTCCGCATAGGGAGCGTCCGTGTCATGGGCAGGGCACACCGTAGCCTCGGCTCTCGGGGCCGCCATCACTCGATCGGGGGGTGTGCCCCTAGCCCAGATAGGGAGCGGGATCGATCGGCACGCCGTTCAGCCGCAGCTCGAAATGAAGGTGCGTGCCGGTGCACGAGCCGCTGCAGCCGGCTTCCCCGATCGACTCCCCGGTCGCCAGCCACTGGCCCGGAACGACATGCGAGCTCGAGAGATGCGCGTAGAGGACCGAGTAGCCACCGCCCACGTCGACCATCACGACGTTGCCGTAGCCCTCGTAGCCGGTGAGCCAGCCTGCAGCCGTCACCGTCCCGCTCGCGGCGGCTCGCACTTCGAGCGACCGAAGGATGCCGACGTCGATCCCGAGATGCATCCGGCCCCAGCGCGGACCGTAGCCGTCGGTCATCGTCCCGTCAGCCGGCCACTCGAGCGTCAGGGGCTCGAGATGCTCGAGGTACACGTCGATCGGCCCGTCGACGAGGGCATTTGCCGGTGCTACGAGGATCAGGCTGACGAGCAGCGCACAGACCGCGCCGTGGAATGGCCGCAACATTCAGCGCGGGAGGGTAGCAGGCCGCTCAGAAGATCTCCGGACACCACGGTTTCGGGTCGCTCGTGAAAAACAGCGCGTCGGCACGAGCCGCACCGCCGTCCTTCAGCTCGCGCACCACGCCTGCCCGGACGAGCTCTCCGAATGTGAACCCGCCGAGGTACGCGGCGCCCAGCTCCCTCACATCGAGGGCGAGATCCGCGGCTTCATCGGTCCTCTCGGCTGTGCCACCGGCGATCCTCCAGCGTCCCGTGTTCTCCGGCAGGAACGCGTCTTCGACCTCGAACACGACCGGCCCCTCACCGCCGTACGCGCGAGCGGAGAGGGCGGCGCCGAGGTCGACGAGCCGCACCCAGAGCCCGTCGCCGATCCGCATCTGGAGTCGGCGCGGATAGCGGAGCTGCTGCAGGAGCGGGTGGTCGATCGGGAGGAGGAAGGCCTTCAGCGTCGCCAGCCAGTCCATGTCGAGCAAGACGCGCCAGAGCTCGCGCATCGCGACCGCGCCGTCCGCGACCGCCTCGATCACCTCGACGTGTCCCACCGATGAGCCGTGCTCGAACTTCGAGAAGACCCGGTAGAGCGCGTACCCAGCGGGCTCGCCGTCGAGCTCCAGCACGAGCACGTTCTTCTCACCGCCGCCCTGGCGCCGCTCGAGCGGATCGGACAGGTTGCGAAGCTCCCACCAGGCCTCGGTGCGGTTGAACATTCCGGGCGTCCCGGCCCGCACGCGGTCGTAGATGCCAGGAAGGACCGTCTTCGCGTCGTCGAGGCTGATCAAACGAGTCCGAGCCGTCTCGTCGGGCGGCTGCCGCAGCCCGGTGTAGCCGCTCGAGAGCGCGATCTCGCCGGCGAGCGAGGCCATTCCGTAGCCGAAGCGTCCGTAGATCACCTCTTCCGAGGCCCAGAGCGCAGCGATCGGCTCCCCGCGGTCGCGGATGTCTTCGAGCTGGGCACGCATCATCGCCGTCAGCACGCCGCGACGGCGGTGCGTCGGCAGCACGCCGACCACGGTGACGCCGCCGCAGGGGACGACGCCGCCGGGCACCGTCAGCTGGAACGGGAAGGCGCCGGCGCCGCCGACGACCACATCACCGTCGAAGGCAGCGTGCATCCGCTCGAGCGGCAGCACTTTCGCGAACCGCTCGGCGCGCTCGTCGTCGGGGCCGCCGCCGAAGTAGTGGGAGATCGCACCGACGGCAGCCTTGAACTCGTTCAGATCCTTGGTCGGACGCACGTCCCAGGCCACTCAGAACACCTCCGGGCAGTGAGGGGGTAGATCAGTTCGGAAGAGAAGTGTCGCCGCCTCGACCGAGCCTTCGATGCGTTCCTCGACGAGACCGGCGCGAGCGAGGCGGTGAAAGTCGAACCCGCCCAGGTAGGCGGAAGCAAGGTCCGTGACGTCGAGCGCGAGATCGGCAGTGTCCTCGGTCCGCCCCGCGTCGTCGCCGACGCGGTAGCGGCCCGCGTTCCACGGGCAGAGCTCGTCGCGCACCTCGAGTACCACCGACTGGCCTGGCCTGTACGACCGCGCTCGGGCTGCGCGTGGGCGACGGACTGTGGCTGCGTCTCGTCGACGTCGATGCCGCTCTCCGCGCGCGGTCGTACAGGCCAGGCCAGT
>JAXIPI010000178.1:0-2328 GCA_045403015.1 Gaiellaceae bacterium | reverse complement strand
GTCCGAAGCTTGCCGATCGTCACGTTCTTCTTCGCCACGGTCGCGCCGAGCTCCGCGCCGATGCTGTTCGCCAGCTCCTGCCGGCCCTTGCTCGAGCGGAGGAATCTCCGGAGGACGGCCAGGTCGGCGATCGGCGTCTTCGCTGCGGCTGCCACCGAGACCTCGGAGTTGATGTAGAGGAGCTGGGAGGAGCCATACGGCTTGCTCAGCTCGAATTCCCGTTCGTACGCAGCGACGTAGCCGGTCTCGGGCTTGACGCGTTTACCCTTGACCTTCGAGTTCGGTACGTCCCCGGCCAGGAGCGCCATCTGCGCCGGATCGGGTGCCGCCGAGACGGCGCCGAACCCTGCCGTCGCAGCGAGTGCTGCGGTCGCGGTGAGCGCGAGCAGCGCCGCGATTGTCCTGGTCTTCATCGAATCTCCTTGTTGACGGCGGTGAGCGTAGCTCACGTCTCGGCAGATCCGGCGTCGGGCTTGAGCAGCGAGTCAGCGCGGGTGGCGCCAGGTGATCTCACGGCTGAAGCCCGCGAGGTAGCCAGCACCGGCCTGGTTCACGGACATCGCGATCCGCAGCCGATTTGCTCCGACCGGAAGCGGGGCCTGGAAACGGGCCCGCGAGTTCAGGTCGAGCGTGATGCGCTTGATCGTCACCCACTGCCCGAAGTTTGTGAACCGCTGGAGCTGCACCTGCTTGCGCGCCATGCTCCGGCCCGCGTAGACACGGGTGACGAAGCCGTTCAGCCGGCCGAACGAGATCGACGGAGCGACCGCGGTCTGCACAGGAAGACTCGAAGCGTTCTTCCAGGTGGCGCGATACGTGGTGAGGAGCTTCGGCGTCACGTTGAAGGAGAACGTGCCGTCGACGCCGCTGATCACCGTCGCGAGGACTGCCTCGGAGCCCTGCCCGTACGCCAGATAGTTCAGCTGGACGTTCTCGCCGGCTCTCTTGCTGTTGATCTGGCCGGAGAGGGTGATGCGCGAGCCGTACGTGATCTGCGGCAGCGACGTCGCGAGCGTGACTGCGGGCGGCGCGCCTGCGACCTTGATCGTGCCAATGCTGGTCGGAACGAGGGCGTCGCGGTACCTGTAGGTGCCGGCGACCTCGAACCTGAAGGAGTACGTCCTCCCGGGGCGGAGGACGGGCGACGCGAAGCTGCCGGTCGTCGAGACGACCTGGTGGTCGCGCGTGTCGTCGTTCCGCCAGCGGATCGTGTCGCCAGCCGTGATGTTCACGGTCGCAGGCGAGAAGGACGAACGCTTGATGGAGACACCTTTCGTCGCAGCCGAGCCAACGGGCGCGACGACGAGAATGGCGAGGAGAGAAACGAGTATGAGAAGTGGTCGGCGCATGGCCTGATCGTGCCCTCGCCCGGAGGCCCGCAACCGCGCTGCCGGAACGTTTTACCGAATGCGTACAGCGCCTTTACGCTGAGCTTGCGCTCGCCCGATCGATAGGCTCGCGCGATGCGTACGCGGCGGCTCGGCAGCTCAGATCTCGAGGTCACCGTCGTCGGCCTCGGCTGCAACAACTTCGGTGGCCGGACCGACGAGGAGGCTTCGCGTGCGGTGATCGACGCCGCGCTCGACGCGGGCGTCACGTTCTTCGACACCGCCGATGTCTATGGAAACCGCGGCGGCAGCGAGGAGATCATCGGCCGCGCGCTCCGCGGCAGGCGGGACCGGGTCGTGCTCGCGACGAAGTTCGGACACGACCTCGGCGACGGCGAGACGGCCCGCGGTTCGCGTCCCTACATCCGCAAAGCGGTCGAGGCGTCGCTGTGGCGGC
Organism: Gaiellaceae bacterium; assembly: GCA_045403015.1. GTDB lineage: Bacteria > Actinomycetota > Thermoleophilia > Gaiellales > Gaiellaceae > Gaiellasilicea. Next base: position 543 of record JAXIPI010000178.1, on the reverse strand, counting down.
TGCAGACCGACCGGATCGACCTCTACCAGTACCACCGCCCCGACGGCGTGACGCCGCTCGAGGAAACGCTCGGCGCGCTCCACGAGCTCGTGCAGGAGGGGACGGTGCGGGCGATCGGCTCCTCCAACTTCACGGCGACGATGGTGGAGGAGGCTCACGCGATTGCGAGCGAGCGCGGGCTGACGCCGTTCGCCTCGGAGCAGAGCGAGTACTCGTGGCTCGCGCGTGCAGCGGAGGACGAGTTGCTGCCGACCTGCGAGCGGCTCGGGATCGGCTTCATTCCGTACTTCCCGCTCGCGAGCGGTCTTCTCACCGGCAAGTACCGGCGCGGCGAGCCGGCGCCGGAAGGCACCCGGCTGCACGGCCGCGAGCTCGAGGACGCGAAGCTCGACCATGTGGAGCGGCTCGAGGCATACGCGAGCGAGAGGGGCGTCACGCTCCTCGACGTCGCGATCGGCGGGCTGGCAGCAGTGCCCGGCGTTGCGTCCGTGATCGCAGGCGCTACGAAACCCGAGCAGGTGCGCGCGAACGCGGCGGCCGGGC
>JAXIPI010000408.1:0-8162 GCA_045403015.1 Gaiellaceae bacterium | reverse complement strand
CACGCCTCCCGACGGCCCGCCTGGTGACGCTCGCGGCGGCGGTCGCCGCCGAGCTCGATGGGGTCGTGCTGACGTGCAAGGAGGTCCGCGCGCTGCTCGAACCCTACGAGCAGCCGGGGTTGTCGCCGACGTTCATCTGGCGCCGTATCCAGGGACACGCCTACGTCGTGCACGTCCCGCCGTCCGGGATCTGGGGCTACGGCGGCCAGGGCGTGTACACGGCCGCCGAGGGAACGCTCGCCGGCGGGCCGCCGCCGGCCGAAGAGGCGTTCGACCGGCTCGTCCGCAGCTACCTCGCGGCCTACGGGCCGGCGACGAAGCGCGACCTCGGCCAATGGGCCGGCATCCCGCGACTCGCGCCGATCACCGCCTCGCTCGAACGGCAGTCGTTGCAGACGTACCAGGACGAGCAGGGGCGCACGCTCTACGATCTCCCGCGGGCGCCACTCCCTGAGGCCGACACGGCGGCTCCGGTACGGCTGATTCCGCGCTTCGACAATCTCGTGCTCTCCCACGCCGATCGATCGCGAATCCTGGGCGACGTTCCTCCGTCGCGGATCGTCACGAACAACGGGATCGTGCACGCGACGATTCTCGTCGACGGCTTCGTCGCCGGGACGTGGCAGCTGGACAAGGGTCGCGTCGTGCTCGAGTCGTTCGCGCCGCTCGGTCGGAGCGCGCAGCTCGCGTTGCAGGACGAGATCGAGCGGCTCGAGTCATTCGTCGCCTAGTGAGACCGGTCTGGCAGGATCACCTCGATGGTTCGCGAGTCCCGGCTCGAGTCGACCGACCACGGACTGGTCCCGAGTGGCGAGGGCTGGTTCGTGCTCAACGCGCGCCATGCTTCCTGGCGTCACGAGGAGGGACGCTCCGCAGTCTGCGACTTCGAGGGTGACTCGGACTTCCCGCAGGTCGGGATCAACATCAACATCCTCGTCCCGGGCGAGCCGATGGCCATGTACCACTGGGAGGCAGATCAGGAAGATTTCCTCGTGCTCGCCGGCGAGGCGCTGCTCATCGTCGAGGGCGAGGAGCGCCCGCTCCGGCAGTGGGATTTCGTGCACTGTCCAGCCGGCACGAACCATGTGATCGTCGGGGCGGGAGACTCGCCCTGCGCCGTGCTCGCGGTCGGCGCCCGCGACCGGTCGACCGGCCCCGACTGGGGCGCCTACACCGTGGACGAAGCGGCGCTCCGCCACGGCGCGGGAGTCGAACAGGAGACGACGGACGAGAAGCGGGCGTACGCGGGACTCACAAGACGGAAGCCGACGCGGTACCGCGACGGCTGGCTGCCCTGAGCGGCGCTACTCGAGGGTCGTCAGATACTCCTCCAGGCCGCCGCTCTGCGTGAACGACTCGAAGGTGCCGGCATATGCCATGTCGGGGTGGGCGGCGTCCGAGAATGCCGTGGCGATCCGCGTCGCCGCCTCGAGGGCCGATACCCCTTCATGGTTGACGGCGAAGAGCGAACGAATCGAGTTGCCGGAGTCCGCGAGCAGCTGAAGGAGTCCCGAGTCGAGCCCGCTGTAACCGACGGACAGAATGTTGAGCCCGTCGGTCGCGACGAGGCGCTTCCGGATGAACTCCAGGTGACTCTCGGGGCAGTTGAACTCGTCGTCCGGCCCCAGCGGCACTGAGAGCGCGGGGTAGTACAGGTGAGGTGGTTCGCGGCGCAAAAGCTCGATGCTCGTCCTGCGCAGCTCGATTTCGTCCGACAGCTCCGGAACGTCCTCGAGCGTCGCTACGAACTCGCTCAGGTAGAGGTCGGTCCCGTCGACGCCGGCGTGGCTCGCACCGACGATCCGGCGCGCCCAGTCCACCGACCCGTGGAGCTTGATCAGCGACCATGCGAAATCGGGGCGGATGTAGTCGCTCAGTGACCGAATGTGCGCGTGCTGATCGAGCCGGCTGTCGAGGATCGTGTCGTAGTTGAGCGTGAGGAAGATCACCTCGTCTGCCGAACGGAGCACGCCGTTGATCAGGCGGTCGAAGTTCACCGGGTGAGTCGTGTAGCTCTCGCTCACCTCGTGGAGCAGATGCTGCAGGTAGAGCGGGATCGCGCGGTAGCGCCGGCGGTCATAGGCAGAGGGCGAGTGGAGCACCTGATCCCGCAGGTAGGTCTCGAGTCCCACCGAGCCGGTGCGAGTCGCGATGCGGAGGTCCGGTGCGAGCGTCTGCGCGTCCGGGTAGAGGCCGAGGATTGGGTGGAATGCCGCTCGCTCGGCAAAGAGGTCCTTCACGAGCGGGGGCTGCCAGTTGAGATCGCGCGGTTCGATTCCCGTCGAGTCGTACGAGGCACCGGCACCGGTGATCACGATCAGCTGTTCAGTCACCTACGGACAATAGGTGACATTCGGCGCCCGTGCTGACAAAAGAGCGCCGCGCCCAGGCAGTCGGAACGCACGACCCCTTACGAGAGGCTCGGGACGTTCGCCCAGACCCTTTGCAGACCGCCTTTCTTGAAGTGACTGAGGCATTGCGCGGTGGTCAGGCCGGGCAATTGGACGTGTGGCTTGTCGATGAACTTCTTCCAATTCCCGCCCCATTCCAGCCCGTGTTTCGCCGCTGCTGCGCCGATCCTGATGAAGCCGGCCTTGTCGTTCCATTGGGGCTTGCCTCCGACGAACGGGACGAGGTCCACAGCGAGGCCGAAATTGTGGTTCGACTGGCCGCCCTTGGCATTCGTGACGATCTGGCCCGGTTTCGTTCGCCCCTTGGCGTACAGAGCATCCTGTTCGGCAAACGTGCGCAGGCCCTGTACCACTTCAATCGTATGTCCCTGCGTGGCGAGCCCTTGTATCAGAGCCGTTACTCGTTTTGCCAGCTCCGGGTGGACCTTGGTCAATCGCTTGCGCGACGCATCGTTCATGTCTTTTCTCGTTTGCCGTCCAGAGCCTCGGCCATTGTCGCACTCGGTTCTGGGGAGCGAAGCGAGATTCTCCGCTGTTACCCGCTCGCGTAGCCGCCGCACTCGGTGATGTTCAGGGAGACGGCGTAGCCGCGCGCTTGGGCGCCGGCTGCGTTCGCATCCGTGAGCGCCTTCTGGACGGCGGCCGCATCGTTCCGGCGGATCGCGGCGAGGTAGCGGGTCAGGCCGCTCTCGAGCTGCTCGATTGCGGCGACGAAGAGCTTCGCCATCCGCGCCTCGTCGTCGTCCGCCGGCGGCTTGACGGCCTTGACGAAGGCGACTTGCTTATGCGCCAGGGGTACGACCTCGGCGAGGAAGCGCTCGAGCGACGCTGCGTCGCTCGGCGGCGCAAGCGCGTCGATCCGCCGCTGCCACGGCTTGCACACCGCATCGACCTGACGCGCCCAGCGGCTCTGGTCCGGCTTCGGCTCGGGCCGCGTGTCGGGCTGCGTCTCGGTCGTCTCGGTCTTTTCGACCGCCTTCGTGGTTTTCGTCGCGCTCGCGGCGGTCGTCGTCTGCGAGGTCGTGTCGGCCGCGTCGGTCCGGTCGTCTCCCGAGCACCCTGTGCCGGCGGCGACGACGAGCGCGGCCGCCAGCACAGAGAGCACGTGTCTCAAGGAACGCCGGGCCCGCAGGTGAAGTGCCCGGGCGTATCCGGATGGATCGGGTTCGTGTTGTTCTTGACCTCGTTCGAGAACACGATCGCCGTCTCGCGGAAGGCGGATGTCCCGGCGGTCATCGCCTGCGTCGCCGTCGGGCCGGTCCCGGCCCCGTCGCCCCACGACATGGTCTGGAGGAAGGCGATCAGGCCGGGGGCGATCGCCCGCGTCGTGACCCAGTCGCCGAAGGTGCTCGGGCACAGGTAGTAGCCGTTATAGCTACCGCCCCAGTCGAGCAGCCGGTCACCCGGATTCGGGCCGTTGTCGCCCTCGTTGGCCTGCATCGAGTCCTGATCCCAACCGCCGTAGAGGTAGTCGATGTTCTCGAAGTTCTGCTGGCCGTAGACGACGCCGTTGTGTGAGGTCTCGGCGCCCGCGATCTGGAACCACGTCTCCGGATCGCTTGTCGGTACGAGGCCGGGGGTCACCGCCGTCGAGCGCGGGCGGACGTCGAGATAGTCGGCGCCGTAGCCGCCCCAGAGGTGGTCGTGTCCGGCGCCGCCCCAGGCCGCATCGACCTGGTCGTGCGCCTGCGCGAGGCCGTTGGCGACGTCTGTGATCTTGTCCTCGTCGTTGTCGCCGAGGTGGATCCGGTCGTCGCCCGCGTTGCCGTTGGCGAGGTCCTGACCAGGCCCGGTGTGGATCCAGTCGTTGCCCTCCCCGCCCAGGGCGACGTCGTGGCCCTTGCCAGCCTGGGCGCCGGTGAAGGCGTAGAGCACGACCTCGCGCTTGAGCTGGCCGGTGCGGTTGATCGTCGCGCCGAGGAACGGCTGGTTCGGAGCGATGAACTGGTTGAGTGCAGGATCGGCGACGCCGTCGGCGGTGCCGGCGAGCTGGTTGCCGACCACCTTGCCCATGTCGCCGACGATCGCGTCCTCCTCCTCGTTGCCTTCGAGCCAGTCGTTTCCGAGCAGGCCGTAGACGTCGTCCTTGCCGCCGCCGCCCTGGGCGAAGTCGTTGCCGAACGCACCCGGCGACTCCGTCACCTGTTTCGTGGTGACATCGCGGCGAACCATGTCGGTGGCCGTCCACGCCCCGCGGGCGGGCTCGGGGTTCGGATTCCCCGTCTCCGGATAAGGGCCGCCGCCCGGTCCGGCGATCGTGAGCCAGGCGCCGGCACCGCCGAGGTAGCGATCGACGAAGCCGTTGTCGCCGACGACCGTGTCGTCCTCCGCGTTGCCCTGGAGGTAGTCGTGGCCGTCGATCAGGTTGAAGGGCACGTTCACCTCGGTGAGGGCTCCCGGCGCGAAGCCCGGATCGCGGTCGCCCGGAGGCAGGATCACGTTGAGGTGACCGGTATTGGCCGAGGAGCCGCCGACGACATCGTCCTCGCCCTCGCCGCCGAACGCGTTGTCCGAGCCCTGGTTGCCCTCGATGTAGTCCTCGCCGGTCTCGCCGTTGAGCGTGTCACCCGGCGTCGTCGTCTTGCACTGCGGGTCGTTGAGATCAGGTAGGTCGTCATTGTCGTCGTCACCGTTCGGAGCCTCTTCGCCCGCGACGATCGCGCCGGTGCCGGGGCCGGTCGTCACGTTCTGACAGTTGGCCTGTCCGGCGAGACCGTCCTCCGTGCCGTAGGCGTCGGCGAGTGCGCCGTTGCCCTGGCCCAGCATGATGTCCTCGCCGCCGTTGCCGGAGATCGTGTCAGGCCCGCTCTCGCCAGGATCGGCCGAGAAGCCGTCGGCGCCCACGACCTTCTGCACGTCGAAGAGGAGCACGTCGCGAAGCTGTGCACCCGGTTCCGCGTCGACATCCTTGCGCTGCGCGTCGATCCGCCAGTCGCCTGAGGCGAGCGGTCGCTGGATCCGGGCATTGTCGCCCGCGATCACGTCGTTGTCGCCGATCGTTCCGTCGCCGTTGTCGCCCGCGATCAGGTCGTTCGTGTCACGGAGCGTCTCGCCCGAGCGGGTCGGGTCGAGCGTGCCGTCACGGTTCGCATCGAGGACGCCGGTTGCGGCCGAGCCGCCACCGGTGATGTCGTCCTCACCGAGGTTGCCGTGGATCAGGTCGGTGCCGCCGTTCCCCTCGATGTAGTCGTCGGCCCCGGCGTCTCCCGGGTCGGCGTTGTCGAGATCGGCGTCGTCGCCCTTGATCGTGTCGTTCGCACCCTGGCCGAAGAGGAGGTCCTCGTTGGCCTCGCCGTTCATCGTGTCGTCACCGTTGGTGCCGTTCGTCTCCGGAGCGGTGTTCGCCGTCATGGCGACATCCAGCAGCCGGGTGACGCGGAGGATCGCCGGCTCGTCCCAGCTCGCCTCCTGCCACGTGCCGTTGAACGGCAGCTTGTCGGGCGTCGGAATCGGGCTGCCGAGCTCGCGGTCGACGGTGCCGTTGTCGCCGAGGACCAGGTCGTCGTCTCCAGTCGCCACACCGCCGGCACCGTCGCCGCCGTGCAGCGTGTCGTTGGCGGCGTCGTCGCCGGTGGGATTGTCGATGCGCCCGGCCGCGGCCGTCGCCTCGTCGTTCGAGAACGTCCGGCCGGTGCCGCCGATCACGTCATCCTGTCCTTCGTTTCCGGTGATCGTGTCGTCGTTGGCGTTGCCCTCCAGGTGGTCGTCCTGGGCGTTGCCCTGGATCTGGTCGTCGGCACCCTGGCCGTACACCACGTCGACGCCGTCGTTGCCGAAGATCACGTCTCCGCCCGAGGTCCCGTTCGTCAGCGGAGCGAGATTCGTCGTCGTGGCGACGTCGCGCTGGCGCATGATCCGCCGGACGACATCGAGCGCGTCCGGGTCGTGCAGGTCGTCGAGGATCCACTGGCCGCCTGCGAGCGCCCGCTCGATCACGGTGTTGTCGCCTGCGAGCGCGTCGCCGCCGCCGTCACCGAAGATCGTGTCGGCCGCGTCCTTGCGGCCGTCGACGCCGCTGGCGGGATCCTGCGTCTCGACGCCGGCCACCATGCGGTAGATCCGCCCGGTACCGCCGCCCGCGTCGTCCGCGCCGGCGTCGCCATGGATCACGTCGCCCGCGAAGGTGGGCCAGGCGGCGCCGTACGTTCCGGCCGGATCTGGAGCATTGCCGGTTCCGTTGGCGTTCCCCTCGAGCAGATCCTGGTCGTTGCCGCCCGAGATGCCGTCATTGCCTCCCTGCCCGTAGACGACGTCGTCGGCGTCGCCGCCGAGCAGCTCGTCGTTGCCGCTCGTGCTGTTCGTGAGCGGGGCGTCGTCCGTTGTCGTCGCGACGTCCATCAGCGCGATCACGCGATCGACGGCGTTGTTGAACGTGTTCGCCTTCCAAAGGCCGGTGTCGTCCGGGGAGTCTCCGGTGTCGCCGTCCTGCGTCTGGCGGACGATCCTGGCGTTGTCTCCGGAGACCGCGTCGAAGTCGGCCTCGCCCTGGATCACGTCGCCGACGTCGATGCGGCCGTCGGTGGCCGAGCTCGGCGTCGCCGAGTCGGTCCGGCCGGTGCCGCCGACCAGGTCGTCCTGACCGATGCCGCCGTTGATCGTGTCCCGGCCAGCGTTGCCGAATGCGAAGTCGTCGGCACCGCCGCCCTCGATCGCGTCGTCGCCGCCCTGGCCGTACATCCGGTCATGGGCGTCCTGGCCGCCGATCGTGTCGCCGTCCGAGGTGCCGGCCGGCGGATCGAACGTGGTGGTGTCGACGTCCCAGATCTGGATGCGTCGGATGACCACGTCGGCCGCATCGGAGACGCGGAACGTGTTGCAGTCGTAGCCCTGGCTGAAGCCGGCCGGGCAGTCGGAGCCCGCGGCCCGCGTGATGTCGGCGTTGTCGCCGGCGATCACATCGTGGCCCTGGCCGCCCCAGATGTCGTCGGCGCCCTCGCCGATGCCACCGTTGCCCTGGTTCGTGCCGCCGATTAGGTCGTCCTGGCCGGTGTCGCCGTAGAGGCCGATCGCCGAGTCGGGTGTCGTGTCGGGATCGCCGTCGCCGTCTGAGCCGCCGTTGCCCTCGACGTAGTCGTCGCCGGCATCGCCGTGCACGAGGTCGCCGGCACCTCCGGCGTAGACGTCGTCGTTCTCGTCGTTGCCCTGGATCCAATCCGGGCCACCGGCCGTCGCGTCGGTCAGCGAGACCGAACGTGTGGTCGTCCCGTCCGGATCGAAGCCGCCCGGCCGCGAGACGTCGCCGTTGTCGCCGACGATCACGTCCTGTGCGACGTTGCCGAGCATCGTGTCGCCGCCGTCCGTAGGCGGCGAGCCGCCCTGCGAGCCGCCGATCATGTCGTCCTCGTCAGCGTCGCCGAACATGACGTCGCCGTCGCCGCCGCCGCTGACGTCCCAGGCGTTGCCGTTCGGAATCAGGTCGAGGTCGCTGTTGACGTCCGCGATCGGATTGGCGGCGTCGTTCAGCGGCAGGGCGTCGGTCGTGTTGGCATTGCCCTCCATCTCGTCAGGCCCGCCGCCGCCGCGCATGTAGTCGTCGGCGTCGCCGCCACGCATGACGTCGGCCTCGCCGTCGCCGTACATCTCGTCGGTGTCGGCGTCGCCGTCCATGATGTCGTTGTCCGGGCCGCCGCGCATGACGTCGTTGTTCGCGTTGCCGTGCATCACGTCCTCGCCGCCCTCGCCGAACATCTCATCGTCGCCGTCGTTGCCGTTCATCGTGTCGACGGCTGTCCCGCCGCGCATCTCGTCCTC
>JAXIPI010000233.1:0-4104 GCA_045403015.1 Gaiellaceae bacterium | reverse complement strand
GCCGGCGCGCTCGAGCGCGGAGATGATCTGCTCGCGCTCGAAGCCGTCGGTGCGCGACTGGAGCACGCTCGGCGCGCGCTGGAACGACGTCGGGCGCGTGGCCGGGTGGATCCGCGAGAATACGCCTCCCGACGCCGTGATCCTGTCCCACGATGCGCCGGTGTACGCGCTCCTCACGGGACGCCGGACCTACACCCACCGCTTCGCGCCGGGCCCGCATCGCCTCCCAGCGCTTCCAGAAATCGGCCTTCTCCTTGGACTCGACCGAGTAGTACGGCCCGCCCGTGTGGTGCACCCGCAGGTCGGCGAGAACGGCAGCCTGGAAGCCCAGGCGCTCGATGTCCTCGATGTAGGCCTCGTCCTCGAGCCAGAAGATCTCCTTGGCGTGCTGACGGAAGCCGCCGGCACGCTCGTTCAGCTCGCGGGAGGTGATCGCACAGCCGCCGCCCGTCGGGCCCTTGAGCAAGCGCACGCCGTTCTCCTCGACGAGCGTGTACGCGTCCGGCCGTTCGTGGTGCCGGACCTGCGACGCCACGTCATGGGGGTCGTCCTCGAGGTCGGCCGACAGGAACCCGATGTGGGGCAGCTGGACGAACGCCTCGAGCAGCGTCGCGTCCCACTGCGCCGGGGCGTCGACGACGTCGTCGTCGACCTCGACCATGTACGGCGACGTCGTCAGCTGGAAGGCTCGCGCATACGCGTTCTGCCCGATGTTCTTCTCGCTGTGCACGACGCGGATCCGCGGATCATCGAGCGTCTCCAGGTACGCCTGGGTTCCGTCCGTCGACGCGTTGTTCCAGATCACGATCTCACGCGTCGCCTCAGAGGTCTTGAGGAGCACGTTCTCGACGTTTTTCCGCAGCAAGTGCACACGATTGTGCGTCAGCACGACCACGGCGATGCCACCGGTAGGCGTTGAGCTCTCCATACGCTTTGAATCGTATAAATCGGACCCTCTGGGAGCGACGGGCGTCGGACTAGGATGCTCCGAGCAGCCCCTAGCCGATGTGCTAGACCCGCTCTGGCTGTCCGGTCGTGGTGCCGTATCCGGTGCCGGACTACAGTGTTTCGTGGTGAGTCCGACGCCGTCGAACCGTGCCGATCTGCTCCTCGTCTGCTCGACGGGAGGTCACCTGCTGCAACTGGTCGCCCTCCGTGACTCCTGGCAGCGCTTCGCGCGCGCCTGGGTGACGTTCGACAAGAGCGACGCCCGTTCGCTGCTCGAAGGCGAACGCGTCTACTACGCGCACGGGCCGACGAACCGCAACCTCAAGAACATGCTGCGCAACCTGCTCGTCGCGTGGCGCGTCGTCAGCGACGTACGGCCGAAAGTCGTCGTCACGACCGGCGCCGGCGTCGCCGTACCTTTCGCCTGGGTCGCACGATTGCGCGGCGCAAAGGTCGTCTACGTCGAGAGCATGGCGCGGATCGACGGGCCTTCACTCACCTACCGGCTGATCGCGCCGATCGCCTCGCGCCGCTACGTGCAGTGGCCGGAGCTCGCAGAGACACTCCCCCGCTCGCGGTTCGCCGGAAACGTCTTCTCGGCGGGCGCATGATCTTCGTCAGCGTGGGCACCAACGAGGCACGCTTCGACCGGTTGCTGCGCGCCGTCGCGGCACTGCCGCTCGACGAGGAGCTGATCGTGCAGCACGGCCACTCGGCGCGGATCGAGCGGCCGGCCGCGGAGCTCGTCGACTTCCTGTCCTTCGAGGCGATGGTTGCGACGATCCGCCGCGCCCGTGTCGTCGTCACGCACGCCGGCGTCGGCTCGGTGATGGTCTCACTCGCCAACGGCAAGCGCCCGATCGTCGTCCCACGCCTGAAGGCGTTCGGCGAGGCTGTCGACGACCACCAGCTTCAGCTCGGTCGACGGTTCGCAGCGGCGGGTCTCGTGACGCTCGTCGAGGAGCCCGACGGCCTGGCGGCCGCTCTGGCGGGCGAGCAGCAACCGGCGGCGATCGTCCCGAGCGCGAGCTCGCTCGCGGCCGACCTGACGAGTTTCCTGGAGCACGCGATCCCGCGGCCGCTGGCGACCGCACCCGCATGACGCCGGACGAGCAGCGCGCATCGGACGGGATCGGCTCCCGCATCCTCAGCGGCCTCGCGTGGAAGGCAGGCTCCCAGATCACCCTGCAGATCACGCGGATGGTCGTGGCCCTCGTCCTCGCCCGGCTGCTCTCGCCGGACGACTGGGGCCTCGCGGCGATGGTGCTCGTGTTCTCGGGCTTCGTCGTCGTGTTCACGGACAACGCGCTCGGCACGGCCCTGATCCAGCGCCGCGAGCTGCGGAGCGGCGACCGCTCGACGGTCTTCTGGGTGAGTGCGGGCGTGGGACTCGTGCTCGCGCTGGCGGGCATCGCGTTCGCCGGCCCTCTGGCGAGCTTCTACGGAGAGCCGGACGTGCGCTGGCTGTTCGTGGCCCTCTCGGTCGGGTTCCTGGTCAGCGCCCTTGGCACGACCCAGATGGCACTGCTCGTGCGCGAGATGGAGTTCCGGAAGCTCGAGCTGCGCCAGATCGCAGCAACGCTCGTGGGCGCGACGATCGGAGTCACGATTGCGATTGTCGACCGCAGCGCCTGGGCGATCGTCGGCCAAGTGCTCGGGGAGGCGGTCGTCTCGACGGCGCTCCTGTGGGTGCTGACCCCGTGGCGTCCGTCATTCACATTTTCGACGGCCAGCCTCCGCCGGCTGGGCGGCTTCGCCGGCAACGTCTTCGCCGAGAACATGGTCTGGCAGGCGACCCGCACTGTCAGCAGCGTCCTGATCGGACGTGTCCTCGGGGCGGCTGCGCTCGGGACCTACGCGCTCGCCACCACCGTCATCCTGATGCCGTTCGCACGCATTGCCGCGCCGCTGCAGCAGGTGTTCTTCCCGGCGTTCTCGCAGATGAACGACGACCGCCCGCGGATGGCGGACATCTGGATCCGCGCGACCCGGCTGGTCGGGGTGATCTCGATCCCAGCGCTTGTCGGGCTCGTGATCGTCGCGCCGGACTTCGTGCAGGTCGTGCTCGGCTCCAAGTGGAGCGACGCGACGACGGTGATCCAGATCCTGGCAGTGGTCGGGATCGTCCAGTCGCTGCACACCTTGAACGGTGAGGTGCTGCTGGCGCTCGGCAAGGCGGGAACGCTCCTCAGGTACACGATCCTCTGGTCGACGGGCAGCCTGGTGGCGGTCGTCATCGGACTGCAGAAGGACATCGTGGCCGTCGCGGCCTGTTATGCGGTCGCAACGATGCTGATGGAGCCGTTGCGCGCCTACATCACGACGCGCGCACTCGGAATCCCCCTCTCGAGGTTCTTCCGCTCGCTGTCCGGCGTCGCGCAAGCTACTGCGCTGATGGCCGGCGCCCTCGTCGTCGCCCGCCTTGGGCTGATCGAGGTGGGAGCGCCGGCGTGGCTCAGGCTCGTGCTCCTGATCGTGCTCGGCGGAGCCGTCTACATCCCGAGTTGCCTGTGGCGCGCTCCCGAGGTCACCCAGGAGATCAAGAGCGCGATCGGCCGCCGGAAGCGCCGTCCGGCGCCGCGCCTCGAACCGCTCGATGCGGGTCTCCTGGAGCTCTGATTCCGCATTTTCAAGCCGGAGAACGGCCTGCTCTAGCCGATCGGCTAGGGCCCGGAGCCCGAAACGCTGGCCCTACGGGCGTTGGCGCCGGCGAGACGCCCTCCTACGATGAAATCGTGCTCAACGAAGCTGCACATCGCGAAGACCGGACCGGCCTTGTGACGCTCACACCGCGTGAGCTCGAGGTGCTTCAGATGATCGCGGGCGGGATGACGAATGCGGAGGCGGCCCGCCGCCTGCACCTCAGCGTCCACGCGATCAAATTCCACCTCGCGGCGATCTACCGCCGGCTCGGGGTCAACAACCGGACTGAGGCCGCGGTGACGTATCTACGCTCCATGAACGGCAGCCTCGAGCCAAGCCCACAGGGAGACTGACGTGGACTTCCAGCTCTATGCACGGGTTCTGTGGCGATTCAAGCTGCTCTTCCTGCTCGGACTGATGCTCGCGATCGGGCTCGCGACGATGTCGCTCGTCCGCGTGAGCGGCGACGGCCTCACGTATCGCCAGAATGAGCTGTACACGAGCGCAACGCGC
>JAXIPI010000376.1:0-6198 GCA_045403015.1 Gaiellaceae bacterium | reverse complement strand
GAAGTCCGTGTCGATCGCGACGCGGTAATCCGGACCGAGGGCGAGCGTCTTCGGGCCGAGTGACGTTTCGAGCGACACGAAGACCATCGAAGGCCCCGGGTAGTCCTTGACCAGATGAGCCAGATCCTTGATCAGGCCGGCCCGCGCCGAGCGCGCGTCGAGCTTGAAGCGGATCTCGGTCCGCTCCTGCACGGCCTCGAACGCCGAGACCTCCATCGCGATCAGCTTCGTCTCGCCCTGCTGCTTGTGGTCGACCCGACCCTTGATCACGAGGATCCGGTCGGTCACGCACAACTCCCGCGCGGTCGCGTAGGTCGAGTTGAAGACGACGACCTCGCCGCCGCCGGTCGGGTCGTCGAGCGCGAGGAAGACCATCGGCTCGCCGCGCTTGGTCGTCAGCTGCTTGACCGAGGAGACGATCCCGCCCACCGTCACCACCTCGCCGTCGCGGCGGCGCTCGAGCTCCGACAGGACGCAGTCCGTCTTCCGCCGCAGCTGCTCGCGCACGGCCTTCAGCGGATGCTCCGAGACGTAGAGACCCAAGGTCTCCTTCTCGAGCTTCAGCAGCTCGGGCTTCTCGTACTCGCTCGCCGGGATCGTCGGGTGATGCTTCGGCCCCTGTGCCGCCTCCTCGCCGCTGCCATCCATGTCGAAGATCGACGCCTGCCCCGCTAAGCGGTCGGCCGCATACTTCTGTCCCCACGCGAGCGCCTGCTCGAGGCAGGCGAGCATCCCCATTCGCGAGGCACCGGTCGAGTCCAGCGCGCCGCATTTGACGAGCGCCTCGAGCGACCGCTTGTTCACGACCTGCGGGTCGACGCGCTCGGTGAAGTCCCAGATCGACTCGAACGGGCCGCCTTCGGCTTCCCGCGCTCGGATGATCGCGTTCGCCGCCGACTCGCCCACGCTCTTGACCGCGTTCAGCCCGAACCTGATCTTCCCCTCCACCACTGCGAAGTCGGTCTGCGACGAGTTGACGTCCGGCGGCAGCACCTCGATGCCCAGCTCGTCGCAGGCGTTGACGTAGACCGGCACGCGGTCCTTGGTGTTCATCACCGAGGAGATCAGCGCGGCCATGTACTCGCACGGGTGGTTCGCGCGCAGCCACGCTGTGCGGTAGGCGATCAGCGCGTAGCAGGCGGCGTGCGCCTTGTTGAACGAGTAGTCCTGTGACTTCTCGATGTCGTCCCAGAGCTGGCGCGCAACCGACTCCGAGGTGTTGTTCGCGACGCAGCCGGTGATGAACTTGTCCTTCAGCGACGCCATCAGCGAGTGGATCTTCTTGCCGATCGCCTTGCGCAGGTCGTCGGCCTCGGCGGGGCTGAAGCCGCCGATCTGCTTCGCGATCTCCATCGACTGCTCCTGGTAGATGGCGATGCCGTACGTGGTGCCCGTGATCGCCTTCAGCCGCGGATCGATGTAGGTGACCGGCTCCTGCCCCGCCTTCCGCTTCGCGTAGTTCGGGATGTACTGCATCGGCCCCGGCCGGTAGAGCGCAACGAGCGCGATCAGGTCCTCGAACACCGTCGGCTTCACCAGCCGGAGCGCCTCCCGCATCCCCGAGGACTCGAACTGGAAGACGCCGGCCGCCTCGCCGCGGGCGAGCATGGCGTACGTCTTCTTGTCGTCGAGCGGGATCGTGGTCATGTCGATGCCGCCGATCAGGTCGACCGCCTTGTCGATCACGTCCAGGTTCCGCAGGCCGAGGAAGTCCATCTTCAGCAGGCCGAGCGCCGAGACGGTGTTCATCGAGAACTGCGTCACGATCTCCTGGTCGGAGCCCTTCTGCTGGAGCGGCACGACGTCGATCAGCGGCTCGGCGCCGATGACGACCCCGGCCGCATGGATCGAGTCCTGGCGAATGAGACCCTCGAGCGGCTTGGCGAGGTCGATGATCTCCTTCGCGGCCGGCTCTGTGTCGTAGGCGTTCTTGAGGTCGGAGCCGGGCTTGAGACAGTCGGCGAGCGTCTGGCCGGGGCCTTCCGGGATCAGCTTCGCGACCTTGTCGACAACGCCGTATGGGATCTCGAGCACGCGTCCCGCATCGCGCACCGCCGCGCGAGCGGCCATCGTCCCGAAGGTGATGATCTGGGCGACTCGGTCGCGACCGTACTTCTCGGAGACGTAGTTGATCACCCGCTCGCGGCCGTCGACGGCGAAGTCGATGTCGATGTCCGGCATCTCCTTGCGCCCCGGATTCAGGAAGCGCTCGAAGAGCAGGTCGTAGCGGATCGGATCGATGTCGGTGATCTCGAGCGAGTAGGCGGCTAGTGAGCCGGCGGCCGAGCCGCGGCCGGGGCCGACGCCGATGCCGTTCACCTTCGCGAAGTGGATGAAGTCCCAGACGATCAGGAAGTAGTCCGCGAAGCCCATCTCCTTGATCGTCTTCAGCTCGAACTGGAGGCGCTCACGCAGCTCCGGTGTCACCTTCTCGTAGCGGCGCTCGAGCCCGCGCTCGCACAGCTCGACGAGGTACTCGAAGGCGTCGCGGCCTTCGGGCGTCGGGAACTTCGGCAGGTAGATGTTGCCGAGCTCGATCTCGAGCGAGCAGCGCTCTGCGACCTCGAGCGTGCGCCGCATCGCGTCCTCGTGACCGGGAAAGTCGAGCGCCATCTCGGCCGGGGTCTTGAAATAGAACTCGTTCGTGTCGAAGTGCCAGTGGTTCGGGTTCTTGAGCGAGTCGCCCGACTGGATGCAGAGGAGCGCCTCGTGCGAGTAGGCATCAGCGGCGGTGAGGTAGTGGACGTCACCTGTCGCGACCAGCGGCAGCTTCGCCTCGGCGGCGAGCTTCACGAGCTCGGGATTCACGCGCTGCTGCACGTCGAGGCCCGCGTTCTGGAGCTCGACGTACGTGTTGTCGCGCCCGAAGATCTGCGCCAGCCGGTCGAGATCCGTGCGGGCATCGGCGGGCCGGTTCTCCTCGAGCGCCTTGCAGACGCGGCCCGAGAGACAGCCGGAGAGTGCGATCAGCCCACTGGAGTACGTTTGCAGCAGCTCCCAGTCGACGCGCGGCTTCGTGTAGTAGCCCTCGAGGAATCCGAGCGAGGAGAGCTTGATCAGATTCGCGTAGCCCGCGTTCGACTCGGCGAGGAGGGTGAGGTGCGCGTAGCCGCGGGTGCGGGTGTGGCGGTCGTCGGCGACGTAGACCTCGCAGCCGACGATCGGCTTGATCCCCTGCTTCCCGGCCTCTTTGTAGAGGTCGACCGCCCCGGCGAGCGAGCCGTGATCCGTGAGTGCGACGGCCGGCATCTCGAGCTCGGCCGCCCGGGCGGCGAGCGCGGGGATGCGGCAGGCCCCGTCGAGGATCGAGTACTCGCTGTGAACGTGCAGGTGGACGAAGTCGGCGCTCACGGAACGGCCATTCTAGGACGCGCCTCGGAGGGCTTCGTCGCTGTTGTCTCTCTAGAGAACGCGTTTCCGCTTACAGCAGGCGAACATGACAGCGGATCGATGCGTCCTGCTCCATCCAGCCGGGCTCGCGCCGCGAGATGGTGTTCCTCGCGGAAGGCTCGCAGGCGGCGCAGTCGCGCAGGCGCGTCAACAACCGCTCTGCGAGCCGCTCCTCTTCACGGCGTGCGTAGAGCACCGTGAAGTGTGGGTCGACCCAGCTAAACGACACGCGTGTACTCGATCTCCCAGAGCGAGTGCCACGTCTCGCCGCCGTCGTCCGAGCGCGTCCACGACCAGTCGAACGAGTCGCGTTCGATGTTCTCCCAGCGCATGCGGAAGACGGCTCCGGCATCGTCGGACTCGCCCGCACGCCGCAGCTCCATCACCCCGTCCGCGAAGCGGCCCGCGAAATCGAGGTAGCTGCCGTGGCTGTCGACCCACGTTTGCTTCCAGCAATGTGCCTTGCGGTCGTAGACCGAGAAGCTGAGCCCCTGGAAGTCGAGCGACGGCCGGCCGTCGAAGTTCTCGACGACGACGCAGCCACCGAGGTCGAGGTAGACGGAGTTCGACCCGAGATGCCGGCCGGTGCCGTCGGACCAGGAGCAGTCCCAGTCGCCGAGCCAGAAGTCGAACTGGCGCGCCGCGTCAAGCTCTTGCGTGACCGGCTCGGCGTGGACGACGCTCATGTGAGCTAGAACGCCGCGGATGCACGGGAGTTAGGCGCTTAACGAACGCGCAACATTGCGCAATGGGTGAGCGGGCGGCCGCCGGACGCGGCCGCCCGCTCGTCCCGTCCTACCTGTGGCCGTGCCGGAACTCGGGCGGCAGGCCCGCGTCCGGCTTCGAGTAGTCGCAGACCCCCGTCGGGAAGATCTGCTCCAGCCGCGCCTGCTCGGTTGCGGTCGGCTGCCACGACCCGTACAGACCCCGCCGGATTGCGCGATCGACGGACTGCGTCTGGCACTTGAAGATGCCGCCCTCGATCGGCCCGCCGGCCACGATCCGCGAGGTCGCGAACGGCGGGAAGGCCGCCGCACACTCACCCTTTGGTCCGTCGTCGAGGATCCCGTCCCAGACGTCCCTCCCGCGTGCCAGCAGCGAGCCGTCGACGTTGAAGCAGGAGTCGACCGCATCGGCCGGCTTGTTCCCGGCGACGCCTCGCTCCGGGTGCTCGGCGATGTTGGCCAGCCAGCGGTCGAGCAGGAGGAGTGCCTGCGGCGTCTGGTCGAACGGCACGCCAGGCGAGCCCGGCGCGGGTGCGGCCGTGAACCAGATCAGCTGGTTCGAGGCATTCGCGTCGTAGTTCAGCAGGCGCTGCCTCGCCGCGAACGACTGGTGCGAGTTATGCATGTTGAGGAATGGCTCGAGGTAGTGCCGCCAGTCGATCACGGGGATGTCGAGCTTGCCGCGGAAGACCATCCCCGACCGGTACGCCGCGTGCTGCGCGTCGCGGTTACCCTCACGCCGAGGCGCGGGCGTCGCTCCGCCGTCCGCTGAGAGTTGCATGTTGCGCGCGCTCCAGACGTCGGGCGGCTGAGTCGCGCAGAGCGCCGCGATGAACGGGCATCCCTCCTGCACCATGTCCGCCGAGCGCTTCCACGACCCGACGTTGGCGTTCAGCTCGAGGAACTGGTCCGGTGTGATCGTGCCGCTCTTGACCGCGGCGAGCCCGTACTGGACGCCAACGTTGTCCCACGGCGACCGCGCGAAGCCTGTCTCGTCAGTGCCGTAGATGTTCACCAGGTCGCCCCAGTGCGTCCATTCGACCGGCCCGTGGACGGCCGGGTTGTAGCCGGGCGCGGTGCCGAAGTGCGGGTTCAGCGCGAGCGGCGAGAGGCCGCGCCAGCCGTTGATGCACTCCGTCGATCCGGGCGTCGGCATGTACGGCATCACCGCTGCGAACGGGTTCGTGATCACCGACGAGGTGCTGCTGAGCCCCTCGATCAGCGTGCGGTTGACCCACGTCCGCCACATCGAGAGCGGATCCGCGAGCACCTTCGAGTCGAGCCAGCGCTCGAGCAGCTCGCAGTCGCCGACGTGGATCGTCTGCGTGACCATGTCCGGATACGAGTACACCGGCACGCCGCCGTCGATCAGGCCCGGATGGTTCTGCCCGTACACGTACTGCTGGATCGCGCCGCCGGACGCACCGATCGCGACCGTGTACTCGGGCTCGGCGTACGCGGAGACGAAGCGGTCCTTGAGCATGATCGCGGTCTCGCCGCCGAGCTGGAGGTTGTAGTGGGTGTTAGTGCGTGTGCCGGACGAATAGAGGACCGCGTATCCCATCTGCAGCCCCGCGAGGTGGCGCATGTCGCCGCCGCTCGCCGCACCCTGCGTGCGCCCGATCGCGACGCCGCCCGAGAAGCTGAAGAGCGCCTTGCGGTTCCACGCCCTGAGGTCGATCGCCGAGGTCTGGGAGTACGGCGAGAGGACCATGATCGAGTACATGAATCGATTGATCACGCCGCGCTCCCAGCGCGCGATCATCGGCACCGTCAGGCCGTCCATCGTCGTCGTCTGCCGGATCGAGGACGCCGGCGGCGGCGCTGCGGGGTCGTACGGCAACCACGTCGTACCGGTCGGCGGGAGGTAGACGTACGACACGACCGTCGGCGTCTCGCAGGTCGGCGACTGCGGGATCGGCGGCAACCCCATCCCGGCGGCGTTGTTCGTCGTCGCGCACACGAACGGCACCTGGTGCGGGCCGGAGAAGATCGGGCCCTGGAGCGGGTTGTTGACCAGCTCGAGCTCGTCGCGGTGCTTTCTCCCCTTCCCGCGCTTGTGGCTGCTGGCGACGATCCGGCT
>JAXIPI010000001.1:0-11243 GCA_045403015.1 Gaiellaceae bacterium | reverse complement strand
CCGCCGGCCGGGAGGCGCAGCCGGCCAGGGCCGCTAGGCTTGGTTGAAGAAGCCGCCGCGTTCGAGCATGCGGGCGCGCTCCTCGGCGGAGACTTCGACGTTGCGTGGGGTCAGGAGAAAGACCTTGTCAGCGACCCGCTGCATGCCGCCGTCGAGCGCATACGTGAGGCCGCTCGCGAAGTCGATGAGCCGTTTCGACAGGTCCTGGTCGGCACTCTGGAGGTTGAGGATCACCGGCACGCCGTCCTTGAAGCGGTCGGCAATCTGCTGCGCGTCGTTGAAGCTGCGCGGCAGGATCAGGTGGACCTTCACGGCGGCCGGGTTCGGCACTGCCTCGACGCCGCGCAGGCGCCTGGCGGGCCTCGCTACGGCCGGGTCGGCCTCCGGCTCCGAGTCCGTCCAGTCGTCGAAGTCGCGTCCGCGACGCGGCTGGAGGCGGCGCACATTGGCCCGCTCACGGGCGCCGTAGCTCCGTTCCAACTCCTCGTTCGTGGCGTAGCCGTCCTCGTCCCAGTCGTCCTCCTCGGCGATCCCGAAGTAGACGAGCGTACGGCTCCAAACATCAGCAAATCCCATGTGTGCAGGAGATTATTGCTCATAGAGGACGGAGCCGACACGCACCAGGGTGGCTCCTTCCTCCGCCGCGACGCGGTAGTCCTGCGAGGTGCCCATCGAGAGCTCGGGGAGGTCGTAGTCGGCTGCGAGCTCCCGCAGCCGGCGGAAGAACGGGCGCGACGCTTCGGGATCCGCGGCCGCGGGCGGCATCGTCATCAGGCCCCGCACACCCCCGTAGGACCGCAGCAGGTCGGGAAGCTGGTCGGGTGCCACGCCCGACTTCGAGTCCTCGCCGGAGAGGTTCACCTCGATCAGAGCGGGGACCGTCAGGCGTGCCGCCGCGGACTCCGACCCGAGCGAATGCACGAGCTCGCAGGTGCGGTTCACGACCTTCGCCTTGTTGGACTGCAGGTGCCCGATGAAGTGCCACCGGAAGGCGTCGCCGTAGACGGCGTGCTTGCGCTCGAGGTCCTGGGCCCTGTTTTCCCCCACAACCTCGACGCCTGCCTCGGCGAGAACAGCCATGTCCTCGAGCGAGACGTACTTGGTGGCGGCGACAACCGTGACGTGCGGCCCGACCTCGGCTCGAATGCGCTCGTAGGCCGCGCGCACCTGCTCAGGCGACACGCGCGATCACTCCCTGGACGCCCCGCGGCAGCCCGGTGCGCCGGTGCGAGAAGAAGAGCTCGGGGCTGCAACGAGTGCAGACGTCGACCCGCTCGACCTCCTCGACGCCCGCTTCGCGGAGCGCGCGGTCGGCGGCGCTCCACAGATCGAGCTTCCGGCCGCGCAGCACGTCGGGCCCGAACGCGGCCGTGAACGGCTCTGAGACCTCGGAGCCCACCTCGTAGCAGCAGGGTCCGATCGCGGGACCGACGGCAGCGTGCAGCCGTCCCCCGAGCGCCGTCACTCCCTGCTCGACGATCCCTCCCAGCAGTCCCCGCCAGCCGACGTGGAGGACGGCGATTCCCGGGCGGTCGCCGCCGATTCGAGCGAGCGCGATCGGGACACAGTCGGCTGTGAGCGCGAGGAGCGGCAGGTCGGGCTCCTCGGTCCAGAGGCCGTCGCCGGGCTGACCGCGCGCGCCGGGCTCGGCGCGGTGCACGAGCGTCGAGTGAACCTGCCGGTTGAGTGCGAGCCGGAGAGGATCGGCGCCGACCTCAGCGCACAACCGCCGCCGGTTCTCGTCCACGTGGTCGACGTCGTCGCCGCTCATGCGGCCGAGGTTCAGCGAGGCGTACGGCCCCTCGCTGACACCGCCCTCGCGAGTCGAGAAGGCGACCTCGTACGGCCCCGGCGGTCGCCAGCGGATCATGCTCGGCGCTGCCTCTCGGCCTCAGCGAGCAGCCACGTGCGTTCGTTCAGGCTCGGGTCGCCGATCACGCAGGCGAGGAGATGCTCGAGCGCAGCGCCGAGATCGGGGCCGGGCTGCCAGCCGAGCTCGATCAAGTCGTTGCCGTCGACGGCGAGCTGGTCGAGCCGGTGCGGACCCGCGAGCTCGCGCACGAGCGTCTCGTGGAATCGGTCGAGTCGATCGAGCTCCTCGTGAGTCGTGTCGTTTGGGCTCTCGCGCTTGCCCTGGAGATCGGCTCGCTTGTGTGCCACCAGATCGAGGGCGAGCTCGTCGCCGTAGCGGTGCAGGAACTTTCGCGCCTTCGCAGTGTCGGCCGGCGACGTCACCCCGAACATGTGCTCGCGCACGATCGCGCGGACGCGTTGCCGCAGCTTGGCCGGATAGCGGAGCCGGTTGAGCATCCGTGAGGCGATCTCGGCGCCGATCTCCTCATGGCTCCGCTTTCCCAGCTTCGGCTTGGCGTAGAAGTGGAGGCGACCGTCCGGTCCGCGCCAAGCCGACTCCGGCTTCCCGAGATCGTGGAGAAGAGCCGCGAGCCGCACCCGCAGTGGCGCTCCGGCGTCGGCCGCCGCCTGAACGACTTCGAAGGTGTGTTCGTCGAGCGGCAGGTCGTGATAGCGGCTCTCCTGATCGAAGCCGATCGCAGGCTCCATCTCCGGTAACAGGTGAACCAGCACGCCCGCGTCACGGGCGAGCCGCAGCGCCTTCGCGGGCTTCCCGCCCATCAGGAGCTTCGAGAGCTCACCCATCCCGTCAGCCGCAAGGCCCCCGCCGATCCGTTCGCCCGAGACGTGCTCGATCTGAGGCGCCCATTCGCGCATCTGGCGCAGCGTGTCCTTGTCCGGATCGACATCGAGTTGAGAGACGAAGCGAAGCCCGCGGACGATCCGCAGCGGGTCGTCCCGAAAGCTCGTCGGGCTGGTCGTGCGGAGGATCCTGCGTTCGAGATCGGCGCGGCCGCCGAGCGGATCGAGCACCTCGCCCGTTTCGAGCCGACGGGCGATCGCGTTGATCGTGAAATCGCGCCGCTCCATGTCCTGCTCGAGCGAGATGCCGGCGTCTGCAACGATCTCGAAGTCGTGACGGCCGGGGCCGGTCGAGCGCTCGACCCGCGGTGGAGCGAACTCGATTCCCCCCGGCTGCAAGGCGCGGGCGGCCTTGTCGCGCGGCAGCAGGCGAACGCCGACGCGCTGGTCGGCGACCACGAGATCCTCGACCTTGCCGTGCGGCTCGAGCGCGGCTCGCAGCTCAGCGTGGCCCACACCTGGGACGACGAAGTCGAGATCCTTGACCGGGATCCCGAGCAGCTGGTCGCGAACCGCGCCCCCGACGACGTAGGCGTCGAGGCCGAGAGAATGCACGTAGTCGGCGACAGAGTCCCCCACGGGGACATTCTGGTCAGACGTAAGCGATCGCCTCGATCTCGACGAGAGCGCCCGACGGAAGCTTGGCCACTTCGACCGTCGACCTCGCGGGCGGGCGGTCGCCGACATGCGCGGCGTAGACCTCGTTCATGGCCGCGAAGTCGTCGAAGCTCTGCAGGAAGACCGTGGTCTTCGCGAGCTTGTCCAGGCTGCTCCCCGCCTCCTCGAGGATCGCGCGGAGATTCTGGAGCGCCTGCTCGGTCTGCTCGGCGATGCCTCCGCCCACCATCCCGCTCCCGTCGGGTGCGAGGCCGAGCTGGCCGGCGACGAAGACGAGGTCGCCGACCTTGATGGCCTGGTTGTAGGGCGCTCCCTCGAACGGGGCGGGCGCACGCTCGGTGCGGACGATCTTCTTGTCTGCCACCTGGTCTCCTCGGTTCAGGCTTGCTTGGACGCCTGCGCAAGAGCTGCGCCGAGCGCCTTGAAAATGGCTTCGAGGACGTGGCGCGAGTCCTCGCCGTCGATCAGCCGCACGTGCAGCGTCAACCCCGCCGCGTCCGCGAACGCGTCGAGGAAGCGCGCGGTGAGGTCGCTGCCGAGCCCTCCCGCCCGTGCCTCGGTCAGATCGACGTTGCTGGCGACGAGCGGCCGCCCCGAGACCTCGAGTGCGACTTGGGCCAGCGCTTCCTCCGCGGGCACGAACGCCGAGCCGTGTCCGTAGGCTCCGTCGGCGCGCAGAAGGCCGGCGAACGCCTCGCCGAGCGCCCGGCCCGCTTCCGCAACCTCGGCCTCCGCGTCGCCAGGAGCCAGTTCGAGAGCGAGCTCGAAGCGTCCGCTCCGGGCGAGCAGCGTGAGCAGGTGGTCGAGGACCGGGATGCCCGTGGCGACGTTCGTTGCTCCATTTCCTGAGGAAACCCGGGCACTCATTGGATGGCGAGCCTAGCGAATCGGGGGGTTTCATTTTCGGCGACAACCGCCGATCATCCGAGTGGATTCGTGTGAATCCTCCAGTTGAGGGAGAGCTGGATGCGGCTTGTCAACCTGTGCGGCCTCGCCGTTCTGGCGACTTTTGTGATCGCGGGCGCAGCCATGCCCGGATCCAGCCGCAGCGCCCCTGTGGCGAGGTTGGCCGGCAACACCGTTGTCTCCTATACGAGCGAGAGAGCGCTACGGCAGGCGCTGGCGCGTCATCCCGCGCGGATCGTGCGGACGATCCCCGCGTTGGACGTCGCCGAGCTGCGACCGGCCGGCGAGGTCTCGAGGTTCGCGCTCGAGATCGCCCGCGAGCCGGGCATCACACGCGTCGAGCAAACAGCTACGCGGCGCTCCACGGCAGAGCCGAGTCTCGCCGTCTCCCCGGAGGCCGCGTTTCAGTGGCAGTACGCGGCAACCCACTCCGACCTCGTTCCGGACGCCGTGACGCACGCGACCGCTGGGATCACCATCGCCGTGATCGACACCGGCGCCGACCTCGCTGCGCCGGATCTCGCAGCCAAGGCGCCGCTGGCGTACAACGTGCGCACGCACAGCGCAGCCGTCTCCGACTCAAACGGGCACGGCACGTTCGTCGCTTCGCTCGCTGCGGGATCCAGCTCGAACGGCGACGGCATCGCGGGCAGCTCCGGCGACGCGCGGCTGATGGTGATCGAAGCGGCGGACCGACACGGCTCGTTCACAGACCTCGACGAGGCTGCCGCGATCGTCTACGCCGTCGATCACGGCGCGCGGATCATCAACCTCAGCCTCGGCGGCCCGACGACCTCCTCGACGGAACGTCGCGCGGTCGACTACGCCGTGGCGAAGGGTGCGCTGCTGGTCGCGGCGATCGGCAACAGCCACGCAGGCGGAAACCCCGTCGAGTATCCGGCCGCGCTGCTGCAGCCCGTCGGGTCGCGCGGGGTCGGCGGACGCGGTCTCTCAGTCGGCGCGTCGACGCGGTCGGGCGCACGCGCATCGTTCTCCAACACCGGCACGCACATCTCCCTCGCAGCTCCCGGCGAAGCCGTCTTCGGGGCCGTTTCCGCGGCCTCCTCCGAGTCGTACTACCCGCGGGTCGGTCTCCCCGGCTCTGCCACAGGGCTCTACGGGTACGCCAGCGGCACGTCGTTCGCCGCTCCGCAGGTGGCCGGTGCCGCCGCGCTCGTCTGGGCCGCAAACCCGCGGCTCCGGGCGGACGAGGTCGCTTCGATCCTCGAGCAGACAGCTTCGGGACGAGGACAGTGGAGCCCGGAGCTCGGCTACGGCGTCCTCGACGTCGCCGCTGCGGTGGCGCGGGCGCAGACACAGCCGGCGACGCGGCCGCTGAAGCTGGAGGTCAAGCGCACAGGCTCGCGCGTCGCCCTCTCATGGCCGGCTCTGGCAGGCGCGGTGCGCTACCGCGTGGTGGTCGGGCAGAACGGCGGCGGTGAGCGGGTGCTTACACCGGCCGCCACGCACGCGAGCGTCTCCCTCGCGAAGGGCCGAACGTACCGGCTTACGGTCGCCGCACTCGACGCGAGCGGTCTGCAACTCGCCGTCTCGACACCGTCGACGGTGTCGTTGCCGCGCGTTCGGCGGCCCTAGACCTCGACGCGCTCGATCTGGGCGCCGAGGTTCCGCAGGCGCTCGTCGATGCGCTCGTAGCCGCGGTCGATCTCGCCGACGTTCCCGATCGTGGACGTGCCTTCGGCGCAGAGCGCGGCGATCAGCATCGCCATGCCGGCGCGGATGTCCGGGCTCGTCAGGCGCTCGCCGTAGAGGCGCGCCGGGCCGGTGACCACCGCACGGTGCGGGTCGCAGAGGATGATGCGCGCTCCCATCGCGACGAGCTTGTCCACGAAGAAGAGACGACTCTCGAACATCTTCTCGAAGACGAGCACCGTTCCCTGCGCCTGCGTCGCGGTGACCACGGCAATCGACGTGAGGTCGGCCGGGAACGCAGGCCACGGCCCGTCCTCGATCTTCGGAATCTGCCCGCCGAGGTCGTCCTGGATCACGAGTTCCTGCCCGGGCGGCACGCGAATCGTCGACGCCCCCACCTCGACCCGAACGCCGAGGCGTTCGAAGGCCGGAAGGATCGAGATCAGGTCATGCGGCTGGACGTCCTCGATCGTGAGATCGCCTCCCGTCGCCGCGGCGAGACCTATGAAGCTCCCGACCTCGATGTGCTCCGGCGCGACGCGCCACGAGCCGCCCCCGAGTTGCTCGACTCCCTGGATGCGGAGGACGTTCGACTCGATCCCCTCGATCTGCGCGCCGAGCGAGACGAGGAAGCGGCACAGGTCCTGGACGTGCGGCTCGCAGGCCGCATTCCCGATCACCGTCTCGCCCTGGGCGAGCACGGCCGCCATGACGACGTTCTCCGTGGCCATCACGCTCGCCTCGTCGAGGAAGACGGATTTGCCGCGAAGCCCGGGCGTGCTCATCTCGTAGCGCCCGTCGATCGAGATCTCCGCACCGAGCTCCGCCAACCCGTGGATGTGTGGGTCGAGGCGCCGGCGACCGATCACATCGCCGCCGGGCGGAGGGACGGTCACGCGGCCGAAACGGGCAAGGAGCGGGCCCGCGAGCAGGAACGACGCCCGGATGCGGCGGCAGAGCTCCTCGTCGAGCTCGGTCTTGTGGATGCCCGTCGGATCGACGCGGATGTCGTTCTCGGCGGTCAACTCGACGTCGGCGCCGATGTCGACGAGCAGCTCGGTCATCGTCTGGACATCGCGGATCCGCGGGACATTCGTCAGGTGCACTGGCTCCGTTGCGAGCGCGCACGCGGCGAGGATCGGGAGGGCGCCGTTCTTGTTCCCGGCGGCGCGGATCGTCCCGCCGAGGGGCCGCCCGCCCTCGATCACGAAGGACTGCATTCCGGTGGCTAGCGTAGTCGCGCTCACGAGGCGGGGTATCGTAGACGTCCGATGGAGCTGACGCGCGACAGAGCCTGGGAGACGCTGACGCGGTACACGAAGAGCGAGTCGCTGCTTCGGCACGCGCTCGCTGTCGAGGCCGCGACGCGCTCGTACGCGCGCCGGTTCGACGGTGACGAGGAGCTGTGGGCCGTTGTCGCGCTCCTGCACGACTTCGACTACGAGATCCACCCTACGCTCGACAAGCATCCGCAGGATGGCGCGCCGATCCTCCGCGAGGAGGGCTATCCCGAGGACGTGGTCGACGCAATCCTCTCCCACGCCGATCACCTGGAGCTGGTGCGGGACACGCCGCTGAAGAAGACGCTCTTCGCCTGTGACGAGCTCTCGGGCTTCATCCACGCCTGCGGGCTTGTGCGGCCTGCCGGCCTGGACGGGCTCGAGCCCAAGTCGGTGAAGAAGAAGCTGAAGCAGCCCTCTTTCGCCGCGGGCGTCCACCGCGACGAGGTGTACGCGGGCGCAGAGCTGATCGGGGTCGAGCTGGACGAGCACATCGCGAACATCGTCGCCGCGTTGCAGCCGATCTCGAAGGAGCTCGGCTTGCGAACCGCGGCGGACGCCGCCTGACACACGTGGCGCGCAGCGTCTTCGCCGCGGCGCTCGTGCTCGCGACCGTGCTGGCCGTCGTGAATGCTGCGGCGGTCCTCCCCGCCCTGCGCGCCGACGTCCGGCCAGATCCGGCATCGCCTCGGCTCCGTCTCCTCGTCGCGAACGTGTGGTATCCGGGAAACGACTACGCGCGACTGGGAGCGCTGATCGAACGGGAGCGACCAGACGTGATCGGCCTCACGGAGCTGACCCACGACTGGGCCGACGGCATGGCGCCGTACCTTCGCGCCTACCCGTACCGGCTCGTCCGCGCCCAGCCCGGCGCGTTCGGCGTCGGTCTCTTCAGCCGCACTCCCCTCCGGGCGCCGGCGGTCGTCTTCCCCTCCGAGCGGTGGCCTCCGGTTGCGCACGCAGTCGTGAGCGCCGGCGACGCTGCGGTGCCGCTGTTCGTCGTGCACGCCCCGACCCCGATCCGCCGCGGTGCCGCCGCGCGGCACCGCGCGTTCATGGCGAACCTCGGCGACCTGGCGCGCGCCGCAGGCGAGAACACGCTGATCTGCGGCGACCTGAACTCGACGCCGTGGTCGGATTCCTTCCGCACGCTTGCGGACCGCGGCGACCTGAGTCGCGCCGATCCGTGGCGCCCCTTCCAGACGACCTATCCGGTCTGGAATCGCTTCCTGCGCACGCCGCTCGACCACTGCCTCGCGGCCGAGGGCCTCGCGGTCGAGGTGCGCCGCGGGCCAGAGACCGGCTCCGACCATCTCCCGCTGCTCATCGCCGTCGCACCCTCATGACAGGGAGGCGGTGAGGCGAGAGAGGTCGTCTTCGTTCGTCCACCAGCCGCACGAGACGCGGACGAGGCCCGCTCCGGGGATTTCGCGGACGGCGACGTCCGCCTCCGCCAGGCGAGCGACGAGCGCGGGCGGATCCTCGTGCCGGAAGGCGACGAGCGTCGCATCTCCCGGTACGAGCTCGACGTGGGGCTCCAGCAACTCCCGGCAGCGGCGCGTCAGCTTCTTGGCTCGTTCGAAAGACCAGTCGGGCGGCAGGTCGAGCGCGGTCAGAAAGCCGGCGAGATTGGCGGTCGGAATCCAGCCTGGGTCGAAGCGAGCAGCGCCGGCTGCGGGCTCGAAGCTGCCCGACGGCTCGTAGGCCGACTGCGAGAAGTAGCTCGGACGGGCGACGCGCAGGCGCTCCGGGTCGGAAACGACGAGCGCCCCGGTTGCGTCCGGCCCGCACAGCCACTTCTGGCCGGAGATCGTCAGGAAGTCGAGGCCGTTCGCGTCCACCGGGATCGCCCCTACGGACTGCGCCCCGTCGACGAGGATCGGGACACCCGAGCGCTCTCGCAGCTCGTGTACCGGTAGGGCGCGACCGCTCGTCCAGAGCACGTGCGAAAGAGCGAGCAACCGGGTGCGCCCCGTGACGGCCGCGAGGACCGCATCCGGGTCGGCGTCGACGACCACGACACGGGCGCCGCTCGCGTACACCGGCCCGGTCAGGCCGAAGTGCTCCTCACCGGTGGTGACGATCTCATCATCCGGCCCGAGGCCGAGCCCGGCGAGGACGATGTTGCAGCCGTCCGTCGTCGAGCCCGTCAGCGAAACGCGCTCCGGCTCGACGCCGACGAGCGCGGCGAGAGCCGCACGCACATCGGTTCGCAGCTGCAACAGGCACTCGAAGTACACCTTCCCGACGCGGCCGCGCTCGAGATCCGTCTGCAACTGCTGCTGCACCGCATCGAACGTCGGGCGGGCGAGCGGCCCGAAGGTGCCGGCGTTGAGATACGCGACGTGCTCGAGGACCGGGAAGAGCGCACGCGCCTCCGCCGGCGTCATCCGATTGTGACCTCGACTGGAGCGTGATCGGAGAGCACGACACCATTCTGGCGACGGCGCTCGAGCGGCCAGATGCTGAGCGACGAGGCCGCAGGCCCTCGCACGAGAACGTGGTCGATACCAGGCCCCAGGGCCGACCAGCCTTGGAGCTCGCGCAGATGCTGGGCGCGAAGATTGAAATCGCCTGCGAGCACGCATGGAAGGCCAGACGCGATCGCGGTGACGAATGCCTCCGCGCGCACGATCTCGGCGGCCGGGACCTGCGGGTGGCGGATGTCACTCGTGGCGTGAAGGTTCCCGACGACGAGCCCGTCGAGGGTGACGGCGTGGCAGTAGCGAGGCTCTCGGAGGCGCTCGTCGATTCTGAGCGAGTGGTGCTCGACCGGGTCGAGACCGGGCGCGAGCAGGATTGCATTCGCCTGGCCCGCGAGCCTGGAGCGGAAGAGGCCGTTGTTGAGCCGCGTGATCGCACCGCCGAGCCGAGCGCCGAGCGGCCCCCGGCGGGTGACGACATGTCGCTCGGTCATCCCGCTCCACCGCGGCAGGTGCGACAGCGACCACAGCGGCACCTCCTGGAGACACAGGACGTCCGGGCGGTCGGTGGTGGCGAGGCGGATCATCTCCTCCAGGTGGCTACGGCGGTCGGGCGGGAGCGTGTTTCCGTGAAAGAGGTTCCAGCTGCGGACGAGCATCGCTGAATACCCTACGAGCGATGCGCGTCGTCATCGCCGACCCACCCGCGTTCACACCCGCATACGACCACGAGCTAGCGGCGGCGCTCGCCCGGGCAGGGGCCGACGTGGATCTCGTCACCTCCCGTTTTCGCTTCGGCACCGTCGCCGAGCCGGACGGGTACCGCCGGCGAGAGATCTTCTACCCGCTGTCGTCGCGCGTCTTCCAGCGCTCGCGCCTTCGGCTGCCGCTGAAGGCGTTGGAGCATCCGTTTGGTCTCGCACGGCTGGCCGCCCTTCGGGCCGACGTCGTCCACGTGCAATGGCTCGCGGCGCCGGAGCTCGAAGCCTGGCTGCTCCGCAGTCGCTCGCCGCTCGTCCTGACGGCACACGACCTCCTGCCGCGGCGCACGGCCCACAAGACCGGACTGTGGCGGCGCATGTTCGGCCGCTTCGAGCGAATCGTCGTCCATTCCGAGCGCGGACGGAGGGCGCTTTCCGAGTTCGGCGTTCCCGGCGGGAAGCTCCGGGTCATCCCCCACCCCGTCTTTGCGAGCGATCCGGAGCGGCGCGACGACGGGCGGACGGTGCTCGCGCTGGGAATGGTGCGCCCCTACAAGCAGATCGAGCACTCGGCGGAGGCAGCCCGGGCAGCAGGGGCGCGGCTGCTCGTAGCAGGCGACGCGGTTGGCCCGCTGCCCGCGCTCGACGGGGCGGAGCTGCGGCTCGGCTATCTCTCGCCGCCGGAGCTCGAGCGTGCGCTCGGCGACTCCACCGTTGCTGTCTTCCCATACCGCGCGGAGCTCGACCAGAGTGGCGCCCTGCTGCAAGCGCTCGGTGCCGGCGTGCCCGCCGTCGTCTACGACGTCGGCGGCCTCGGCGAAGCGGTCGCGAAGTACGGCGCCGGCCGCGTTGTCGCGCCTGACGACGTTGCAGCGCTGGGCAACGCCGTCCGAGAGCTGCTCGACGACGAGTCGGCCCTCGCCGACGCGCGCGCCGGCGCGCTTCGC
>JAXIPI010000201.1:0-6306 GCA_045403015.1 Gaiellaceae bacterium | reverse complement strand
AGCGGCTCGTCGAGCAGCTGCGGCAGGCTCTGAAGGTGGAGCGCCGACGCGTCGCGACAAAGCCGACGAAGGCCTCGCGCGAACGACGGCTAGAGACGAAGAAGCGGCGCTCGCAGACGAAGAAGCTGCGGCGCCCGCCGGACTAGACTCGAAGCGTGGACGTGCTCCATCTCGCTTCCTTGCTCGAGGAGCTGCCCCCCGAGCGCACACGCTTGCTCGACAACCTCGGCCGGATCCGCCGCGAGGTCGGGCCGATCACCCCCGAGCTCTCCGACGCACTGGCAGACCGGATGAACCTGCGCCATGGCGACGTGCACGAGGTGGTCTCGTTCTACTCGTTCCTGCAGGTTCCGGTCGACGCGGTGCGTGTCTGCACCGGGCCGGTGTGCGATTGCGCGGGCTCCCGGAGCCTGCTCACCGAGAACGCGATCGAGGTCCCGTGCCTCGGACACTGCGAGCTCGCGCCAGTCGTGCTGCACGGCGATGACGTCGTCGGCGGCGTCACGCACTCGACGAACGGGTTCCTGCTCGAGCCCGACGACATCCGGGCGCCGGAGGAACTGACTGCGGAGGACGTGCTCGAGCGCCTCGAGGCCTCCGGACTGACCGGCATGGGAGGTGCGGGCTTCCCAACATGGCGGAAGTGGGATGCCGTGCGGAGCGAGCCCGGCCCGCGCGTCGTGATCGTCAATGCGGACGAGGGGGAGCCGGGGACGATCAAGGATCGCTACGTGATGGAGCTGCGTCCGCAACTTCTGCTCGAAGGGCTGGTCGCGGCGATGCGCTTCTGCGAGACGGATCAGGCCTTCATTTACCTCCGCGAGGAGTACGGCACCGCTCGCGTGCGCCTGCAGGAGGCAATCGCTGCGCGCGGCGTCCCGGTCGAGCTCGTCGTCGGTGCGGGTGCGTACATCTGCGGTGAGGAGACGGCGATGCTCGAGTCGATGGAGGGACGGAGGGGAATGCCGCGGCTGAAGCCGCCGTTCCCGAGTCAGTCCGGCTACCTCGGTCAGCCGACGCTGATCAACAACGTGGAGACGCTTGCCCACGTCGCGCTGATCCTTCGTGGCAGCTGGCAACCGGCCCGCCTCTGGTCGGTCACGGGCGCCGTCGCGAAGCCCGGCTGCTACGAGGCGCCGCTCGATGTCACGCTCCGAGGCCTGATCGACGACTACGCGGGTGGTCTGACTGCCGAGCCGAGCGCGATCGTGCCCGGCGGTGCCGCGAGCGGAATCCTCCCTCCAGCCGCGCTCGACGTGCTGCTCACCCGCGAGGCGCTCGCCGAGTGGGGGTGCGGCGTCGGCTCGGCCGCCGTGCAGGTCTTCCCGAGCTCCTACTCCCCGCTCCGACTCCTCTCCGAGACGCTGCGCTTCTTCGCCGAGGAGTCGTGCCAGAAGTGCACGCCGTGCCGGATCGGCAACCGCGCCCTGCACCACGTCTGCGAGGAGCTCGAGCATGGGCGCACGCCGATGCCCCGGCACCAGGTCGACGAGTGGCTCGAGGCGATGGCAGTGACCTCGATCTGCGGCCTCGGACAAGGAGCGCCGATCCCCGTTCGGAACGCCTTCCAGCACTGGCCCGAGCTGTTCGAGAAGATGCCCGCATGATCGAGTTCACGCTCGACGGGAAGCGCGCGACCGCCGGCGAGGGCGAGCTGCTCGTGCACGCGGCGGCGCGGAACGGCGTCTTCATCCCGACGCTTTGCCACGACGACAAGCTCGAGCCGTACGGCGGCTGCCGGATGTGCGTCGTCGGCGTCGAGGGCGCGCCACGGCCGATGCCCGCGTGCGCGACCCGCGTGACCGACGGAATGGTCGTCTCTACACAGTCAAATGGAAATGCAGCGAACGTGCCGCAGCTCCGGAAGACACTGACCGAGATGCTCCTCTCCGAGCACCTGAACGCCGATCCGGGCGGGCGGCCGAACGAGCTGATTGACCTGGCCGAGGAGCTCGGCGCCGAGGCGCCGCTGATCCTCCCCGACGCGAAGCGAGAGCCGTACGCGGACCGCAACCGGCTGATGGGCTACGAGCCGGACACCTGCATCCTCTGCAACCGCTGCGTCCGCTACACGCAGGAGGTGATGCAGTGCTCGGCGCTGTCCCTGGAGGGAAAGGGACCAGAAGCGCGGATTGTTCCGACCTGGGGGCGCTCCTGGCTCGACACGGAGTGCGAGCTCTGCGGCGGCTGCCTCTCCACTTGCCCGACGGGCGCGATCTACGAGAAGTTTCTCGAGGGTGCCGGAGTCGAGGAGCGGGCGCTCGAGCAGGTGAAGACGACCTGCACGTTCTGCGGCGTCGGTTGCCAGGTCGACCTGAACGTCGATCCCGAGACGAAGCGCATCGTCAAGGTGACGTCGAAGCCGGAATACGTCTCGAACGACGGCAACCTCTGCGTCAAGGGCCGTTTTGCCTTCAACTTCGTTCATCACCCGGACCGGCTGACCGAGCCGCTCGTTCGGGACGAGAACGGGGAGCTCCAGCCGACAACGTGGGAGTACGCGCTTCAGGTCGCCGCCGACGGGCTCAGGGGGGTGATGGAACGCCATTCGCCCCAGGCCGTCGGAGTGCTCGCCTCCGCGCGGCTGACGAACGAGGAGAACTACCTGATCCAGAAGCTCGCCCGGACCGGGCTCAAGACCCACTCCGTCCACTCGTGCGAGGCCACCTGACACGCTCCGACCCTTTACGGCCTGGTCAGGTCGCTCGGCAGAGGCGCAACCACCAACTCGATCCCGGAGATCGAGAACTGTCGCTTCCTGCTCGTGATCGGCTCGAACACGACCGAGGCGCACCCCGTCCTGGCGCTGCGGATCAAGAAGGCAGTGCGGAACGGTGCCACGCTCGTCGTCGCCGATCCGCGCGCGATCTGGCTGACCAAGCTCGCGAAACGCCACCTGCAGCTGCGCCCCGGCTCGGACGTCTGGCTGCTGAACGCGATCATGCACGTGATCCTCGCGGAGGGACTTCAGGACGACGAGTACATCGCGGCGAACTGCGAGGACTTCGAGTCCGTGCGCGAGGTCGTCGCCCGCTACACGCCCGAGGAGGCAGAACGGGTCACCGGCGTTCCCGCCGACGCGATCCGCGCGACCGCCCGCGAGTACGCGACGGAGCGGCACGCTGCAATCTTCTACACGCTCGGGATCACCGAGCACGCCTGCGGCGTCGACAACATCTGGTCGCTCGCGAACCTCGTCCTGATGACGGGCCACCTCGGCTACGAGTCGACCGGGCTGAACGCCCTTCGCGGCCAGAACAACGTCCAGGGCCTGAACGACTCGGGTGCGAACCCGCACTACCTCCCCGGCTATCAACCGTGGGACGACACGGACGTGCGCGAGAAGTTCGCCAAGGCCTGGGGCGTCGACCTGCCGGAGCGCGCCGGCTACCGGCTCGATCAGATGATGTCCGGCCTTCACGACGGGCGGATCAAGGCGCTCTATTTGATCGGCGAGAACCCGGCGCAGACGGAGCCGAACGCGGCGCACGTGGAGGAGGGGCTGTCGAAGCTCGAGTTCGTCGTCGCCCAGGATCTCTTCCTGAACGAGACCTCCGCACAACATGCGAATGTCGTCTTCCCGGCGTCGAGCTTCGCCGAGAAGGACGGCACGTTCACGAACACCGAGCGACGAGTCAACCGCGTGCGCGCGGCGATTCCGTGCCCCGGCAACGCGCGGGGCGATCGTGAGATCGTGATCTCACTGGCTCGCGCCCTCGGCTGCGACTGGCCGGAGTATCCGGACGCGGAGTCTGTCTGGAACGAGCTCGCCGACCTCTCGCCGAACTGGTTCGGGATCCGGTACGACCGGATCGAGCAGGACGGGATGCAGTGGCCCTGTCCCTCACGCGACCACCCCGGCACGAAGTTCCTGCACGAGGGTCACCCCTCGCTCCCCTCCGGCAAGGGGAAGTTCCATCCCGTCGCGTACCAGCCGCCGATCGAGGAGCCGGACTCCGACTATCCTTTCGTGTTGTCAACCGGGAGAACGCTGTACCACTACAACTCGGGGACGATGACCATGCGTGAAAGCGGCATCAAAGACAAGCAGGTCGAGCCGTTCTTCGAGATCGCTCCGGAAGATGCGTCTGCGCTCGGTGTCGCCGACGGTGAGTGGGTGCGCCTCGTGTCCCGCCGCGGCGACCTCAAGGCCCGAGCACAGCTCTCCGACCGCGTCTATCCGGGGCTCGTCTGGATGGCGCTCCACTTCTCCGAGGCGAAGGTGAACCTGCTCACCCACGACGTCGGCGACTCGCTGATCGGGACACCGGAGTACAAGGTGTCCGCGGTCCGGTTGGAGCGCGTCTGAGACCGCTCGAGGCCGCGTTCTTCGAGCCGCTGATCCGTGGCCGCTTCGGGCGGCCGTATCTCTACCTGGTCTCGTGCGAGACGACGCAGCGCATGCTCGACTCGTCTCAGCCGGAGGGCGCAGTCGCGGTCGCCGACGAGCAGACGGCCGGACGCGGCCGCATGGGTCGCCGCTGGGAGGCACCGGCCGGCAGCTCCATCCTGGTCTCGGTGCTCCTGCGCCCGCCCCCGGAGCGGCGGGCGGCGGAGCTGACGCTCGTGGCCGGAGTTGCCACGGCGGCCGTCGTCGAGCGCGTGACCGGGCTCGCCGCGCAGATCAAATGGCCGAACGACGTCATGCTCAACCGGCGCAAGGTCGCCGGCGGGCTCGCTGAGCTGAAGGACAGCGCAGTCGTGCTCGGGATCGGGCTGAACGTGAATCAGAAGCCTGATGAGCTGCCCGGCCAGACGAGGATGGTTGCCGGCTCGCTCCGGTCCGTGACCGGTCGCGAGCACGAACGGGCCACGATCCTCGCCGACTTGCTGCTCGAGCTGGAGCTTCGCTACGACGTGTGGCGAGAGGGCGGCCTCGACGCGCTCTACGACGACCTCGGCGCGCGCGACTTTCTCCGCGGCCGCCGCATCACAGTCGACGGCGTCGCCGGGACGGCACAGATGATCGCGCGCGACGGACGGCTCGCGATCGAGACGGCGTCAGGCCCCGTGGTCGTCGAGAGCGGCGAGGTGCTCTTCGACCGCTGAGAGCGTGTCCGGCGAATCGACGTCTGCCAGGAGGCGGACATCGACCTCCCGCACTCGTAGGTTGACACCGCGCAACGTGTAGTCGTGCGTGGCGAGTCGCCGCTCGAGCTCGGGCAGGTCCTCCTTGGTGTATGCGCCCGGAAGCGGGCCGGTCTGAGGAACGGCCGAATGCTCGGCGAGCTCGCGCAGAAGCTGCGGTGTCACGAGCGGACAGTCAACGGGGAGGAAGACGACCAGCTCGTGCGCCGCCGCGCGAAGCCCGGCGATCACGCCCACGATCGGCGCCTGCGGCTCGGCCGGCTCCACCAGCACCTCGAACGGAAGTGCGAGGTCGCCCTTGCCGACGGCGATCCGCTCGTCGCAGGCCTCGCCAAGCGTCCGCCACGCCCGCTCGGCGAGCGTCTCCCCGCGTAGGCGGGCCAGCGCCTTCGGCGACCCGAACCTCGAAGATGCTCCGCCGAGGAGCAGGACACCGGTCAGGCCGCGGCGCGGAGGACTTTGTGTTTCTGAAACACAAGCCTCCCGCCCCGAGGTGCGATCTGGCTCAACCATGCGGTTCTCGCCCGTCCGAAAAAGCCCTTGTGTTTCTGAAACACAAAGTCAGGCTGTCACTCGCCACG
The DNA here is from genome assembly GCA_045403015.1 of Gaiellaceae bacterium. GTDB lineage: Bacteria > Actinomycetota > Thermoleophilia > Gaiellales > Gaiellaceae > Gaiellasilicea. The sequence goes on along the minus strand of JAXIPI010000201.1, from coordinate 637 downwards.
GCTCCGTGTACACGTTGAGCGAGCCGCCGCGGACGAAGCCACACAGCGTGATCGCGCGGTCGGCGGCGAGCTCGACGGCAAGCGACGACGGTGCACCCACCGCGACGAGCAGCGGGCAGCCCGCAACCGCGGCCTTCTGAACGAGCTCGAACGAGAGCCGGCCGCTGACGCAGAGGATGGCGCTCGAAAGCGGCAGCCGGCCGTCGAGGAATGCGCGACCGATCACCTTGTCGAGGGCGTTGTGCCGGCCGACGTCCTCGCGAACGCAGAGCAGCTCGCCGTCGACCGAGAAGAGCCCCGTGGCGTGCAGCCCGCCCGTCGCCTCGAACGCCGCCTGCCCGGCGCGCAGTCGGTCGGGCAGAGTCGAGACGAGCGACGCCGGGACCGTCAGCCCGCTCTCGACACGAGCTGCCTCGACCGCCACCGCCTCGAGCGCTCCCTTGCCGCAGACCCCGCAGGACGAGGACGTGTAGAAGTTCCGCTGCAGCCGGCCGATGTCGGCACCTGGCGCGTCCACGTCGACCGCGTTCGCCGCGAGGTCCTCCGGGACGCGTGCGCCGAGCGGAGACAGCCCCTCGGAGAGGCAGAACCCGATCGCGAGCTCCTCGTCGTGCCCCGGCGTCCGCATCGTCACCGC
>JAXIPI010000159.1:0-7607 GCA_045403015.1 Gaiellaceae bacterium | reverse complement strand
GCCACGAGAGAGCAGAGGCTACCCGGAGGACAGAGCTCGACCTAGCGCAGCGCGTCGATCGACGCGGTCTCAACGATCCCTTCGACGCTGCGCGCCAACTTCTTGTCCAGGGTCACAAACGCGTCCGCCTGCAGCTGCGTGAGTGCGATGTACTCGGCGTTGTAGGTCGAGTCCCATCCCAATTGATCCGCCACTTCCCAGGCCCGGCGCCGGAGCACGGCGTCGCCGAGGAGCCTGATCGGCATCCGTCCGATGCGGGTGAGGCGGTTGCGCGCCACGTCGGCCGGGATCTCGCCCCGCTGGACGGCCTCGTGCAGGGCCGACAGCGTCTGGGAACGGAGGAGCGTCGGTGCCAGGAGCTCGTGCTCGTCCCCGGCCTCGAGCCCGGCGCTCGCCAGGTGGAGGACGGCGCTGGTGTCGACGACGAACCTGGTCATCGGGCAACACTATCGCCGCGTGGCGGCTGTAGCCTCCCGCGGATGACGCCTGCGCGCGAGACCGTTGAGCTCCACATCGTCTCGGATTCGACCGGCGAGACGGCGGCGCGCCTCGTCGCCGCGCTCGAGGCTCAGTTCCCCGAGCAGCCGTTCGAGGAGGTGCGACACCCGCAGATCCAGACGATCGACGATCTCCAGCTCGCGGTCAGCAGGGCGCGGGGCCGACCGGCCGTGATGGTCTACACGCTGGTCGACCGAGAGCTACGCGAGAGCATGCGGACACTGTGCCGGAGCGCGCGGCTCCACTACTGCGACCTGCTCGGCCATCCGATCGAGTCGATCGCGAAGGTCTCGGGGATGGCCGCAAGGATGAAGCCCGGCGCGCGGCCGCCGCTCAACTCCGCATATTTCAAGCGGATGGAGGCGATCGAGTTCGCGGTCAAGTTCGACGACGGTGTCGGCAGCGGGCTGACCGAGGCAGACGTCGTGCTCGTCGGCGTCTCGCGCACCTCGAAGACGCCCCTCTCGATCTACCTGGGGTACCTCGGCCAGAAAGCCGCGAACGTCCCGATCGTGAAAGGAATCAAGCCGCCGCCGGAGCTCTTCGAGATCGATCCGCTGAAGATCGTCGGGCTCACGATCGACGCTGAGCGACTGGCGGAGATCCGCTCGACGCGGGTGCGCGGGATGGGTGGGAAGAACCGCCAGTACGCGGAGATGGTTGAGATCTATGACGAGCTGGAGGAGGCCGCCGCGATCCACCGACGGCTCGGCTGCCCGGTGATCGACGTCACCGGTCTCGGGATCGAGGAGACCGCGCACCGCGTCGTCCGTCTTGTCGACCGGCGCCGGCAGGAGGCGCGTGCGACCTAAGCCTCCCGTCCCGAAGTGGCGGTGGGCGGTCTGGTGGTCGATCCTCGGCGCGGCCGTCTTCGTCTTCTACGTGCTGCTGACGCCGATCTGGCTCGGCCTCCGCGGGCTGGCCTGGGCCGCAGAGTGGCGCTCGCGCCGCTCGAAGGCCAGGTAACAGTCTGCTACTTGGGTGCGGTCTCGAGCCACCGCTCTACCTCGCGCGGCGAGCGGAGGCGGACGACGTTGTACGGCGCCAGTTCGCGGGGGTAGCGGCGCCTGCGGCCGAAGTGCATCCGGAAGGCCCAGGCGAACAGCGATTCCCGTCCCCAGAACGCACCGCGCAACGACTCGGTGTTGTCGTTCCAGAGCGTCTCGCGGCCACGCAGCCGCCGCAGGGTGCGACGCAAGAGCCGCGGGAACCAGACGCGTATCGGCAGGTCGAGCCAGACCACCGTGTCCGCGTTCTCGAGGATGAGATCGCCGAGCTTGCGCCGGTAGGTGCCGTCGATCACCCACCCGTCGGAGTTGAGGACCGGTTGTAGCCGTTCGCGAAGCTCCTCGTCGGGCGTCTCGGCCCAGTTCGGCCCGTGCACCAAGGCGTCGACCTCGACGAATTGAACGTCCAGCCGACGCGCAAGCTCCCGGCCGAGCGTCGTCTTGCCGTTTCCGCTCGCGCTCGCGACGACCGCGACCTTCCTCACAGCAGCCGCGGCTCGATCGGCTCCTCGCCCTCTGCGGTGACGCGGTAGCCACGCGCACCCTCTCGCTGGCTCACGACCTCACGGAGCTCCCTCCCCTGGAAGTGGAACGCCGCGTCGTCGTCGGCCGCATAGCCCGGCGGCAGGATGCCTGCACCGACGAGCCGCGTGTACGTCGGCCGCCGCTCCGGCTCGCCGTCGTAGTGCGGGCAGAAGCTCCCCGAGAGAATCCCCAGGCCATCGCCGAGCTCCCGCAGCTCGGGGCCGAACGAGTCGGTGACGCAGCCCTCGAACCAGCAGTTGGCGCCGGCGCTCATGCCGCCGAGGACGGCACCGCGACTCCAGGCTTCGCGGAGCGCGCGGTCGATCCCGTGGACGCGCCAGATCGCGAGCATGTTGGCGGTGTTGCCACCGCCGACGTAGATCACGTCCTGCTCCGCCAGGCGTGCGGCGGGATTCTCGGGCGCCCCGAACAACGTCAGGTGGCTCGGTTCGCAGTCACGGGCTGAGAACTCCTCGTAGAAGCGGACGATCCGCTCCGGGCTCTCTCCGCCCGCCGTTGGCAGAAAGCAGACTCGGGGCCGGCTCGACCCGGTCAGCTCGAGCATGAAGTCCTCGAGAGGGGAGTTCCGATCGAGCAGGACGCCGCCGCCCATCGCGAGGATGTGGCCGCTCACGCCGACGAGTGTAGATTCCCGGCCGATGCGCTACGTCTACGACTTCGACGAGGACTCCGGCGGCGGGCGCGAGCTCCTCGGCGGCAAGGGCATCGGCCTCGCGGAGATGACGGCGCTCGGCGTCCCGGTGCCGGCGGGCTTCACGATCACGACGGACGCCTGTCGCGCTTACATGGCCGCCGGCGGCGAGCTGCCCGAAGGCCTCGAGGCGGAGATCGCGAAGCACATCGCCTCGCTCGAGTCGAAGGCCGGAAAGCAGTTCGGCGACCCGGACGATCCGCTCCTCGTCTCCGTCCGCTCCGGGGCGGCGGTCTCGATGCCCGGGATGATGGACACGATCCTCAATCTGGGTCTGAACGACGAGGCGGTCGCCGGGCTGGCGAAGACGACCGGCAACGAGCGCTTCGCGTACGACTCGTACCGGCGGTTGATCCAGATGTACGGCGAGGTGGTCGACGGCGTCGAGGGCCACCGCTTCGAGCAGGCGCTCACCGGCATGAAGGCCGCGCGCGGCGTGAAACAGGATGTGGAGCTTACGGCGCCGGATCTGGCCGAGCTGATCGAGACGTTCAAGGGGACCTACGCCGACGAGACGGGCGCTTCGTTCCCGCAGGACGCACGTGCCCAGCTCGAAAAGGCGGTGCGAGCCGTCTTCGATTCCTGGGACTCGCCCCGGGCGCAGGTCTACCGGCGCACGTACGAGATCCCGGACGACCTCGGCACCGCGGTCAACGTCGTCCAGATGGTCTTCGGCAACAAGGGCGACGGTTCCGGGACGGGCGTCTGCTTCACGCGCGACCCGTCGACGGGCGAGAGCAGGCTCTACGGCGAGTTCCTCCAGAACGCCCAGGGCGAGGATGTCGTCGCGGGCATCCGGACGCCCGAGCCGATCGAGCGCATGAACGAGCTGCTGCCGGAGGCGTACGCGCAGCTGCTCGCGACGATCCGCCGGCTCGAGGAGCACTACCGCGACATGCAGGACATCGAGTTCACAGTCGAGGAGGGACAGCTCTTCCTGCTCCAGACCCGCACGGCGAAGCGAACCGCGGCCGCGGCGCTCCGGGCGGCGGTCGAGATGGTCGAGGAAGGACTGATCTCGAAGGAGGAGGCGGTCGCCCGCATCGACCCAGCGCAGCTCGACCAGCTGCTGCACCCGATGATCGACCCGACAGCCGACGTGAAGGTCGTCGCGAAAGGGCTGAACGCTTCGCCCGGTGCCGCGTCGGGGGCGATCGTCTTCGACGCCGACACGGCCGAGACCCGCGGCAAGGCCGGCGAGAGCGTCATCCTCGTCCGCTGGGAGACGACGCCCGACGACTTCCACGGAATGGTGCAGGCGGCGGGGATTTTGACCGCGCACGGCGGTCTCACGTCACACGCCGCCGTCGTGGCGCGGGGGATGGGGACGCCCTGCGTGACCGGCTGCGAGGCGCTGCACGGCGACGTGCGCGCGAAGACGGCGCGGCTGCCCGGCCCCGAGCTGAAGGAAGGCGACACGATTACGATCGACGGCGGTACCGGCGAGGTGATCGTCGGCTCGGTGCCGCTCGTGCCGCCGCAGATCAACGACGACTTCTCGGCAGTGCTGGAGTGGGCGGATGGGATTCGGCGGCTGAAGGTGCGGACGAACGCCGACAACCCGGCCGACGCGGCCAAGGCCCGCGAGTTCGGCGCCGAGGGAATCGGGCTGTGCCGGACGGAGCACATGTTCGCCGACGCCGACCGGCTCGGCCTGATGCGCGAGATGATCCTGGCGGCCGACGAGGACGGACGGCGTGCGGCCCTCGACCGGCTGCTGCCGATCCAGCAGGCCGACTTCGAGGGGATCTTCGAGGTGATGGCCGGCCTGCCGGTGACGATCCGCCTGCTCGACTGGCCGCTGCACGAGTTCCTGCCCGCGCTCGACGACGAGCAGGACGACCGGATGCGCGAACGGATCCGGTCGCTGCAGGAGTCGAACCCGATGCTGGGCTGGCGCGCGTGCCGGCTCGGGCTTTTCTACCCCGAGATCTACGAGATGCAGGTGCGCGCGATCGTCCGTGCGGCGATCGCCGTGCGAGAGCGCTCCAGCGCGCCGCTCGTCGAGATCATGCACCCGCTCGTCGGCTTCGGCGAGGAGCTGAAGCGGCTACGCGAGCTGACCGTTCGCGTGGCGGCCGAGGAGGGAGAGCTCGAGTACATCGTCGGGACGATGATCGAGCTCCCGCGCGCCTGCGTGCGCGCCGACGAGATCGCAGAGCACGCCGATTTCTTCTCTTTCGGGACGAACGACCTGACGCAAACGGCGCTCGGCCTCTCGCGCGACGACGCGGGCCGTTTCCTCTCGCACTACCTCGAGACGGGCGTGCTCGAGCGCGATCCCTTCGAGACGATCGACCAGGACGGAGTCGGCGACCTGATGGAGATCGCCGTCGAGCGCGGCCGCGGTGCACGTGAGGATCTGAAGCTCGGCATCTGCGGCGAGCATGGGGGAGAGGCGAAGTCGGTCGCGTTCTGCCACCGGCTCGGGCTCGACTACGTGAGCTGCTCCCCGTACCGCGTTCCGCTCGCTCGTCTCGCCGCCGCCCAGGCCGCACTCACCGAGCAGGGCATCGGCGCGGTTGCGATCGGCGGCTAGGTGTAGCCCTTCACCTTCCAGTACGCGACGGCGACGCTGACGACGCCGATTGCGACGAGGCTGACGATTGAGAGAACGTCGATCCGGCTGTACGCGGCGCTGCCCTTGCCGAAGCGCGAGAGCGCGAGAATCGCCAGCGCGCCTCCGATAGCGCCGCCGAGGTGGCCGCCGATCGAGATGCCCGGCACGGCGAAGGTAAAGGCGAGGTTCACGATCAGCAGTGGGAGCGCGCTGCCGCCGAGTACGTATGTCCCCTGCCGCTCGAGCACGATCGCGGCGCCGAGGATCCCGAAGATCGCGCCGGAGGCGCCGACTGTCACGCCGTTCGGCGACATCAGCAGGGCACCGGCCGAGCCGGCGAGGCCGGAGACGAGGTAGAGGAGGAGATAGCGCAAGGACCCGAGGTAGTCCTCGAGCGGCCGGCCGATCCACCAGAGCGCGAGCATATTCAAACCGAGGTGAATGGGGCCGTAGTGCAGGAATGCAGCGGTCAACAGGCGCCACCACTCACCCTCGGCGAGGCCGACGATCTGGCCGTTGGAGGCGACCCCTCTCATGACGAGCGCGCCGTGCTCGAAGATCCAGCCACCGTTGCCGGTGATGGGCGCGCCACCCGCGAGTTGGAGGAAGTAGATGCCGACGTTGATCCCGATCAACGTCATCGTCACGACGTGTGGGTTGCGGCGCGTGCTCCGCTGCACGTTCTGGACGACCTTCGCCGCGCCTCGCGCCTTGCCCGAGTGATCGGGGCAGCGGATGCCGACCGGGCTGAAGGTCATGCAGTCGGGGCAGATCGGCCGGCCGCACTCCGAGCACGAAACGCCGGTCTCGCGGTCCGGATGTCGGTAGCACCTCATGAGCTCGGCCATCCTGTCTAGCCTAGCCAGCGTGAGGGTTCACGTTGCGTTCACATCCGATGAAGCGGCGGCGGCCTCGACCGGGATCGTGATCGACGTCCTGCGCGCGACGTCGACGATCGCCCAGGCCCTCGCGGCAGGGTACGAGCGCGTCCTCTGCGTGGCCGAGATCGAGCAGGCGCGAACGCTGCGCGCCGAGCTCCCGGAGAGCATCGTCGGCGGCGAGCGGGACGCAATCAGGATCGAAGGCTTCGACGTGGGTGCCTCGCCGCGGGAGTTCCTCGAACCGCGGGCGAGGACGCTGATCCTCTCGACGACGAACGGCACGCGGACGATCGTCACGGCCGCGGAGCGCTGTGACGAGGTGCTGCTCGGCAGCCTCCTGAATCTCGAGGCGGTCGTGTCGGCTGCGCGAGAGCGGGGCGAGGATGTCGCGATCCTGTGCGCGGGGTACAAGGGTGCGTTCGCGCTGGACGATGCTTACTGCGCAGGTCGGATCGTCCAGCTGCTCGACGGCGAGCGGACGGATGCCGCAGTCGCAGCGGACGTGATCGCCGCGGCCTATCCAAGTGCGCTCGCGGGGCTGAACGCCCGGACCTACGGGCCGCCGGGACTCGAGGAGGACATCGCCTTCTGCGCCCGCGAGAGCGTCCTCGCAGCAGTGCCGCGGCTCGCCGGCATGCAAGGAACTGCTGCCGAGATCGTCCTCTAGGCGGCGGCGGGAAGCAGGACGCGGAACGTCGAGCCCTGGTCGAGCTCGGACTCGATCTCCATCCTGCCGCCGCTCTGGCTGACGAATCCGTACGCGGTCGCGAGGCCGAGCCCCGTCCCCTTGCCGGTGTCCTTCGTCGTGAAGAACGGCTCGAATACCCGGCTGCGGACGTCGTCGTCCATGCCGGTTCCGGTGTCGGTGACCTCGATGCAGACGAACGGCGTGCTTTCGCGCTCGACATCGCTCGTCGCGATCGTCAGGCGGCCGCCGCCAGGCATTGCGTCACGGCCGTTGAGGGCGATGTTCAGCACGACCTGTGCAAGCTGGTCGGGATCGGTCTCCACGGTGGGGAGTGTCTCGGCGAAGGAGGTCGTGAGCTCGACTTCGCCTCCGAGTGTCCGCGCGAGCATGGACTCGAGTCCGCGCACGACATCGTTGACGTCGAGCCGCTGGCGGAGCAGGACTTGCTTGCGGCTGAACGCGAGCAGCTGTCGCGTCAGCACGGCCGCATGGGCCGCGGCCTTCCGGACCTGCTCGACGTCCTCGGCCCGCGGGTCGCCCTCGTCGAACGAGTACGCGAGGAGCTCCGCATAGCCCGTGATCGCCGTGAGCATGTTGTTGAAGTCGTGAGCGATGCCGCCCGCGAGCTGGCCCACGGCCTCCATCTTCTGCGACTGCCGCAGCTGCTCACGGCGATCACGGGCTATGCGGAGCTCCTCGCGTACTCGTTCGACGAGGGCGACCCGCGGGCCGAGGA
>JAXIPI010000330.1:0-8375 GCA_045403015.1 Gaiellaceae bacterium | reverse complement strand
CGCACGACCGTTCGCGGTGCGAGGCCGGGCGAGAGCCCGGCCTCGTTCGTGACTTAGCGCTTCCGCTCGTAGCGCAGGCGGACACCGTCCTCACCGAGGCGCTCGAGCTCGACGAGCTCGAACTTCCGCAGTGGGAACTCTCCGTCCGCCAGTGCCGGACCGCGGCCGACCAGCGTCGGCGCCACGCTGAGGACGAGCTCGTCGAGCAGGTCGGCCGCCAGCATCTGGCCGGCGAGGTCGCCGCCGCCGATCAGCCACGTCCGTTTCAGCCCGCGCTCGCCGATCAGCCGCACCAGCTCGGCGAGATCCCCAGCGAACAGTTCGATCGGCTCCGCTCCGGCGAGCGCGGCGAGCGACTCCGCGTGGGTGACGATCCACGTCGGCTTGTCGCCGTACGGCCACGACCCGTGTCGCACCATGAAGTCCCAGGTCCGGGCGCCCATGATCAGCGAGTCGAGGCTCGCGTAGAAGCTCGCGTAGTCGCCGCCCTCAGGCCCGCTCGACAGCGTCTGGAGGAACGACAGATCGTGATCGGGCCCGGAGATCCGCCCGTCGAGGCTCATCGCGGCGTAGTAGACGACGTGTGTCGGCATGCTGCGAACCTACCTCAACCGGATCTGCCCCTCGGCCCGCGCCGAGGGGCAGATCCGGTGGGCGGCTACGCCCCGGTCGGCGCAAGCGCGAAGGCCCGCACCTTGTGGTCGTCGTAGCCGGAGAGGCGGGACCAGCCGTCGGTTGCCATCGCCCAGACGGACAACGTCTCGGCGAAGCCCGCGATCGTGCAGGACCCGAGCAGCGCCCCGGCGGTGGTCGCCACCGAGTGCACCCCTGGCGGTGCCCCCACCGGCCCGCTCTGCGCGACCGACGCGATCGGTATCACGCCCTTCTGCACCCCGAACGAGTACGTCGCGAACCCGTTCGGATGCGACGCGGTGTACCCGAGCGTGACCGCGTCGCTGCCAGACCCGTAGCGGAGCAGCCCACACGGATCCGCGGAGACCGAGCCCGAGACGATCGGCGGGTCGATCAGCGCAGTGCACGCGTTGTTGTCGACGTGCAGCTGCATCACGAACCGTCCGGCCTCGGTCACGAGCCCGAGAGCGGCTGCGTTCGCGGTCGGGATCGTCGCCGTCAGGTCCGTTGTCGTCGGGACCCGGAAGGCGATGCCGGCCGTGGTCGCGTTCACCGCTGCCCCGGCTGCGGTGAACAGGGTCAGCTCGAACTCGTACAACCCGGCCCCGGCGGGAGGCGCGAACGTCTGCGAGGCGAACAGCGAGCTGGTCGTGTCCTCGACCGCGTCCGCGATCACCCACTGCCCGATCGGCGGCAGCGCGGGCGGGATCTCGTACAGGTTCGCCGACCCGCCGACTGTCTGCGGCCCGAGCAGGTACGGGTCGATGACGAGGTTGAAGGGCCCGACCATGTGCGCGTAGTGGCGCCGGATGTCGGAGGTCAGCGGCATGAACGGATTGCCGCTGCCAACCTTGCGCCACCGCACGCGGTAGTAGCGCACGTTGAGGTCGGTTCGGAGCGACGCGTCGAACTCGATCCGGAAGCGAAGCGAGCCGCCCCACGGCGCGCCACCTCCGGTCAGCCCGATGTTGCTCGGGGTCGTCGACGGCTGGAGCGCGAGGCTCGTGCCGCGAATCGAGGCGAGCGACGTGTTCCCGACCGCCATCGGCAGCACCCAGTGGTCGGGCGCGATGATCGGCGGGCAGGGTGGGCATGTGTGCGCCCACGGGCTTGTCGTCCACAGCGTCACTTCGGTTCCGCATGCGTAGTCCCACCACGTGTGGCAGGCGACCGGGAGCGGCGCGAGAATCGGGATCCGCCACCAGCCGATGCGCCGGTACGCCTTGAAGTAGAGGTCCGGCACGTCGCTCGAGCAGCCGCGGTAGAAGACCGCGCGGAAGTGACCGCAGTCGTCCGTGGTCACCGTTGCGACGAGCTGCATCGTCACCGCCTGCGGCCAGAGCCAGCAGAGGAGGGGCTGCAGGAGCTCAGGCCGTTTCAGCAGAGCGGACTTGAACGGCGAGAGTCCCGCATCTGCAGCGATGCGCACCTCCGGTACCTCCGAGAGCGCGCGCAGTGAAGCCACGATCTCGCCGGTGTCGGCCGTCGTCGGCTCGCCCGAGTCGAACGTGAAGAGCCTTTCCTCCACGGCCTCCGCCTTCCGGAACGCGGCCGCGGACGAAGCCACCTCCTTCAGCTCGAGCTCCGCGCCCTCCTTGCCGCGCAGCTCGTCGAGAAGGTGCGTCACCTCCTCGCGAATCTGAAGCGAGGGTGCGAACGAGGCCTGCGCGGCCATCGGCTGAGCCGCGGCCTCAAATCCTGTTCCCTCGAAGATCGGGGATGGATCCGGGCCTGGCCCCGGCTTCGGCGGGAAGGGGACTCCGTGCGGAAAGCGCTCCTCCGGCGGCGGCGGTGGCGGCCAGGGCTTCCGGATGACGTCCCGGATCCGGTCGATCACGAGGTCCGGGATCTTCGGCCAGATGATCGTGATCGGGTCGACCTCGTAGATCTCCACCTCTGCCTCGCACACCGGCAGGTCGATGTGGATCCCTCCGGAGAGCGTCCGCTTCAACAACGCCCCGCGGACGGTGCAGAAGCGCAGCCAGCACCCCCAGATCACGCGGTCGAGCGGCAGGACGACCGCGTCCTTCAACTCGTCGAGGCGCACCATCGACTCGGGCGCGCCGATGCGCATCAGCGTCTGCAGGATCTCCCCGTCGTCGTCCCGGTCGATCGGCGGCCCGACGAGCACCCGTACCGCCTCGGGCTCCTTCGTGTCCGGGATGGAGACGCTGCCCTTGCCGTCCTTCAGCGAGGCGGTGTTGAGAAGCTTGCCGCCGGCGCCGAAGGCGTACGCGACGAGCTCAGGAGTCTCGTCGTCCTTGCGGACGTCGAGCACATCCGCCTCGACGCGAATCCGGCCGCCGCCCGCGGCGTTCCTTGCGCGTGCCATTTCCTGCTCCTTCCAAGGTCGGGAATGGTCGACGAGGCACGCCGGGTGGCGGGCGCGCTAGCGGCCCAGGTGACGGCCTAGGAAGGAGGGCCACGGCGGAACCTCTCGCCGCAGTCTGCTTGTGTGCCGCAGCAACGATCGAAGCACGCGTTCATGACGCCTCTCGGAACTCGTCGCCTGAGCGGCGAGCGTAGACCAGCCCCAGTGCGGAATCAACCGCGTTACACCAGGTCGTTACGATCGACCGGCTCTAGGCCGCGTCGAGTGTCTCGCGCACCTTCGTGGCGAGATCGTTCGCGCTGAACGGCTTCTCGAGGAAGGCCGATCCGGGCGTCAACGCGCCGTTTCTCGAGACGACGTCGTCGGCGTAGCCGGACATGAAGAGCACGCGGATGTCTGGAAGCAGCTGGGACACGCGTTCCGCGAGTGCGGTGCCGCTGAGCTCCGGCATCACGAGGTCCGTGAGTAGAAGGTCGATCGTCCGCCCGTTCCGTTCGGCGATCCGCAGCGCCTCGGTCGCCGTCTCGGCTGCGATCACCGTGTAGCCACGCTGCTCGAGGATGCGCGCCGAGAGCCGCCGGAGCGATTCCTCGTCCTCGGCGAGCAGGATCGTCTCGGAGCCGCTGGCCGCAACGGGCGTCGGCGCGGGCGCAGTCTCTTCGCTCGCCGGCGAGTCGGCGCGCGGCAGGAGCGCCTTGAACGTCGCCCCCTGCCCGGGCTCGCTGTAGACCCACATGCTGCCGCCGCTCTGCCTGACGATCCCGTAGGCCGTCGCAAGGCCGAGCCCCGTGCCGATCCCCAGCGGCTTCGTGGTGAAGAACGGCTCGAAGACGTGCGAGAGCGTTTCGGCGTCCATGCCGACACCCGTGTCGCTGACGGAGAGCATCACGTGGTGGCCGACGACGGCGTCGGTGTGCTGAGCGACGTACTCCTCGTCGAGCTCGACGTTCTCCGTGCGGATCGTGAGCAACCCACCGTTGGGCATTGCGTCGCGCGCGTTGACGGCGAGGTTCACGAGGACCTGCTCGAGCTGATTCGGGTCGGCGAGCACGGGATCCAGGGAAGGCGCGAGCGTTGCGACGAGCTCGACGTCCTCGCCGATCAGCCTCGAGAGCATCGGCGTCAGGCCGGCAACGACGTCGTTCAGCTGGAGGACCCGCGGGAGCAGCACCTGGCGTCGGCTGAACGCGAGGAGCTGACGGGTGAGGATGGCCGCCCGCTCGGCAGCGGCTGCGATCTGGTCGAGCTCCGGCTCAGACGCGCGGTCGCGCCCCTCGAGCAGAGTCTCGGTGTAGCCGCTGATCACCGTCAGGAGGTTGTTGAAGTCGTGAGCGACACCGCCGGCGAGCCGTCCGATCGCTTCGAGCCGCTGTGCCTGCCGCAGTTGCTCCTCGAGCTCCTTGCGTTCGCTGATGTCGCGGCAGATGGCTTCGGTGCCGACCGGCTTGCCGTCCTCGAAGATCAGCCGGCTCGCGACCTCCATCTGGATATGCGTGCCGTCGCGCGCGAGCAGCTTGTGCTCGTAGACGCTGTCCAGAGCGCCGGCGAGCTTCCGGGTGCGTGCCTGGTCGAGAGCCTCGCGCGACTCCACCGGAATCAGGTCCTCGAGGCGCAGCTCGAGGAGCTCCTCGCGGCTGTAGCCGGTCGAGCGGAGGAAGGCTTCGTTCACATCGGTCACGCGGCCGTCCAGATCCACGGTCGCGATCAGATCGCTCGCGTTCTCGAACAGATCGCGGTAGCGAGCCTCGCTGACGCGAATGAGCCGCTCCGCCTCGACGCGTTCGGTCACGTCGAAGGCGAGCACGACGCGGGCCTTGCGCCCGTCGAAGACGTGGTCGGTTGCCGTGATCTCGACGTCGAGCTCGGAGCCATCGCGCCGACGGTGGGACCAGATGCCAGAGTTGCTGAGCCCGCTGCGGAGGCCGGCCCTGAGGTGGCCGACGGTGGTGTGCAACCGGTCCAGTTCGGCCGGAGCGATGAGGTCTTCGACGGACATCCCGACGAACTCGTCGCGCGAATAGCCGTAGAGGGCGAGGGCAGTGTCGTTGACGGCGACGAGGATGCCGCCCTCGAGGTCGTAGACGTACATCGGGCTCGGGTTGTCCTGGAAGAGGAGCCGATAGGTATCTTCGGAGGCCCTTGCGGTCGTCTCGGCCCGGCGCCGTTCCGTGAGCTCCGCATGCACCGAAGCCGCGAGCGCATTCAGGTCCTCCGCAAGCGCCCGCACTTCCTTCGGTCCCGACACCGCCACGGGCTCAGGCGTCTCTTCCGCCGGTGCCCTGTGGACCGCTGCGCTCAGGCGTCGAATCGGCGACGCGACCTTTCGATAGATGACGGCAAGTGCGAGGAGAAGCAACGCGAGCCCGGCCGCGATCGTCACCAGCTGGCGTGTCCTGAGGTGCTCGACTGGGGCAAGCACGGCGGACCGGTCGACGCCGACGTACAGGTTCCAGGGTGCGTGCGGCACCGGCGCTCGCGCGTACAGGCGCGGCACTCCGTCGAGGTCGCGCCACTCCGAGCCCGGTTGGGGGTTGACCCTGCCGTACGTCAGGTGCTTCCCGCTCCACCGCTCGGGCTGGATCGAGCGTGAGATGACGCGGGTATCGCCGGCGGTCGTGACGAGAAAGACGTGACGGCGATCACCGCCGTAGAGGTTGGACAGCGCCGTGACGGTCGCCGTGAGGTCGGCGAACACGGCCACGAATCCCTTTCGTCCCGGAATAGGCGCGGTCGCGATCAGCACGCGTCCGCCGCCGACGTCATCGACTGCCGGCGCGATCAGGAGCGACTCGGCAAGCGCGCGTCGAAGCCAGGCGCTCGTGCCGTAGCCCTTCTGGGTCGCCGCGACCGCGAGTGGCCTCGAGGAACACGCAACCGTGCCGTCGGGCCGGATGATGTCGATGTGGCCACGGTCCGGGCCGCCGAAACCCTCGAAGGAGAGGGTGCACGCTTTGGGATTCGCGAAGACCTGTGTTATCTGAGGATTGGCAGCGAGTCCGGCCGCGGTGGCCTTCAGCTGCACCACATGGTCCCCGAGCTGCTTCGCCGCCGTCGTCGCGGAGAAGACAAGGTCACGCTTCGCCGCGCCACGCGCATCGTGTGCCGCCTCCCTGTCCGTGTAGAACGCGCCGGCGATCGAGCCGCCGACGACGAGAGCGAACAGGAGCGCAAAGTAAGCCCGGAGTGACCAGGCCGTTGCTGAACGGGCCATGCTGTTGCTATCGGCACTTGAGGCGCCAAAATAAGCCGTCCAGCCGCTGCGGATAGGGGAATTGAGCCCTCGGGCTAGAGGCTTGATGTGAAACCTGAGTGGGTCTGTGGGGCCGCCCCAGACACGGCGCCAGGCCGTCTCGTCGTCCTCACGCAGGCAGCCAGCCTGCGCTTCGGACGCCTAGCCGCCCTGGCTTGGTCTGGAACAGCCCCACAGCCCGCCAATTCCACATCAAGCCTCTAGTGCCACTTGAGGACGTCGACCGAGACGATCGCGTCCGGATTCAGGAAGCGGTCGCCGAGCATCGGCCATTCGCCGTCCTTGACGTCCGCGAACTTTGCGATCGTCTTCTGCGCGAGCACGAGCGCGGCCTCGTACGAGGGTGCACCGCCGACGAGAATTGTCTCGCCGTCGCGCAGCCGGACTACCACCCGGCGCTGTAGATCGAGCGGGGTGGGGCGATACTCAGAACCGACGATGGCGGGACTAAGCGGCGGCTCGGCATAGGCGTGCACTGCGGCTCCTAGAACGTTGGCGGCTGCGGAGCGATGTGCCACTCCACACGCTCACTATGTGCCAAAAGTCGCCTAGCCGCCGTCCCTCGGAAGCGTGATTTCTCCAGCCGACCGGCGCCCGGACGAGTTACGCGACGAGTACGTCGATCGAGGCGACCGAGGCAGGGCGGAGGAAGCGTCCGTCCAGCTCCGGCCAGTCGCCTGACTCCTCGGCGGCACTGAAGCTCGCCACGAGCTCCTTTGCCGCTTCGATCGCCGCACTCCGATCGTCGAACGTGCCGAGCTCCAGCTCGTCGCCGCCCAGCATCCGCACGACCAGCCGCGCCGCGGTCGTCTCGAGCGGCGGTGCCTCGACCAACGCGGGCGGGTCGAAGGCCGCAATCGGCGCCGGCGGATCGGGAATCGGGGCCGGCGCCGGCAGCGTCGTCGTCGACATCACCGTCGGGATCGGCTTCAAGGGTACGGGCACCTCGAGAAACGACGGAGAGCCTCCCACCATCTCGGGACTCAACGGAGGCTCGGAGCCGCCAAGCAGGCTCGCCGACGCGCTCGGACCGCTAGCAAGGTCAACCATGAATGCACCTGTCCTCTCCGGCCGCCGCAAGGGACCGGGGTTCGTTCACCGCAATACGGTGAGTATCGGCGCCCGACACAGTTGCCGTCGTCCCTCAACCGGGGGACATGCAGAAACGAAAACGGCCGGAGGCACCACAGGCCCCCGGCCGTCGGTGTGAAACGGATTCGCTAGGAGTCGTCGCCGTCGCCGAGCACGGCGACCGACTTCACGGTCTCGCAGTTGACGTAGACGTCCGTGGTCTCCTTGGCGTTCAGCCAGAGCACGTCGTTGCCGGCGCCGCAGTCGATCGTGTCGACCTGCTTGTCGCGCGCGAGCGAGTGGAGCACGTCGTCTCCGTCGCCGCCGTTCTGCGTGTCGGTGCCGCGGCCGGGCCAGATGCGGTCGTTGCCGGGGCCGCCGTCGAGGGCGTCGTCGCCCGGGCGCCCGCGGAGAACGTCGTCCCCGTCGCCGCCGTTGACGGTGTCGTTGCCGTAACCGCCCCAGACACGGTCGTTGCCGCCGTCGCCGTTCAGCGTGTCGTTGTCGCGGTTGCCGTAGACGTGATCGTTGCCGTCACCGGCATTCACGAGGTCGTCGCCTGCACGGGCGATGATGCGATCCTTGCCCGGCGTGCCGGTGAGGGTGTCGGCCTTCATCGTGCCCTTGATGACCACGACGCCGTGTGCGATCGCGGCCCCGGTGGCGACGAGAGCTGTGAGGGCCGCGATGGTGCCGACCATGTATCTGACCTTCTTCATGAGAGTCCCTCCTGTCGAAGCTGTCGGGTCGATTTCGTAGGCCCATCCTCTCCGGGGCCTGTCAGCCGGCAGTACGCCGAACGTAAAACGCCGGTAAAACCGCTCAGACGCTGGTGAGCGCCGTGCCGGCGTGCTCGCTGCCGCCCGTGGTGGCGACGGGAAGGCGCACGGTGAAGACGGTCAGCTCGCCGGGTGCGCTCGCTGCGGCGACCGAGCCACCCATGCCCTCCGCGAGCTCCTTCACGATCGCGAGTCCAAGCCCGGTGCCCACCGGACGTTCGCGGCCGTAGCGGGAGTAGAGGTAGAAGCGCTCGAACGCCCGCTCGAGCTCTTCGGTCTTCAGACCGGGACCGGTGTCCTCGACCCGAAG
>JAXIPI010000294.1:0-15850 GCA_045403015.1 Gaiellaceae bacterium | reverse complement strand
CACCGACGGCCAGCGGGGAGTGCGTGAGCTCAACCACGAGCCAGGCGAGCGCGATGTTCTGCATCCAGGTGCCGCTCACCGAGATCACTTGCCCGGTGAAGAAGAGGCGGTAGTTGCGGTGCCGCCGGAGGCTGGAGAAGGTGCGCGCGTTCAGCGCGAGCAGAGCCGCCGTCACAGAAGCTTTCCGAGCGGTTCGATCGCGGCCTCTATCGCCGCCAACTCGTCGTCGTCGAGACCGCGGAGGCGGTCGGCGAGCCAGGTCGTGCGGCGGGCGCGGACGCGCCGCAACAGCCGTTCTCCCTCATCCGTGAGGGCAAGGCCGACGCGGCGGCGGTCGCCCTCGTCGCGGACGCGTGCGAGGAGGCCTGCCTTCTCGAGCCGGTCGACGTACCCCGAGAGCGCGGGAGCCGAGATTCGCTCTTCGGCAGCGAGCTCGCGCAGGCTCATTCCGGGGTTGCCGCGGATGAGCCAGAGAAGGGTGACCTGACGGCTGGTGACACCGAGCTGCTCTGTCTCCTGGCGCAACTCGCGCGAGAGCCGCAGCAGCACCGGCCGCAGCTGATTGGCGGCAGTGAGGGGATCAGTGATAACGTCGTTAACCATTAACCTGGTTATGAGTTTACCAGATTGACGCTATTGCGCGTCCCCCATCTGGGTCACTAGCGTGCAGTCATGACCGAGCGGCTTGCCCGGCACGCGGCGCTGCACCCGAAGCGGATGGTCGCCATCTGGGGTGTGGTCTTCGTTGTCTCGATCGCTGCGATCGCGCTCAAGCTGCCGTCTGCGATCACGACCGACGCCCACGTCACGAACAACCCGGAGTCGGAACAGGGCTATGCCGCGCTCGGAAGGCATGCCCGTCCTTCGGACGACTTCGTCAACGAGGTCGTGGTCTTCCGCGCGCCCGGCACGGACGTGACGACAGACCCCGACGTGCGCCGGGCGGTCGAGCAGCTCGCCGCCGCGCTCGAGGCGACCGGCCGCACCTACAGGGTCGTCACGACGTACAGCTCGAACGATGCGAGCCTCGTGTCACGCGACCGCGATGCGACGGTGATAGCGATCGGGATGGGTAATGACGCGGAGGACGGGATCACGGACGTGATCGACGTCGTCCAACGCGCCGACGGCGGTCCCTACGAGGTGACGATCACGGGCGAGTTCACCGCGGACGACGACCTGCTCACGCTCTCGAACAAGGACCTCAAGGAGGGCGAGCTCTTCTTCGGGCTGCCGGCGGCGCTGATCGTGTTGCTCTTTGTCTTCGGGGCCGTCGTCGCCTCGCTCGTGCCGCTGCTGCTGGCGATCGTCTCCATCGTCTTCGCGCTGGCGCTCGTGGCGATCGTCGGGCAGGTGTGGGAGGTCTCGTTCTTCATCGTCAACATGCTCACGGGCATGGGACTCGCGCTCGGTGTCGACTATGCGCTCTTCGTCGTTTCCCGCTTCCGCGAGGAGCGGGGGCGGGGAATCGAGAAGGTCGATGCCATCGAGGCGACCGGACGAACCGCGAGCCGAGCGGTGCTCTTCAGCGGCACGGCGTTCGTGATCGCGCTCAGCGGGATGCTGCTGGTGCCGGACACGATCCTGCGTAGCCTCGCGCTCGGCGCCGTTCTCGTCGGAGTGACCACGGTGGCAGCGGCGACGACCCTGCTGCCGGCGGTGCTGTCGCTGCTCGGCGACCGGGTCGACGCGCTGCGCCTCCCGTTCCTGGGGCGCGGCGCGACGGGTGAGGGCCGCTTCTGGGGCGGGGTCGTTTCGCGCGTGCAGCGGCGGCCGTGGTTCAGCCTGATCGCCTCGGTGGCGATTCTGGTCGCACTCGCGCTGCCGGCACTCGAGCTTCGCACCGGCTCGGCCGGCGTGCGCACGATCCCGGACGGCTACACGTCGAAGGACGGCTTCAACGCGCTCGAGCGCGAATTCGGGGTCGGGACGGTCGACTCGGCGCAGGTGGTGGTCGAGGGCGACCTCGACAGCGCGACCAGACGCGGCGTCGACACTCTCGTCGACCTGCTCTCGCTCGACCCAGCCTTCCGCGCCCCTGAGGCCTCGACATCCCCGGACGGTGAGCTGGCGACCGTCGAGGCGCAGATCCGTGGTGACAGCCGCGACGAGGCGGCGGTGCAGGCGGTCGAGCGGCTGCGGGCCAAGGTGGTGCCGAAGGCGATGGCCGGGTCCGGCGCGGCCGTCTACGTCACCGGCGAGACCGCGGAGATCGTCGACTACCGCCAGATGCTGGACCGCTGGCTCCCAATTGTCTTCCTCTTCGTGCTCGGCTTCAGCTTCGTGCTGCTGACGATCGCGTTCCGCTCGCTCGTAGTGCCGGCGAAGGCGATCGTGCTCAACCTGCTCTCGGTGGGAGCGGCGTACGGCCTGATCGTGCTCGTCTTCCAAAAGGGCGTCGGTAACGAGCTCTTCGGCTTCCCGCAGGTCGAGTCGATCGAGGCGTGGCTGCCGCTCTTCCTCTTCTCCGTCCTCTTCGGGCTCTCGATGGACTACCACGTCTTCCTGCTCAGCCGGATCCGAGAGCGCTACACGCAGACCGGCGACTCGAGCGAGGCGGTGGCGTTCGGGGTCCGGACGACAGCACGCCTGATCACGGGCGCGGCGCTGATCATCATCGTCGTCTTCGCGGGGTTCGCGACCGGCGAGCTCGTGATGTTCCAGCAGATGGGGTTCGGGGTTGGGGTCGCTCTCCTGCTCGATGCGACGCTGATCCGCTCGGTGCTCGTGCCGGCAGCGATGGAGCTGCTCGGCGACCGCAACTGGTGGCTGCCGAGCTGGCTCGGCTGGCTACCGCACCTCGAGGTCGAAGCCGAGCACCACGAGCCATCCGCGTAACCTGGGTCACGCGTGTCAGGGACGTGTCAGGCACGCGTGACGCTGGTCACCGGTGCCAGGTACGCGTGACCTGGGTCACCGGTGTCAGGCACGTGCCAGGCACGCGTGACTCGGGTTACGGAGTGGCGACGAACCGCGCGATCCGCCTGCCGATCTCCTCACCCTGATCTTCCTGCAGGAAGTGCCCGGCGTCTGCCACCGTCTCCGGCTCGAGCGCGCCCGGGATGTGCGCTGCGATTCGCTCGGCCGCGCGGACCGAGAAGATCGGATCGGAGTCGGAGAAGAGGACGAGCGCCGGCTTCTCCCAGCGCCCGAGCTGTTCTCGAACCGCGAGGTGCGCGGGCGTGTCGGGGTGGTCGGGCGAGATCGGGACGAGCCCCGGGAAGGCGAGGATTCCGGCCTTCGACTCGGGGACCGGCCAGGGCGCGCTGTAAGCCGCCTCGACCTCGTCGCTCATCGGCTGCACGGCGGAGATCTGGACGAGCCGGCCGGGGATGACCTCGGTGCCGAGTCGCACCAGCCAGTCGCGGAAGCGCAGCCACTCGTCCGAGGGTGGCCGGCCGCCGCCGATGCCGGTGTTCATGATCACGAGCCGGCTGACCCGGTCCGGATGCTCGACCGCGAGTCGGAGCCCGATCGGGCCGCCCCAGTCCTGCACGACGACGGTCGCATCGTGCAGGTCGAGAGCCTCGACCAGTCGCACGATCGACGCCGTGTGGAAGTCGTAGGAGTAGTCCTCGATCCGGAGCGGCTTGTCCGAGCGCCCGAAGCCGAAGTAGTCGGGCGCAATCGCCCGGGCTGAGGGCGTGAGCTCGGGAACGATCTTCCGGTAGAGGTAGGACCACGTCGGCTCGCCGTGGAGAAGCAGCACCGGCGAGCCGGAGCCCTCGTCGAGGTAGTGCATCCGGAGTCCGTCCTGCTCGACGTAGCGCGGCTCGAAGTCGTAGCCGGGCAGGCCGTCGAACTGCTCGTCCGGGGTGCGGTACGCGTCCACGCGCCGACTCTAACCCGGAACGGGCGGTTACTTGGGGGCGGGGTCGAGCTTGTAGCCGACGCCGTAGCGCGTCTGGATGAACGTGTTCGTGGACGAGCGGGCGTCGATCTTCTCCCGCAGCTTGCGGACGAAGACGTCGACGGTGCGGTCGCGGTGTGACGCGCGCCGCCCCCAGACCCGCTGCAGCAACTCGTCGCGGGTGAGGACACGGCCCTGGTCGAGCGCGAGCGCGTAGATCAGTCGGAACTCGGTCGGCGTCAGCTCGGCGCTCTCGCCGTCGATGTAAGCCTGGACGTTGCGTGGGTCGAGTCGCAACTCCTCGACGTTGATCTCGTCACCGCGTCGCGGCTCCTGGGCGCGGGTGCCTCGCCGAGCGGCCGCGGCCACCCGGGCCGCGAGCTCCGTCATCGAGAACGGCTTGACGATGTAGTCGTCGGCTCCCAGCTCGAGCGCGTTGATCCTGTCGTGCTCGGTGCCGCGGGCGCTGACGACGACGATCGGCGTGCCGATCCCCTCGCTGCGTGCCTGCTCGATCACGCGCCACCCGTCGATGCCCGGGAGCATCAGGTCGAGGACGCAGACATCGGGCTGCTCGTAGCGGAGCCTGGCGAGGCCGGTCTCGCCGTTCGCGACACCGACAGCGTCGAAGCCCGCCGCGGTCAGGTGGCGCGCCATGCCCTGGGCGATGACGTCGTCATCCTCGATGATCAGAACCTTCGCCATCTGGTGTCGAGATCATGAAAGCCCCCGGATGTCGTCGGGGGCAAATAGTGGTGAAGAGATGGTATACAGATGGTGAAGAGGTACCGACGGGCCAGCCCTCTGTTAGAACCGCAACATGGACCGTGACTCGCAACGCGGCCGCGTGCTCGTCGAAGAGAGCCGAGAAGCGGTTGTCGTCATCGACGAAGAGGGACGCGTGCTCGCCGCGAGCCGCCGGGCGCGCCAGTCCTTCGAGGGCGTGCGCGAAGGCGAGCTGCTGTCCGCGGAGCTGCTTCGCACGGATGCCGGCCGCGCACCGCTCGTGGTCAGCTACCAGGTGGGCAGCCACACGGAGCGGCTTGTGTACCTCTCCGAGGCAGGAGATCTCGCCGCGTACGAGGAGCTGCGCTCGGGCTTCACGGCTGCGGTCTCGCACGAGCTGCGCACGCCGCTTGCACGGCTGCTCTCGCTGCTCGAGCTCGCCGGCCTCCCGGGCGAGGACGTGCCTGAGCTTCTCGAGCAGTCGCGCCGCGAGATCGACCAGATTGTGGAGCTGATCGACGAAGTCCTCTTCCTGGCGGAGCTCGAATCCGGGACGCGGGTCGTCTCGCTCGGAGCCGAGCCGGTGCTGCCCGTCCTGCACGAGGTCGCCTCGGAGCTGGAGGAGCAGGCGGCGCGCGCCGGCGTGTCGCTCTATGTCGAGGGAGACGAGGACGCGACCGCCGAGGTGCGGCCGCGGATGCTTCGGGTCGTCGCTCGAAACCTGGCCGAAAACGCGATTCGCTATGCGGGCACAGGAGCGAACGCGATCCTTTCCGTGCGCCGGTCGAACGGCGTGGTGGTGCTTCGCGTCGTCGACGACGGCGCGGGCGTCGACCAGGCCGATCTCGCGCGCTTGTTCGAGCGCTTCTACCGCGCCGATCGTTCACGCGGCTCGCGCGGCACCGGCCTCGGCCTGGCGATCGTGAAGCATGTTGTCACCTCGGCCGGGGGGACAGTGGAGGCGCACGGTGGACGTGGGCGCGGGCTCGAGATCTCTTGCGCGTTCCCCACTCGGGCGTAGCTTTTTCACCACGCTTTCTTCACCACTCTTTTACAAGATCGTCACCATCCGGCACCCCCGTCCGGAGGGCGCAGTTGGAAGACTCGCGCGATGACGAACCCACTCAGATTCCTCACAGGCATTGCACTGCTGCTCACCCTGCTGGCGCTGGTAGCTGCGGGCTGCGGCGGCGACGACGACGCCTCGAGCGGCGACACCACTGCGACGACCGAGGCCGGTGGCGGCGGCGACCTCTCGGGCAACATCTCGATCGACGGCTCCTCGACGGTCGCTCCCCTCACGTCCGCGGCGGCAGAGGCGTTCTCGGGCGAGAACTCCGATGTCAACATCACCGTCGGCAGTTCCGGCACCGGCGGCGGCTTCGAGCGCTTCTGCGCAGGCGAGACTGACATCTCGGACGCGTCGCGGCCGATCGACGAGGACGAGACGAAGGCGTGCGAGGACGGCGGCATCGAATGGGAGGAGTTCCGCGTCGCCTCGGACGGGATCACCATCGTCACCGGGGTCGACTCCGACGTCGGCGGCGACGAGCTCACCCTCGAGCAGCTCAAGGCTGTGTGGGAGCCGAACTCGACGATCAAGAACTGGGACGCGATCCCGGACGGCGGCTTCAACGACCTAGAGCTGACGCTCGCAGGCCCCGACTCGCAGTCGGGCACGTACGACTTCTTCAACGAAGAGGTGCTCGGCGAGGACGCCGCCGGCGAGGTGATCACGCCGCGGCAGGACTACACCGCCTCCGCGGACGACAACGTGATCGTGCGCGCCGTCCAGAGCGCCCCCGGGGTGATGGGCTACTTCGGCTTCACCTACTACGAGGCGAACGCGGACACGCTGAAGCTGTTCAAGGTCGACGGCGTGGAGCCGACTCCCGAGACGATCACGTCCGGTGCCTACCCGCTCTCTCGCCCGCTCTTCATCTACGTGAAGACCGATGCGATCAGCCGCCCGGAGGTGAAGGCGTTCGTGTGCTACTACCTCGAGAACGCGGTCTCGCTCGCCGAGGAGCAGCAGTTCGTGCCCGCTCCCCAGGAGGCCGTCGACGAGTCGATCACGAAGGCCGGTTGCTAGGTCTGGGGGCTGACGCAGGAACGATCGGGAGGTGAGCGCCGTGGACGCCCGCGGGCTCCCCTCCGGCCGGCGGCGGCCGGGGGAGCAGGTGATCCGCCTGCTTCTCGCCGCCGCCGCGCTCGTCTCGGTCCTGATGACCGTCGGGATCGTCGTGACGCTGCTCACGGAAGGCGAGCCGTTCTTGGCCGAGGTCGGGCTCCGTGAGTTCCTCTTCACGACGACGTGGCAGCCGGTCAACGGCGAGTTCGGCATCTGGCCGCTCCTGTGGGCGTCGATTTACATCGCCCTGATGGCCGCGTTCGTCGCCGTCCCGCTGGGCCTCGGGGCGGCGATCTATCTCTCCGAGTACGCCCCCGAAGGCTTCCGTAAGGTCGTGAAGCCGATCCTGGAGTTGCTCGCGGGCATGCCGACGATTGTGCTCGGGTTCTTCGCCCTCGACTCCGTCACGCCTGTGTTCCAGGACATCGGCCTGATCCCGGAGGGCCGCCTCTTCAACGCCCTCGCCGCAGGCTTCGTCGTCGGCGTCCTGATCACGCCCCTGATCAGCTCGCTCTCAGAGGACGCGATGCGGGCCGTCCCTGAGGCCATGCGCGAGGGCGCCTACGGCGTCGGTGCCACGCGAAGGCAGGTGGCAACGAAGGTTGTCTTCCCGGCGGCGCTCTCCGGGATCATGGCGGCGATCGTACTCGCCCTCTCGCGCGCCGTCGGCGAGACGATGGCCGTCACGCTCGCGGCGGGGACGCTCCCGAACCTGACCCTCGACCCCCGCGAGCCGATGCAGACGATCACCGCGTACATCGTCCAGATCTCGCAGGGCGAGGCGACGCGCGGAAGCATCCAGTACGAGTCGATCTTCGGCGTCGGGATCGTGCTCTTCCTCGTCACGCTCACGATCAACATCGTGGCCCTGCGGATCGTGCGGCGCTACAGGACGGTGTACCAGTGACCTCGCAAGCTGCAGATCGGGTTGCGCCTCGTCCGCTGGCGAAGAAGCGGATCCGGCCGGCCGACGCGCTCTTCCACGCTGCGATCCTGGGCGCCGTCGCGTGCGCACTCGGTGTGCTCGTCTGGCTCTTCGGCTCTGTACTCATCGCGGGCCTGCCCGGCCTCGACTGGGACTTCATCACGAGCCCGACCTCGACCAGCGCCGAGCGCGCCGGCTTCAACTCGGCGATTCGCGGCTCGCTGGTCCTGATGATGATCACCGTGACGGTGGCCGTGCCCGTCGGTTTCGCCGGCGCGCTCTACCTGGAGAAGTTCGCGGCGCTCAGCCGCGTGCAGCTCCAGGCTGCCGCCGACGCTCGCCGCAAGCGTGTGCGCGAGCTGCGCGTGCGGGAGATCACCGGCCTCCGGCTCGTGTTGGCCCGGCTGGTCGCGACGGTCGCGCAATGGTGGGTTCGGATCGGCCCGCCGATCAACCGTCTCGTCGAGGTGAACATCTCGAACCTCGCCGCGGTCCCGTCGATCATCTACGGCCTGCTCGGGCTCGCCGTCTTCGTCACCGTCATGGGCCTGAGCAAGTCGCTGCTCGCGGGCGGGCTGACGCTCGCGCTGCTCGTCCTTCCGATCATCATCATCGCCTCGCGGGAGGCCGTCCGCGCCGTGCCGGTGTCGATCGAGCAGGGGGCGATGGCGCTAGGCGCGACCCGCTGGCAGGCGGTCTCGCGCCAGGTCTTTCCCGCGGCGCTGCCGGGGATGCTGACCGGGACCATCCTCGCCATGTCCCGCGCGATCGGCGAGTCGGCGCCGCTGATCGTCGTCGGCGGAGTCGTCTTCGGCACTCAGATCCCGAGCATCAACCCGGCGGAGGCGAACGACACGCCGCTCTTCGCGATGCCGCTGCAGATCTTCTTCTGGGCCGGCGACCCGCGCGCGGACTTCCAGGACCTCGCCGCAACGGGGATCATCGTCCTGCTGATGTTTCTCGTGCTGATGAACGCCGCAGCCATCTTCCTGCGCAACCGCTACAGCAAGCGGTGGTGACGCAGGCTCCTCCTACGATAGAAGGACGTAGTCGACGTGAGCGATACTAGTACCGAGACGAGAGAGAGGCCCGAGATTCAACTGCCGACCGTGGCGGATGCCCTCGCCGAGAACACCGATCCGCAGGAGTTGCCGCGCGACCCGCTCTTCGAGGTCCGTGATCTCGGTGTGGCCTACAGCGGCGCGACCGCGCTGAGGAACGTCACCCTCGACATCTTTCGCAACCACGTCACCGCCTTCATCGGGCCGTCCGGATGCGGCAAGTCGACGTTCATCCGCTGCTTCAACCGGATGAACGACCTGATCCCCGGCGCGACGGTCAACGGGGACGTGCTCTACCACGGCGCCGACCTCTACGGGAACGACGTCGACCCCGTGGAGGTGCGTCGCCGGATCGGAATGGTGTTCCAGAAGCCGAACCCGTTCCCGAAGTCGATCTACGACAACATCGCCTTCGGGCCGCGCGTGCTCGGGATGAAGGGCAAGCTCGACGACCGCGTCGAGCAGGCGCTGCACCACGCGGCACTCTGGGACGAGGTCAAAGACCGGCTGAAGGAGAGCGCGCTCGGGCTCTCCGGCGGCCAACAGCAGCGGCTCTGCATCGCGCGCTGCCTCGCCGTGGAGCCGGAAGTGATTCTGATGGACGAGCCTGCATCCGCGCTCGATCCGATCTCGACGACGCGGATCGAGGACCTGATGCACGAGCTGAAGCGCGAGTACACGATCGTGATCGTCACGCACAACATGCAGCAGGCTGCCCGGGTCGCCGACATGACCGCCTTCTTCTCGGTCGAGGTGGACGAGAACGGCGGCAGACGGAATGGCATCCTCGTCGAGTACGACCGCACGGCGAAGATCTTCACAACCCCGGCCGACAAGCGCACCGAGGATTATGTGACGGGCAGGTTCGGTTAGTGCGGGTCTCGTTTCAGGAAGAGCTCGACGAGCTTGAGGCCTCGCTTCGCATGGAAGGCGAGCTCGTCCTCCGTTCGCTCCGCGCTGCGGTCGAGGTGGTCGTCTCGCAGGACCTGGAGCTTGCCGACGAGGTGATCGCCTTCGACGATGACATCGACTCGCAGTACTTCGAGGTCGAGCAGGGGATCGAGCTGCTGCTGGCGCGCTAGACTCCCGTTGCGAGCGACCTGCGTCTCGTGCTCGCCATCCTGAAGGACAATCTGCACCTCGAGCGGATGGGCGACCTCTGCGTCACGATCGCGAAGCTGACGAAGCTGACGGAGGGGCTTCAGCCCGACGAGGCGCTACTCGAGGGCTTCAAGGAGATGGGGGAGCGCGCCGAGCAGATGATTCGCGTCGCGCTTCGGTCGCTGGCGCAGCGAGATCGCGTTGCAGCCGAGTCGCTCCTGGAGCTGGACGAGCTGATCGACCGCGCGAACCGGCGGGTCGTCAACCGCCTGCTCGATCTCGGGCACGAGCTCGAGGCGCGGGAGTGGGGGCTGCGGATGATCCTGGTCTCACGGTGTCTCGAGCGGATCGGCGACCACGCCGTCGATATCGGCGAGCAGACCGCGTACCTCGTCACCGGCGAGTTCCGCGAGTTCACGGACGCCTCGCACTGAATTTGCCCGCAGATGGGAATTCCGCGGGAGCGGAATTCCCATCGCGAAGACCCCTAAAGGGGGCGCTTTGCGCCCCGGGTTCAGAAGCGAAGCGCGAGGTGCGCGTTAGCCGAGGATCTCGCGCAGCGTGCCCAGCGCTTCGGGGACGACTCGGTAATACGCCCAGCTGCCGCGGCGCTCCCGTTCGACAAGGCCTGCGGTACGGAGCACCTTCAGGTGGTGGCTGACCGTCGGTTGCGAGAGGCCGAGCGGCTCGGTCAGGTGGCAGACGCAGGCCTCGCCGTCAGGTTGCGCCTGGATCAGGCTCAGCAGTCGCAGCCGCGCGGGATCGGCGATTGTCTTCAGCGCCTTGGCGAGTTGGTCGGCTTCCCGCTGCTCGAGCGGGCCTTGCAGGAGCGGCGGGCACGGGAGGGCTAGAACCGCTATGGGCCGAGTCTCCACCGGCGCATATTCGCAGAAATCGATATTGACAGCGATCGATGCTGTCTGCGATCATCGTGGCGCGTATTGATTCTCATCGATGGCCGAGGAGGCGATCATGTCGGACAAGGGCCTTGCGAGCCTCGACGTTCTCGATCCCGTGACGCGACGGCATGTCGAGCGGGCTGCAGATGCCCTGCAGAACGAATTCGCGGGCATCTTTGCGCAGGAGACGATCGCGCGCTTCATCGCCGAGTCGACCGACCTGCTGAGCGGCGGCAGCATCAACGTGTTCGTGCCGGTACTGGCGCACCGCTTCGCCCGTGAGCGCCTCAAGGCGCTTGGACAGGCCGAGGGTGTGATCGCCAAGGAGCAGCCGGAAGTCCTGTTCGTGTGCGTGCACAACTCCGGCCGCAGCCAGATGGCGGCGGGCCTGGTCAAGCTTCGCTCGGCGGGACGGATCCACGTCCGGTCGGCCGGTAGCGATCCGGGCGAGCAGATCAACCCGGCGGTGATCGAGGCGATGATCGAGCTCGGCGTCGACATGAGCGAAGAGTTCCCCAAGCCGCTCACCGACGAGGTGGTGCGGGCGGCAGACATCGTGATCACGATGGGTTGCGGCGACGCCTGCCCGATCTACCCGGGCAAGAAGTACGAGGATTGGGTGCTCGACGACCCCGCCGGCCAGGAGCTCGACACGGTCCGGAGGATCCGCGACGAGCTCGATACGCGCGTGGTGACGCTGATCGGCCAGCTGCTGCCCGCCGACAGTTGACGTCTCTCCCGCTCGCGCGGGCCTTGGTGGCGGAGACGATCGGGACGTTCGCGCTCGTCTTCGCCGGCTGCGGCGCGATCATGGTCGACGAACAGACGAGCGCGCTCGGCCACGTCGGCGTGGCGATCACGTTCGGGCTCGTGATCATGGCCATGATCTACGCGGTGGGTCACGTCTCCGGCGCCCATTTCAACCCGGCCGTGACCTTCTCGTTCGCCCTGGCCAGGCACTTCCCGCGTCGCCACGTCCCGCTGTACTGGGGGGCGCAGCTCGCCGGTGCCTTGATCGCGGCCGCGATCCTCCGCGGCTCACTCGGGAACATCGCGGACGTTGGAGCGACCTTCCCGAGCGGCTCTGACGGACAGGCCTTCCTCTGGGAAGCGATCCTCTCGTTCTTCCTGATGTTCGTGATCATGGCCGTCGCGACCGACACGCGGGCAGTCGGCGAGGCCGCTGCGATTGCGATCGGCGGCACCGTCGGCCTGGACGCGATGTTCGGCGGCCCGATCACGGGCGCGTCGATGAACCCGGCCCGTTCACTCGGTCCCGGCATCGTCGCCGGCGAGCTGCGCGCAATTTGGATCTACCTACTTGCGCCGATCCTGGGTGCCGCCGTCGCGGCTCTCGCCTACACATTCATCCGCGGCCGAGCGCGGTAGCTAGCCGAAGCGGCCCGTCACGTAGTCGTTCGTGCGGCTGTCGGTCGGGTTCGTAAAGATCTTCGAGGTCGAGTCGAACTCGATCAGCGTGCCGGTGCGCCGCCCGTCGACTTCGTCGAGGCTGAAGAACGCGGTCATCTCCGCAACGCGCGCCGCCTGCTGCATGTTGTGCGTGACGATCACGAGCGTGTACTCGCGCTTCAGCTCGTGCATCAGGTCCTCGATCGCCGAGGTGGAGATCGGATCGAGCGCCGAGCACGGCTCGTCGAAGAGCACCGCTTCAGGCTCGACGGCGATCGCGCGGGCAATGCAGAGACGCTGCTGCTGGCCGCCCGAGAGGCCGAGCGCGCTCTCCTTCAGGCGGTCTTTGACCTCGTCCCAGAGCACGGCCTTTCTGAGTGCCCGCTCGACGCGGCCGTCGAGATCGTCCTTCATCCCGAGGATCCGGAGCGCGAAGGCGATGTTGTCGTAGATCGACTTCGGAAACGGGTTCGGCCGCTGGAAGACCATGCCGATGCGCCGCCGCACTTCGACCGGGTCGATTCTCGACCCGCGGAGGTCGTGGCCGTGATACTCGATCTTGCCGTCGACCTTGATCCCCGGTACGGCATCGCTCATCCGGTTGAGGCAGCGAATGAAGGTGCTCTTGCCGCAACCGGAGGGGCCGATCACGGCGGTGACGGTGTTCTTGCGGATATCCATCGTGACTCCCGCGAGCGCAAGCGACTTGCCGTACCAGACGCCGAGATCCTGGATTGCGAAGACCGTGGGTCGGCCGGTGATCTCAGCGAGGGCCTCCTCGATCGCCTGCTCCGGCACGTCGATCTGCATACCTTGTGAGCCCGCCCTGCGGGTGTCGATGTCCATCGCGGCATTCTCCCGGCGCCCGCCTGGAGGTGGGTCAACGTCTGGTGAACATTAGGTGACGAACATGTGAGCGGCGTTCACCACTTCGACGCGCGGTGTTCACCACCATTCAGCCCCCAGCGAGGGATGCCCGCGGGAGACTCCCGCCCGACTGTTGCATTCACTCAGAGGAGACAGAGGACTATGAGGAAGACAGCTCTTCTGATCGCGGCGCTCGCATGCGCTGCGGTCTCACTTGCGGCTGCAGGCGTCTCCGGCGCGGCGGTCGACAGCGGCACCAAGACGACTGCCGGCACGCTCACGGGCGCCGGCGCGAGCTTTCCGTTCCCGTTGATTTCGAAGTGGATCCCGGCCTACGACCAGGCCGCGGGGACACAGATCAACTACTCGCCGATCGGCTCCGGCGGCGGCATCGCGGCGATCACCGCCCGTACGGTCGACTTCGGCGCCTCCGACGCGCCGCTCTCGCCCGATCAGTTCACGGCGTGCAAGGGCTGCGTCCAGATCCCGTGGGCGCTGTCCGCCACGGCCGTGATCTACAACGTCCCGGGCGCGCCCCAGGGCCTGAAGCTCTCGCCGGCCGTGATCGCCCAGATCTACCTTGGCTTCATCAAGAAGTGGAACTCGCCGTCGATCAAGAAGGACAACCCCGGCGTGAACCTGCCGGACCTGAACATCACGCCCGTCTACCGCTCCGACAGCTCGGGCACGACGTTCAACTTCACGGACTTCCTCTCCAAGACGAGCTCCGCCTGGAAGTCACGCGTGGGCAACAGCACGACCGTCAACTGGCCGACGGGCGTCGGCGCCCGCGGCAGTGCCGGCGTCTCCGGCGTCGTCTCGCGGACCGAGGGCGGAGTCATGTACGCCGACGTCGCCTACGCGCTGGCGAACAAGCTCAAGTTCGCGCGGGTGAAGAACAGCGCCGGCAAGTGGACGCTGCCGGGTCTGCGGAGCATCAACGCCGCCGCCTCGTCGGTCACCAAGGTGACCGGAAACGGCGAGATCTCGATCGTCAACCCCGCCAAGACGCAGCCGCTCGCTTACCCGATCTCGACCTTCACGTACGTGATCGCGCCGACGGCCTCGACGAAGGCGGACGAGCTGCGGAAGTTCATCTACTGGGCGATTACCGCAGGTCAGAAGTTCGGCCCGCCGCTGCTGTTCGCGGCGCTGCCGAAGCCGGTGCTCGCGTTCAACTACAAGCAGATCAAGAAGATCCAACCCTCGACCTAGAGTGACGACGACCGCGCACGACGAGACCCCGCTGGGGACCCTCGAGGGCGGCCGTCTGCCGTGGCGCGTAGGAGACATCGTCTTCTACGCGCTGACGGCGGCGGCCTCCCTCGCCACGCTCGGCCTGGTCGTGTGGCTCGCGTACAAGGTCGTCGCGCAGGCCTGGGGCGCGATCGAGGAGTTCGGTCTCTCGTTCATCTGGACGGTCGGCTGGGACCCCGTCACGCAGAAGTTCGGGGCCGCGGACTTCATCTACGGGACCCTGGTCACCTCGGGCATCGCTCTCCTGATCGCGACCCCCCTCTCGATCGCGATCGCTCTCTTCCTTACCGACCTGGCGCCGAAGTGGCTCCGCGGCCCGGTCGGCACGCTGATCGAGCTGCTCGCCGCGATCCCGAGCGTGATCCTCGGCCTCTGGGGCATTCTGGTCTTCGGCCCCTGGCTCTCCCAGCACCCCGAGCCCTGGCTGCAGGAGAACCTGGGCTTCGTACCGCTCTTCGACGGCGCACCGTCACAGGCCGGCTATTTGCCGGCGGCGCTGATCCTGACGATCATGGTCGTCCCGATCACGTCGAGCATCTGCCGTGAGCTCTTCTCGCGCGTGCCGCGCGACCTCTCCGACGGTGCACTGGCGCTCGGGGCGACCAAGTGGGAGACGATCCGCGGCGTCTCGATCCCGTATGCGGGCCCCGGCATCGTCGCCGCCGTGCTGCTGGGCCTGGGGCGCGCCTTCGGCGAGGCGATCGCGGTCACTCAGGTGATCGGCGCCGGCTCGGGGTTCCCCGGCTCGGCCTTCGACACGGGCGACACGCTCGCCAGCCGGATCGCCTCGCAGTACCAGGGCGCGGTCAGCGGCCTTCAGATCGACTCGATCCTCTACCTGGCCGCGATCCTGCTCGTGATCTCGCTGATCACGAACGTCGCCGCGCAGGCCGTCGTACGGCGCTTCGAGCGGTCGCGGGGGAAGATCGCATGAGTACCTACGATCTCTCGGTCCGGTCCGCCGGCCTACGCCGGCGCCGGATCGTGGAGAAGATCTTCGCCGGTATCGCCGTGCTCAGCGCGGCCGCGGCCGTGGCCATGCTCGGGATCGTGATCGGGTCGGTGATCTCCAAGGGCGGCTCGTCGCTGAGCCTCGACTTCTTCACAGAGCCGCGCGGGCTCTTCGGCGAGCCGGGCGGTGTCGCCGACGCGATCGTCGGCAGCCTCTTGATCGTCGGGATGGCGACTGTGTTCGCGGTGCCGTTCGGCGTGCTCGTGGCGATCTACCTGACCGAGTTCGGCTCGAAGACCATCTCGACCGCGCTCCGCGTCGTCCTCGACGTCATGAACGGGATCCCGGCGATCGTCGTGGGCATCTTCGTCTTCGGCGTCGTCGTCGTGAACCGCGGTCAGAGCGCCGTTGCCGGCGCGTTCGCGCTCACGATCCTGATGATCCCGTTGATCGCACGCTCTACTCAGGAGGTGCTGACGCTGGTGCCGGGTTCGCTGCGGGAAGCAAGCCTCGCGCTCGGCGTCAGCCGCTGGCGGACGGTCGTCGGGGTCGTGCTCCCGACCGCACTCGGAGGGATCGTGACCGGCACCGTGCTCGCCGTCGCCCGCGTCGCCGGCGAGACCGCGCCGCTCCTCTTCACTTCGTCGATCACGGCGAATGCGATCAGCACG
>JAXIPI010000371.1:0-3673 GCA_045403015.1 Gaiellaceae bacterium | reverse complement strand
CCTCCTTGCCGTCCTCCCCCTTGCCGATCCGCACGTCGATGTCCGTCGTGGTCGGCAACCGGCGGATCTCGTCGATGAGAAGCTGCGGGTTGTCCCGCCGTTTCACGACGAAGACGAGCGCCACCAGCGCGCTCGGGAAGACCTGCCCGCCCAGCATCGCCAGGGTGGCCGGGCCACCGACCATCTTCTCGATCTCCTCGAGCTCGCCCCATGTGAGCGAGTCCATATCGACGACGATCTGCTCCTCGGTCACGACGGCCGCCCCTGCCCGTTGCCGGGCACGACGAGGCCCGGCTTCGCGACCGCGAGATTCGGCCGGGGGCCGAGGAGGTCGGACAGGTCGAGGACGTGACGCGGATGCTTACCCGCCTCGACGATCGCGGCGAGCGCCCGCCGGGGCCGGTCACCCACTGCGGCGATGATCGTCTGCACCCCAGGCCCGTATGCGATGAGTACGTCGGTCCCGTCGGGCAGGTTGCCCACCGAGAACGCGAACGCGGCGTCGACGTTGACGACGTCGGTCCCCACGTCGGACAGAATGAGCATGTTCCCCCCTGTTCCCGGGCTAGGAGCCCGTGTAGGACGCCGCCGCCTCCTGGTTGTGGACGAGCGCCGTGAACGCGTCGGCGGCGGGCTTGACGACGGTGCCCGTCAGCTCGATCTCGACCGGGCCACCGGCGGGGTCGGGGTCGGGGTACTCACCCGAGAACGCGATCCGCGTCGCAGCGAGGTCGAGGTCACGCGTGCCCGCGGTGATGGTGAACAGCGTGTGGAACGACCCGTAGATCGGCGCGTTCGAGACCGCGGTCCCGGCGTCGGTGCCGGTGACGACCGAGCGCCACAGCGTCGTGTTCGTGGGAATGAGCTTGAGCGTGACGGTGATCTCGTGCAGCCCCGGCCACACGTCGATCGGCTCGAGCTGCCGGGAGACCCGCACCGGCTCGAGGTGGTTCGCGATCGTGATGGTCCCGCCGGTGATGTCGGCGGTGACCGGCGTCGTGGAATCCGAGTCGATCTGGAACACGCCGCCTGCCGGGTAGAACGACTGCTGGTCCGAGTCGTCGGTCGATGGGTTGCCGGAGGTCGTGTACGGGGAGCCGACGGTGCCCATCATCCGCACGCCCATCTCGAGCGGCTGCGCCTGCTCCCAGGTGAACGACAGCTCGTCGACACGGCAGTCCCTGATCTTGTGGTACTCGGTGTCGAGCCGGGTCGCCGCGGTGAGGTAGCCGGGGACGTCGGCCGGGGTGATCGTGTGCAGGAACGGGTCGGCACCACCGGATGTGATCCGTAGGCCGAGCGCGTTCTCGAGCAGCATGACGACCGAGCGCGGCCAGGCCCGGCTCACGCAGTCCACGGTCCACAGGAACGCGGAGCGATAGGCCGAGGGCGGGAAGCGGTTCGCGGTCGTGAGCTCCTCGTAGGACTGCTCCATCCCCGCCGCCAGGATCGAGCCCGAGCGCACGCCGAACCCGTACTTGCGGTTGGCGGCGAGCGTGCCGAAAGCCGTCTGCTTGTCGAACGCGACGACCGCGATCTTCTTGTTGAGCGCCATCAGGCCTCCTTGTCCTTCACACGCTCGGCGAGGCCCTGCTCAACGAGCCGCTCCAATGCCTCGCGGTTGGCGTCCTTCGCCTCGTGCACGCCTGCCTTGAACACGGTGTCGGGTCCGAACTGGTTCGACACCGAGACGTCGTCCTTCACGCGGTACTTCTGCACGTTCGACCCCTCCTCTACGACAGCAGCGACGTCACGGTCACATCGACGAGCACCTGGCACGCGCGACCGAAGTCCCCCATCGCGGCGAGGACGCGGTGCCGCGATACCTCACCCTGGAACACGATCGCATCGCCGCCGGTCCCGAGCGTGAAGTCCGCGCGTACGGCGAGCTCCACCTCACCGGCGAGCTCGAGCGCGCGGTCGCGGTTCTCGCGGTAGTCGAGCGCCTCGAGGGCGACCCACACGGCGGCGGTCAGCGTGATCGTCTCGATCTTCTGCCCGGTCACACCGACGGTCGTCTCCCACACCTGCTCGGACTCGGACTCGCCGGGGATCCAGACGTGCTGCTTCTGCAGCGTGTCGCCGGGATGACCGAGCGTCAGCTCGACCTTGGCACCGGCGACCTCGGCGAGGTTCCACACCGCTTGAGCGGCCCGCCGTGCGACGAGCAGGTCGAACAGCGCATCCTCGGCCTCGCCG
The DNA here is from genome assembly GCA_045403015.1 of Gaiellaceae bacterium. Classification (GTDB taxonomy): domain Bacteria; phylum Actinomycetota; class Thermoleophilia; order Gaiellales; family Gaiellaceae; genus Gaiellasilicea. The sequence continues at coordinate 1,474 of JAXIPI010000371.1, read as the reverse complement.
ATGCGGGACGTTAGGCTCACGACAGAGCCACCATCGGCACCTGTCGGTCGAGCAGCACCGCGTCCACCTCACCGATCCCGGTCGGTCGGGTCGGGGCGCGGAAGGTCTGGGTCATCCCGTCGACCGACATCTGCGCGATGTTGGGCGGGATGCCTGAGCGGTCACCGAGCAGGCGCGCGCGGATCGCCGTCAGCGCCGCCTCGCGCATGTCGGAGTCCGGCGAGTCGAAGCCGTGCTCGTAGATGACCTCGACGTTGTTTGCACCGACGGGGAACGCGCTCGGTGCCACGATGTAGCCGAACTCGTACAGGTCCCAGGTCGTCGTGTCCTGCACCGTGCCGTCGAACTTCACCGACAGGAGGGTGCGGGGACGGGCGCGCCGGAGCTCGAGTTTCGTCGAGCCCTGCCCGTTCAGCAGGTCGCGCTGATAGTGGGGCACGAACGACACGCCGCAGAAGCGCTCGGCCTTGTCCTCGAACCACTGGCGCGCCTCGGCGAGCTTGGCGTTGGGGAACAGGCTCGTGCTGGACAGCGCGTCCTCGGCGCGGATGTCGACGAGCGAGACGTAGTAGCCGCCGACGACCTCCACCTGCGACGTGATCCTCTGCACGACCCCGCCGAAGGTGCCCTCCCACTGCAACGTGAACAGCTCGAGGGTGGCCTGCGGCGCGAGCGTGTAGCGGTACGTCCCCGAGGCGGCGCCCTGCAGCACCGTCGCGGCATCGGTGACGAAGATCGAGCCGTCGCCGCGGAAGATGTCCACGGTCACGGGACCGTCGGCGTCGGTCGGCGTCGTGCCGACGTAGAACGTCACCTCGGGCGTGGCCCGGGTGTCGCGGAGGACGCGCTGTACGGTCACCTACCGCTTCTCCCCCGGGGCCGCGGTGGCCTGCTCAACCTTGTCCCATCGGCCGAAGCTGGTCACGGGCTCGAAGTGCTCCTCGACGGCCGCCTTGCCGATCTGCTTGAGCAGCGGGTGTCCGACCGGCACGAGCTCACCCTCTGAGACCGTGATGAACTCGCCCTGGTATTGCACACCGAACGCGTGCTTTGCCTTGACGTACGTCTTCGTAGCTGGCATATGCGCTCCCCGTGCTGGTAGGTGGTGGGGGACCGCCGTGTGCGGTCCCCCGATCCACCGCCGTTCCGTGCTGGTCTTACGTGGTACCGGTTCCGGCGCGGAATCCCACCGCGTCCAGCACCTTCGATCCGTTTCTCCACCACGCGAACAGACCACGCTGGCCGGTCGGGAAGCCGAACCCCGCCCCCGCCACAGCCTGCTGCGTGAGGTTCTGCACGAGCTCGACGTTCATGCCCACCCGGTCGATGTTCTTGAAAAAGGAGAAGTCGCCCAGGAAGATGTCCTTGACGCCGTTCACGATCGTCGCCGGTGCGGTCGAGAGCTCGTTCACGGCGTAGCCGAGCAGCCTGAGCCCGGTGTTGCCGTTGCCACCGGAGGACGCGGGTGCGTTCC
>JAXIPI010000372.1:0-3250 GCA_045403015.1 Gaiellaceae bacterium | reverse complement strand
ACCTGATCGACACGCCCGGGCACGTGGACTTCACGTACGAGGTGTCGCGCTCGCTGCAGGCCTGCGAGGGGGCGTTGCTCGTCGTCGACGCCGCGCAGGGGATAGAGGCCCCGACGCTCGCGAACGCCTACCTGGCGATCGAGAACAACCTCGAGATCGCCCCGGTCGTGAACAAGATCGACCTGCCTCAAGCCGATCCGGACGGCGCCGCCACGGAGGTCGCCGACCTGATCGGAGACGATCCCGAGCGCGTGCTGCGCATCTCGGCGAAGACCGGGCAGGGCGTCGAGGACGTCCTCGACGCGATCATCGAGCGGATTCCCCCACCGAGCGGCGACGCAGCCGCGTCGGCTCGTGCGCTCATCTTCGACTCGTCGTACGACCAGTACCGGGGCGTCGTCGCCTTCGTCCGCGTCGTCGACGGCCGCTTCGAGACCCGCGAGCCATTGCGGGCGATGGCGCAGGGAACGCGCTTCGAGGCGGAGGAGCTTGGCTTCCTCACGCCGGACCGCCGTCCGGTCACGACGCTCGAGGCCGGCGAGGTCGGCTACGTGATCACGGGCCTGAAGGACGTGTCGAAGCTTCGCGTCGGCGACACGCTCACCAGCGAGAAGCGGCCGGCGAAGGAGCCGCTGCCGGGCTACAAAGAGGTCAAGCCGATGGTCTTCGCCGGGCTCTTCCCGACGGACTCGGACGCCTACCCCGAGCTGCGCGACGCGCTCGAGCGGCTGAAGCTGAACGACGGCGCGCTCTTCTACGAGCCGGAGACCTCGCAGGCGCTCGGCTTCGGCTTCCGCTGCGGCTTCCTCGGACTGCTGCACATGGAGATCGTGCGCGAGCGCCTCGAGCGCGAATTCGACCTCGACCTGATCGTGACTGCCCCGAACGTCGCCTACCGCGTCCGGCCCCGTCCCGGCGCCGACTGGATCGAGGTCCACAACCCGTCCGACATGCCGGTCGAGATCGACGAGGTCGAGGAGCCCTACATCAAGGCCTCGATCATCGTCCCCAAGGAGTACGTGGGCGCCGTGATGGAGCTCTGCAACGACCGCCGCGGCAGCTTCGACCACATGGAGTACCTGTCGGAGGAGCGCGTGCACCTCGTGTACGAGCTGCCGCTCGGCGAGATCGTGCTCGACTTCTACGACCAGCTGAAGTCGCGGACCCGCGGCTACGCCAGCTTCGACTACGACATGGCCGGCTTCAAGCCGGGGAGCCTCGTCCGGGTCGACGTGCTCGTCGCGGGCGAGCCGGTCGACGCGCTCTCGCTGATCATCCACCGCGAGTTCGCCTACGACCGCGGCAAGCTGCTCGTCGAGCGGCTGAGGAAGGAGATCCCGCGTCAGTTCTTCGACGTTGCGATCCAGGCCGCGATCGGCGCCCGGATCATCGCTCGCGAGACTGTCAAGGCGAAGCGGAAGGACGTGCTCGCGAAGTGCTACGGCGGCGACATCAGCCGCAAGCGGAAGCTGCTCGAGAAGCAGAAGAAGGGCAAGAAGCGCATGAAGCAGGTCGGCGGCGTCGAGGTGCCGCAGGAGGCCTTCCTGGCCGTGCTCAACCTGGACGACCGCAAATGAGCGCACGCCACCTCTACGTGCACCTGCCGTTCTGCTTGCACCGGTGCGGTTACTGCGACTTCGTCACCGTGACCGGGCATGACGGTGAGCACGGCGGCTACGTCGATGCGCTGCTGACCGAGCTGGAGCTCGAGCGCAGTCACCTCGCGGCCGACGTCGACACCGTCTTCCTCGGCGGCGGCACGCCGACCTTCACCGAGCCGGCCGCGCTCGCACGACTGCTCGCAGGCTTGCCCGGGGCGGCGGAGACGACGGTCGAGGCGAACCCGGAGACCGTGACACCCGATCTCGCGGCGCTGCTCCGCGAGCACGGCGTCGACCGGGTCTCCCTCGGCGCGCAGAGCTTCCAGCCGCACCTGCTGGAGACGCTGGAGCGGCGTGCGCGGCCGGAGGACGTGCGCGGCGCAGTGCACACGCTGCGTGCTGCGGGCTTCGACAATGTCTCGCTCGATCTGATCTACGGGATTCCGGGCCAGAGCACGGGTGATCTCGAGCGCGACCTCGAGGAAGCGCTCGCGCTGGCGCCGGAGCATCTGTCCTGCTACGAGCTCGAAGCGAAGCCGGGAACGCGCTTCACCCATGCGCACGGCGAGGAGCTCGAACGTCAGGCGGACGCGATGGAGGACTACTTCGAACGGGTCGTCGCGACGCTGACCGGGGCCGGGTACCGCTGGTATGAGACCGCCAACTTCTGCAGGTTTGATGACGAGCGCGACCTGCGTTCACGCCACAACCTCGGCTACTGGCTCGGGCGTGACTATCTCGGAATCGGCGTCGGGGCAGTCTCGACGGTCGGAGGGCTGCGGTGGCGGAACGCACCGAGTCTCCCGCGCTACCTGTCCGCGCTGGGCCGGAGTGAGCGGCCATTGCGAGAGCTCGAGCCCCTCGATCCCGGCGTCCAAGCGCGGGAACGCGTTCTCCTCGGGCTTCGGCTCGACGAGCCGCTCCTGACCGCCGGCCTCGATGCGGCCCTCGATCACGACGCGCTCGAACGGCTCGAACGGCTCGGACTTGCGGAGGTGCGCGACGGCGGCACGGCGCTGGCGCTGACCCGGCGAGGCCGCTTCCTCGGCGGCGGCGTGACGGCAGAGTTGCTCGTTTGACCGCCGCTAGAATTACCTGCAAATGAGTGGGATCAGCGACCGCAAGCGCGATATCCTCCGCAGGGTCGTCGAGGAGCACGTGGCGACCGGCGAGCCGATCGGCTCGAAGACGCTCGTCGAGCGCTCGGGTCTCTCCGTGTCCTCGTCGACGGTGAGGAGCGAGCTCGCAGAACTCGAGTTGCTCGGGCTGCTCTCGCACCCGTATACGTCCGCCGGCCGAATCCCGACCGGAGCCGGCTATCGCTTCTACGCCGAGGAGCTCCTCGAGCGCCAGGAGCCGCGGCCGCCCCGCTTCCCGCTCGACCTCACCTCGATGAAGAGCGAGGTCGAGGCCGCGCTGCAGTCGACGACCGAGATGCTGAGCCAGGTGACGCAGCTGCTGGCGCTGGTGTCGGCGCCTGGGCTCGAGACCGCAACCGTGCGGCATGTGGAAGCGCTGCTGCTCCAGCCCTCGGTCGTCATGGTCGTGACCATCACATCGACCGGCGGCGTCGCGAAGAAGCTCGTGACCTTCGACGCCCCGGTCGACCCGGGCCTCGCCTCCTGGGCGAACGAGTATCTGAACGAGCG
>JAXIPI010000242.1:0-7526 GCA_045403015.1 Gaiellaceae bacterium | reverse complement strand
CTCGGTCACCGTCGCGCCGCAGATGACGCTCTCCGACGAGGCCTACCAGGAGCTCCGCGACGCCGCGATCGCCGTCATTCGCGCCGTCGGCGTCGAGACCGGCGGCTCCAACATCCAGTTCGCGCGCGACCGCGTCACCGGTGACATCCGCGTGATCGAGATGAACCCGCGCGTCTCCCGCTCCTCCGCGCTCGCGTCGAAGGCGACCGGCTATCCGATCGCGAAAGTCGCCGCGAAGCTCGCAGTCGGGTACACGCTCGACGAGATCCCGAACGACCTGACCAAGACGACGCCGGCGAGTTTCGAGCCGACGCTCGACTACGTCGTCGTCAAGTTCCCGCGCTTCGCGTTCGAAAAGTTCCCGGGTGCCGACACGACCCTCGGCACCCAGATGAAGTCGGTCGGCGAGGCGATGGGGATCGGGCGCACATTCCAGGAGGCCTTCGCGAAGGCGTTCGCGAGCCGCGAGCTGGATGCGGGCGCCGTGACGCCCTGGGCGACGCTCGACGACCTGCCGGACGATCTGCACCCCTGGTTCCGGCGCGAGCTCGACGAGCTGCGGCTCAACGGCCCGCCGACGGGGCCGCGCGCCTATCGCCGCGTCGACTCCTGCGCCGGCGAGGTCGCCGCCGACTCGAACTACTACTACTCGACCCGCGGCGAGGCGGACGAGGCGCTGCCTGCGTCGACGAAGCCGCGCGTCGTGATCCTCGGCTCCGGCCCGAATCGGATCGGCCAGGGGATCGAGTTCGACTACTGCTGCGTCCACGCCGCCCAGAGCTTCCGCGCGCTCGGCTACGAGGCGGTGATGGTCAACTGCAACCCGGAGACGGTCTCGACCGACTACGACACCTCCGACCGGCTCTACTTCGAGCCGCTCGACGTCGAGTCGGTGCTCGCCGTCTGCGAGCGGGAGCAGCCCGAGGGGGTCGTGATCCAATTCGGCGGCCAGACGCCGCTGAAGCTCGCGCGCGCGATCGAAGCCGCAGGCTTCAAGGTGCTTGGGACTCCCTACGAGGCCGTCGATCTCGCCGAGGATCGTGAGCGCTTCGGCCGGCTCCTGGAGGAGCTTGGAGTCCGCTGCCCGGAGTGGGGGATCGCCGACGAGCCCGGAGCGGCGGTCGAGATCGCCGAGCGCATCGGCTATCCCGTTCTCGTCCGTCCCTCGTACGTGCTCGGCGGCCGCGCGATGCGGGTCTGCTACGACGAGGACCAGGTGCGCTCCGCGATGGGTGGTGTGACCGGTCCCGTCCTCGTCGACCGCTTCCTCGAGGGCGCGCTCGAGATCGACGTCGACGCGCTCTGCGACGGCGTCTCGGTGTACATCGGCGCGGTGATGGAGCACGTCGAGGAAGCGGGTGTCCACTCCGGCGACTCGTCCTGCGTCCTGCCGGCGCCCTCGCTTGGCGAGGAGGCTTATGCCGAGGTCTGCCGTGTTGTCCGCCGCCTCGGGCCTGCGCTCGGCGTCGTCGGCCTTCTCAACGTCCAGCTGGCAGTCGTCGACGGTGAGATCTCCGTGCTCGAGGTGAACCCTCGCGCTTCGCGCACGGTGCCCTTCGCGAGCAAGGCGACCGGCGTCAACCTCGTCGATGCGGCCGTCGGGCTCGCCGCCGGTGCTCGCCTGCACGAGCTCGAACTGCCGGAGGAGCGGCGGCCGGAGCTGGTGAGCGTCAAGGCCGCCGTGCTGCCGTTCTCGCGCTTCCCCGGCTCCGACCCGGCGCTCGGGCCGGAGATGCGCTCCACCGGCGAGGTGATGGCCAGCGCGGCCGATCTGCCGACCGCATTCGCGAAGGCCGAGCGCGCCGCAGGCCGCCCACTCCCGACTGCCGGCACTGCGTTTCTCTCCGTTCGGCACGCCGACAAGGACGGGATCGTGCCCGTCGGTGAGGCGCTCGCGGTTCTCGGGTTCCAGCTGCTCGCGACCCGCGGCACTGCCTCGGTCCTGACGGCGGCCGGGCTCGAGGTCGGCACGCTCGAGAAGGGCGACGCCGTCGTGGACACGATCCGAGCCGGCCGCTGCGATCTCGTCGTGAACACGCCGCAGGGCTCCGGGGCCAGGCGCGACGGGGCGCTGATCCGGCAGGCCGCGCTCTCCGGCCGGGTGCCCTGCATCACCACGCTTGCCGGTGCCCGGTTCGCGGTCGATGCAATTGCGAACGCGAGCGAGGAGATCGCGCGCTCTCTCCAGGAGCGGATCGAGCATGAGACGCGGGCTGCTTAGCGTCACAGGCACGGAGCAGATCGGCCCGTACACGCTCCTTCGGGTCGAGAGCGGCGACCTGGAAAGCGGTGTTCCCGGCCAGTTCTTCATGCTCGAGGCGCCGGGACGGGTGCTGCCGCGGCCGATGAGCCTCTGCCTGGAGGCTGCGGGCGAGCTCGCGTTCCTGATCGATCCGATCGGGCCCGGCACCCGGGCGCTCTGCGCGCTCGAGCTCGGTGACGAGTTGCACGTCCTCGGCCCGCTCGGGAACGGCTTCGACCTCGAGGTCGGGCGGCCGCTGCTGGTCGGCGGCGGCATCGGTGTCGCGCCGCTGCCGTTCCTCTCGGCGACGCTCGGATTGCCGCCGGCGATCCTCGGCTTCCGCAGCGACTGGCACGCGGAGGCGGCCGCGCTCGTCCCGAACGCCGAGGTCTGCATCGAACCGACGTACGTGACCGAGCTGCTTCCGGACGAGCCGCTCGAGGTCCTGGCCTGCGGCCCGGAGCCGATGCTCGCGGCGCTCCGCGAGCGCGTCCCGAACGCGCAACTCGCCTGGGAGGCGCCGATGGCGTGTGGCTACGGCGCCTGCTACGGCTGCGCAGTCGAGATCGACGGCGAGCTCAAGCGCCTGTGCGTCGAAGGACCGGTCTTGCATGGGGGAACCCATGGTTCCCCCATGAGCCCCCTCCTTTTCGCTCGTGGTGTCGACGAGCGCGCCGGGGCTCCCGCCGGGCAAAGCCCGGCTCCGCCCGCCACAGCTCGCGGAGCCCCGAACGGAAGAGCCAGCACAGGTGTGCGATGTTGTTGAACGCCTCAGGTTGCCTCGACGCCCTGACGGCGCCCGAGGTCGCGCGCGCGCTCGACGGGTTCGTGACGAAGACGATCACGCCCGAGCCACGTGAGGGAAATCCACCCGTCCGGATCGCGGAGACCGACTCCGGCATGCTGAACTCGATCGGGCTTGCGAATCCCGGGCGCGAGCGCTTTCTGGCAGAGACGCTGCCGCGGCTGCGGAAGCTCGGGGTTCCGCTCTGGATCTCGGTCGGAGGATTTTCGGCGAACGACTATGCCGAGACCTGCGCTGCGCTCGAGGACGTCGAGGCGATCGAGCTGAACCTCTCCTGCCCGAACGTCGACGAGGCGCCCGAGGGCGCAGCTGCGATCGTGGCCGCGTGCCGCGCCGCGACGAGCCTGCCGTTGTACGCCAAGCTCTCGCCCGCAGCGTGGGACATCGCCGAGGTCGCGCGTGCGGTGGAGGCCGCCGGGGCCGACGGGCTGTCACTCGTGAACACGCTTCGCGGGCTCGCACTCGACGAGCAGACGCTTCGCCCCAAGCTCGGTCGTGGCACGGGCGGTTACTCCGGTCCCGCCCTGAAGCCGGTCGCCCTGGCGGCTGTCTACGCCTGCTCGGCGGCCGTCGACCTGCCTCTCGTCGGGATGGGTGGAGTGACCACCGGACTCGACGCGCTCGAGCTGATCGCGGCCGGCGCGAGCGGGGTCGCGCTCGGCACGATTCTCTTTTCCGACCCCGATGCACCGGTCCGGATCCGGTCCGAGCTTGCCGCCGAAGTGGCCGCTCGCGACCTCGGCGATCCCCTCGAAGCGCGTCGTGCCGCTCATGAATCCCTGCAAATGGACGTTTCCTGTTCTGACAACATGCAACAGAAAACGCCTGGAAACAGCCCAAAAGCGACTGCTTGACCCTTCTCGCAAGGCTGCTAGTATCCCGCGCTCATGGTGTCGTCGAAGACGCAGGCCCAGGCCCCACTGCGCTCGCTCGATCAACGGATGGAGGCCCTCAAACGGGCCAATGACATCCGCGTTCGGCGGGCTCGGCTGAAGAAGGACCTCAAGGACGGACGCGTTCAGATCGAAGGAATCCTCCTCGATCCGCCCGAGTATGTCTCGACGGCGAAGGTCTTCGACATGCTCATGGCCGTGCCCAAGTTCGGTCGCGTCAAGGCCGCCCGGCTGCTCAACCAGTGCCGGATCAGCCAATCGAAGACGGTGGGCGGGCTCTCCGAGCGCCAACGCGCCGAGCTGATTGGCCTCTTCAACCGCTGATAAGCCGCTGCCGGTCTTCGTCGTCACGGGCCCGAGCGGGGCCGGCAAGGGGACTCTGATCAAACGGCTGCTCGAACGTCAGCCGGAGCTCGAGGTCGCTGTCTCCGCGACCACCCGGCCGCAGCGCCCGGGCGAGCAGAGTGGCCGTGAGTACTGGTTCCTGAGCGAGGAGGAGTTCGTTGCCAGGATCGAGGAAGGTGCATTCCTCGAGCACGTGACGTTCGTCGGCGGCCGCTACGGCACGCTGGCGTCGGAGCTCGACCGGATCGCCGCGGAAGGCCGCGTCTGCATCCTCGAGCTCGAGACCGACGGCGCGCTGAAGGTGCAGGAAGAGGTGGACAACAGCGTCACGCTCTTCATCGCCGCCGACGTCCCAGAGCTGGAGCGCCGGCTGCGCGCCCGCGCCACCGAGAGCGCGGGCGAGATCGGCGATCGGATCGCGCTCGCCAGGCACCAGCTCGAACAGGCCTACCGCTTCCGCTACATGGTTCGCAACGACGACGTCGCACGGGCCACCGAGGCGCTCCAGGCCCTGATCGAGCGTGAACTTCAGCTTGCAGCTACCATGGCCCGTCCATGATCCATCCTCGTATCGATGAACTGCTGAACGTTGACGCCGGTGGAGTCGACTCGCGCTACGCGCTGGTCATCGTCTCCGCCAAGCGCGCCCGGCAGATCAACAACTATCACCATCAGCTCGGTGAGGGCATGGGCTTCGAGGAAGCTCCGCCGCCGCTCGTCGAGTCGCGCTCGAAGAACTACTTGACGATGTCTCTTGAGGAAATTGCTCAAGGGAAAATCAAGTACGACTACGGCAAGCGCTAGGCCTCCTTCCGAGCCTCCGATCGGGTAGTCCGCAACCGCGGGCGTCCTTTCGTGGGCGCAAACGAGCCCGGGTGTCAGACTCGTCTCTGGCACCGTGTCAGACACGAGTCAGACACCGTGCGGCTCTTATCGCAGGTTCGTGGGGCACAATGAGCCGTGATGGCGCGCATCCTGGTCGGGATCACCGGCGGCATCGCCGCCTACAAGGCCTGCGAGCTCGTGCGCCTTCTCGTCAAGGCCGGCCACGACGTCCTGCCGGTGCCGACGCACGCCGCCGACCGCTTCGTCCGGGCGGAGACGTTCTTCGCGCTCGCACGCAAGTCGCCGAGCACCGATCCGTACCCGCATCTCGAGCGCGCCGATCTGCTCGTCATCGCTCCGCTGACCGCGAACACGCTGGCGAAGCTCGCGCACGGGCTCGCCGACGACGTTCTCACCGAGGCGGCGCTCGCGCACCGCGGGCCGGTCCTCGTGGCGCCGGCGATGAATACGCGCATGTGGGAGCACGAGGCGACGCAGGCGAACGCGGCGACTCTGCGCTCGCGCGGAGTCGAGCTCATCGGCCCGGAGGCAGGCGAGCTCGCGGAAGGTGAGGTCGGCGCCGGCCGGATGAGCGAGCCTGAGGCAATCGCCCGCCGGATCGAGGAGCTGCTCGAGGGGACGGCCGGGTCGCTGGCCGGCACGAACGTCCTCGTCAGCGCGGGCGGCACGCGCGAACCGGTCGATGCGGTGCGTTTTCTCGGCAACCGCTCCTCGGGCCGCATGGGCGTCGCCGTCGCCGCCGAGGCTCGTCGACGGGGTGCGAAGGTGACGCTGCTCGCGGCGAACCTGGCCGTGTCGGCGCCCGCAGGCGTCGAGGTCGTCCAGGCGCCGACGGCCGCCGATCTCGAGCGCGAGGCCCGGAACCGGTCCGGCGCAGCCGACGTCGTCGTGATGGCTGCAGCGGTCGCCGACTACCGACCGGCCAAACCGATCGAGGGAAAGCGTGGAAAGACCGACGAAGTGTGGAATCTGGAGCTCGAGCCGACCACGGATGTCCTTGCCCAGCTTGGCGAGCAGGACCGAAACGGCCAGGTGCTCGTCGGCTTCGGGGCCGAGTCGGGCGCGGCCGGGCTCGAGCGGAAGCGCAGGATGCTCACCGACAAGAACATCGATCTCGTCGTCTACAACGACGTGTCCACTCTCGGCATCGGCTTCGACGCGCCCGACAACGCGGTCACACTCGTGACGAAGGGCGGCGAGCGCCAGCTGGCGAAGGCGTCGAAGGACGAAATCGCCGCCGGGATCGTGGACGAGGTCGAGCGCCTGCTGGAGGAGCGCCGTGGAGGCGCGTAGGGATCCGGCGGCCGTCGCGAGCTCCGCCGCGACCGTCGAGAAGCTCGTGGCGAACATCGCGCTCGTCGTCCATGCGCCAGCCGACACGCTTCAGCTCTGCGTTCTCGGCCTCCTCGCCGAGGGCCACGTGATCATCGAGGACTTCCCGGGAGTGGGGAAGACGATGCTCGCGAAGTCGCTCGCGCGCTCGCTGGACGTCGATTTCTCGCGCATTCAGTTCACGCCTGACCTGCTGCCGTCGGACGTCACCGGCGTCAACGTCTTCAACCAGCGCACGAACGAGTTCGAGTTCCGGGCGGGTCCCGTCTTCGCGAACGTCCTCCTGGTCGACGAGATCAACCGGGCCTCTCCGAAGACGCAGGCCGCGCTGCTCGAGGCGATGCAGGAGAACCAGGTCACGATCGACGGCGAGTCGTATCCGCTCGAGCGGCCGTTCATCGTGCTCGCGACCCAGAATCCGATCGAGTACGAGGGCACCTATCCGCTGCCCGAGGCCCAGCTCGACCGTTTCTCGATGCGCCTGTCGCTCGGCTACCCGCAGCTCGCCGACGAGGCTCGGATGCTGAACGAGCAGACGACGGAGCCGCCGCTCGACACGCTGGCCCCGGTCGCCGGAATCGTGGAGATCCTGGCGGCGATCGACGAGGCGCGCTCGCTCTTCGTCGACGAGAGCCTGAACCGCTACGTCGTTGCGCTGCTCCGCCACACGCGCTCGAGCTCCCGGCTTGCGCTCGGAGCCAGTCCCCGCGCCGGCATCGCTTTGCTGCGCGTCGCGAAGGCCCGCGCGCTCGCTGACGGTCGCGACTACGTACTCCCGGACGACGTCAAGGCGATCGCGCGGCCCGTGCTCGCGCACCGGCTGATCCTGGCGCCCGAGGCGCGCTCGGCCGGCCTCACGGCGGAGGAGATCGTCGGCGAAGCCGTGGAGCAGACTCCGGTCCCGGTCTAGCGCATGACCCGGCGCGGGGTACTGACGCTTCTGCTCGGCGTCGCGATCTACATCGTCGCCTGGCTCTTCGGCGCGAAAGCGCTTTACCCGGTTGCGGCGGGGCTCGTGCTGGCGCCGATCGCGGCTCGCACGTGGGTCAGGCTCGCAGCCCGG
>JAXIPI010000419.1:0-7161 GCA_045403015.1 Gaiellaceae bacterium | reverse complement strand
AGGAAGATCGCACCGACGACGAAGAGCCCCGCGATCCTCTCGGCGCGGAACGAGCGAAGCAGGAACGCGACCCCCACCGGGATCGCCGTCGCCGCGTCGCCGACGTTGTGGACGAGATCGGCGAGAAGGGCGACGGAGCCCGTGGTGACGAAGATCGCCGTCTGAATCAGGGCGGTCGCGCCGAGCACGCCGAGACTCACGAGTACGGCGCGGATCCCCGCTCGAGAGCGCATGATCGAGCGGTCCACCAACCCGTGTGTGTGACCGTGGGCGCCGTCGTCGTGGTCATCCGCCAGCTGGCTGTGATTGGTCATGACGCCTTCGCCGCGCGATCGATCAGCCCGAGACGGAGGTGCTCGACGTGGTAGGTGGCCTCGGCGAGGAGGACAGCGACGTGTGAATCGTGGAGGGCGTACACGATCCGCTTGCCCTGCCGCTCGCCGACCACGAGGCCGAGGTGACGCAGCAGGCGCAGCTGATGGGAGACCGCCGACTGTTCCATCTCAACGGCTTCGGCAAGCTCACCGACCGAGCGCGGGGCTTCGGAGAGCTCGGCGAGGATGCGCACGCGCGACGGCGTCGCCAAGGCCTGCATCGCCTCGGCGACGTCGGCAGCGGTCGCCGCGTCGAGGCGGCCCGCGTGGCTGTGTCCCTGCACTCCGTGGCCCACATCGAGAGAATACATGAGCATACGTTCATGTGAGCCTGTAAAAGAACTGTGACAGGCTCGTCAGTCGTAGCGGAGCGCGTCGGCAGTGCGGATTCGCGTGGCTAGCCGGGCCGGGAGGCTGGTCGCAGCGACGACCACGAGCACGGTTCCGACCGGGATCAGGGCGAGCGACCACCACGGTGCGAGGACGACGTCCTCGGTGGTGCCGCTGACAATCCAGGCGAGGGCGAGGTAGAGGGCGATGCCGAGCGGGACGGCGAGGAGGGAGGCGACCACCGCCAGGGCGGCGTGCGCGCTGACGACGGTGGAGGTGATCTGCCTAGGTGTGAGCCCGATCGCCTTGAGGACCCCGTAGTCGCGGATGCGCTCGCGGACCGACAGCAGGACGACTGCGACGAGCGTGGTGGCAGTGATCAGCAGCAACACGGTGTCAAGTGTGTAGATCAGGAGCAGCAGCTCATCCGGGAAGTCGCTGGCCTCGCCGGCCGGCTGCGCGTCGAGCGTTGCGTCGAGCGAGAGCGCGGTGACCACCACGGCGCCGGTCAGTGCGATCGCGGCCGCGAGGAGAAAGGCCCTTCGTCCTCGTGCCAGAAGGTCTTTGAGCCCGAGCCCGATCGTCAAGGGCAGGGCGGACCGGGCGACGGCGCGCGCAAGCCGTGAGGTCGGTGGAGACGAGCTGCCGGCGCGGATCGCCTCGAGGACGCTGAAGCGGGTGCTGCGGCGGGTGGAGGTCAAGGCTCCGGCCAGCAGAACGGGGAGAACGACACAGCCCGCGACCAGGATGTGCCACGGATTCGCCGCGGTCGTTGGTGAGCCGAGCAGCGTTTCGGCGCTGGGTGCCGCAAGCCGGGGCGCAAGGATCGCCCCCAGCACGAAGCCGAGGCCCGCTGCGACGAGACCGAGCGCAGTGGACTCGAGCGCGAAGACGGCACCGACCTGGCGCGGGGTAAAGCCGGCCGCCTTCAGCAGTCCGATCTCACGGTGTTGGTCGCTGGCGCGGGCGCCGACGAGGAGCCCGACGACGACGAAGGCAACGATCAGGAGCAGGATCGTGAACATCGTCACGATCACCTGCGTGCCCTGTGCGTCCCCGAGCGCGTTGTCGCGCTGGCTCTGCCAGGTCTCGAAGTAGACATTGGCGGACGGCCCCCTTCTCGCCTGGAAGCCTGCTGCCGCTCGCTCCGTGAACGCCGCAGCCGCGGACGGATTCGCCAGTCGAAGCGCTTCCGTCCAGCGCCAGCGGGCGCGATCGGGCTCGACGCGTTCAAGCGTGGCGGGGGTGACCCAGGCGAGGCCGGGGATGCTTCGCGGGTAGCGCGCCTGGCTGGGTACGACCGCCGTCCCGAGCACCGGAAGGTGAATCGAGCCGTGCTCGCTCGTCATTGCCAGCCTGGCGCCGACCTCGATACCGAGTGCGTTCGCGAGGCTGCGTTCGAGCACGATCCCGTCCTCACGCAGCTGCGAGCCGGCGGTCGACACAGGCTTGTTCACGACCGCGTCGCCACTCAGGCCGGCGAGCTGCACGAGATCGGTGCTACCTGGCGGCCCGACGGTCGCCATCACCCGAGGGACCGGCGCACCACGTTCGGTAACTCCGGGCAGCTCCGCAAGCGCACGCGCGTCGGCCTGCGATGGGACGAACGCGAGCACGTGTGCCCCGTTGGCGGCGTTGAACGTCCGCTGCCAGGGATCGACCCCGCTCGAGCGCACCTCCAGGGCGAGCACGATCATCGCGGTCGCAGCACCCGCCATCGCGATCGTGAGCCCGCTCGCGAGCAGCCGCGAGCGGATGCCCGCGAACGCCAGCTTGAACAGCAGCGTCGTCACTCCGGGCCTTGCAGCTCGAACAGAGGAGCGACCTGGCGGGCGGCGGCCAGCTCGGTCTCGTCGGCCACCAGCCCGTCGCGGAGCGTGATCACCCGGTCTGCTGCCGAGGCGACACTCGCGTCGTGCGTCACGAGCAGCAGCGTCTGCCCGCGATCACGAGCATCGCGAAAGAGGCTGAGCACGCCGCGCGCCGCGGCCGAGTCGAGGTTGCCGGTCGGCTCGTCGGCGAGAATGATGTCGGGCCTGTTCGCGAGTGCGCGTGCCAGCGCAACCCGCTGCTGCTGCCCGCCCGACAGCTGACCGGGAGCGGCGCCCTGCGTCTCCGGAATGCCGAGATCGCTCAGCAGCTCGTTCGCCGACCGGCGTGCCTCTCTGCGCCGCCGGCCGACCAGGAGCAACGGCAGCTCGACGTTCTCAACCGCAGACAGCGTCGGCACCAGGTTGAAGAACTGGAACACGAAACCGACCTTGCGACGGCGCAGGCGCGCGAGGTTCGTCTCGCTGAGCCCGTCGATCCGCTCGCCACCAAGCCAGACCTCGCCCGCCGTCGGTCGATCGAGCCCCGCGAGGAGATTGAGCAGCGTCGACTTCCCGCATCCACTCGGTCCCATGATCGCGACGAACTCGCCACGCTCGATCGAGATGTCAACGCCGCGGAGACCCAGCACCTTCGCGCCGCCGGTCTCGTACGTCTTCGCGAGCTGCCTCGCTTCCAGTACCGGTGCCATCAGACGTCCTCCTTCAGTGCAAGTCGCTGCTCGATCAGTTCAAGCCACTCCAGGTCGGCCTTCAGATGCAGGATCGCCCCCTCGACCAGGAGCTCGGCGGCCGGCCCCTTCCCGTTTGCCTCGAGGAGCGCGTTCAGGTCGCGGAGCGACTGCAGGTACTCGCGCCGCTGCCCGTCGAGCAGCTGCCTCGGCTCCGCCAGCTGCGTTGACGCGACGACGATGAACTTCATGAAGAACTCGTCCTTCAGCCGCCTGCCCGAGACAGGCGCCTCGATCCAGGACGCGAGCGCAGCCCGGCCGGCCTCCGTGAGCTCGTACACGCGCTTGCCCCGGCTGTCCCCGGGCACGGCGTGACCAACGACGAGGCCATCCCGCTCGAGCCGGCCGAGCGTCACGTAGATCTGACCGGCGTTCAGCGCCGGCAGCAGATCGCCGAACTCCTGCTCCAACGACTGCTTCAACTCGTAGCCGTGAGCGCG
Organism: Gaiellaceae bacterium; assembly: GCA_045403015.1. GTDB lineage: Bacteria > Actinomycetota > Thermoleophilia > Gaiellales > Gaiellaceae > Gaiellasilicea. The sequence goes on along the minus strand of JAXIPI010000419.1, from coordinate 3,457 downwards.
CTCGCCACTGAGCAGCGCGAGAAAGAGCTCCTTCATAGATAACGAGAATATATGCTCGTTATCTATTGGTCAAGCGAACTGTTCGACCAGCAGCCGATGCCGCAGGCCTCGATCGCTCACAATGAGCGACTTCCGGCCGAGCTTTTCCATCACCGTCCGGACGATGCAAGCGCCGGCGAGGATGATCTCGGCCCGCTTGGGCTGGAGGCCGACGATCGTGCGCCGCTCCTCGGCGCTCATGGAGCGGAAGAGGTCGATCAGCCGATCGAGCTCCTCGAGGTCGAGCTCGGTGCCCTGCACGATCTCCGGGTCGTAGGTCACGAGCTCGTGCTTCGTCGCCGCGAGGTTCGTCACAGCGCCGCCCATCGCGACGAGGTTGGCGGGCGTCGGCCGGCCGTCGAGTGACGACAGCTCGGCGGCGATCGCGTCGAGCGCCGCAGCGAGCATCGTGTCGTCGACGACTCCTTCGAGGTGGAACTGCTCGGCGATGCGAACCGCCCCGACCGGAACGCTGAACTGCTCCTCGATGCGCCCGTCTTGCCCGAACGTGAACTGCGTACTGCCACCACCGGTCTCGAACACGACCAGCGACCCCTCGACGCGCTCGATGCCGGACGTCACGGCGAGGAACGCGAGCAGGGCTTCCCTCTCGCCACTGATGATGTCGATGCGAACGGCCGACCGGGCCTGCACGGCCTCGACGAACTCGGCGCTGTTGGCCGCCGCCCGCAGCCCAGCGGTACCGACCGCGGCGATCGCCTCCACCCCGAGTCGCTTTGCCTCGTCCGCCATCGCGGCGATCGCATCGATCGTTCGAGCCATCGGCTCCGGCTGGAGCCGGCCCGACTCCTCGAGCCCTTCGCCGAGCCGGGTCACCTCGGCGCGGTCGACCAGCTGTCGCCAGGTGCCGTCCGCCGACATCTCTGCGAGGTGGAACTTCACCGAGTTCGTGCCGACGTCGACGACTGCGTACCGGCGTGCCCCGAAGCCGACGAGCGCCTTGAGACCCCGGGGGAAGCTCACATTCAGCCGAGACCACAGCCCGAGCTCTTCGACCGCCTTGCGAACGAGCTCGGGATCCTCCGCCTCAACGGCGATCGTGCGTGTCGCGAGCGAGTTCGCCTGCACCTCGGTGAGCTCCGCCATGCAGCCGCCGAGCATGTAGTGCGCTCGCCGCTTGTGCACCGAAAGGGAGAGGAGGTCGGCACTCGGGCCAACGACCTCCTCGACGAGCTCGTCGAGGTCGTAGGTGTCGCGATCGAGCCTGGGCACGTCTACGTCGAGCCCCGAGAGCAGTTTCGCGATCTCCGTCGCAGCGATCGGAAACTCTGCCTTCGCAACGGGTCTCCACTGCTCGAGCCCCTCGTCGCTCACCTGCTCGAGCCGCTTGACGTCCAGCACGCCGTCACGGACCTTGATGCTCCCTTCCCTCCGGCTCGAGACGATGTACAGCTCGTCACTGTCGTCGACGCTCGAGGGCGTCAACTCGGCCAAGCGCTCTTCGGCGGCTCCGAATCGCTCGCCGAACGTGCGCCACTCCCAGCGCGGGATGATCATCGGCCCCTACGTCCCGGCGGGGACGACGGCCGTCCGGCCAGCGCCGGACCGCCGGTCGAGGGCCTTTACGAGCTCCGCGATCGCGAGGTAGACGATCGGCCCGAGCAGGCAGATGCCCCACTGCCGGCTCGTCAAGGGGACCGTGTCGAAGATGCGCTCCAGGAAGTTCAGTTCCGTCACGAGGAACGTCAGCACGAGCGTCACTCCGATCAGCTGCACGAACCGCCGGTTCTCGATCGTGTAGCGGCTGAAGATCGTCTGCGTCGGATCGCGGACCTCGAGGGCGGCGACGATGTGCATCAGCGACAGCGTCGTCAGGCCCATCGTGGTGGCGACGGCGAGGCCGTAGCGATCCTCGCCCCAGGCGACGATTCCGAGTGCGATGACGGCCATGACGAGGGCCAGCAGGCCGAGCTTGATCGCGAGCGGGCGGTTCACGATCGGGGCGCTCGCATCCCTGGGCCGCCGCTTCATCAGGCCGGGGACGGCTGCGTCGAAGCCCAGGCCGATCGCAAGCACCACGTCGATCGCGAAGTTGATCCAGAGAACCTGCAACGGCGTCAGCGGAGCGCCGTTGGCAACGTCGAACGCCCCGGCGAGAACGAAGAGCAGGATGAACGCGCCCAGCTCGATCAGCTGGATCCGCACGTACTTCATCAGGTTGTCGTAGATCCCGCGGCCGCCCTCGACCGCCGACACGATCGTGGCGAAGTTGTCGTCCGTGAGGATCATGTCCGCGGCTTCCTTCGTCACCTCCGTGCCGGTGATCCCCATTGCGACGCCGATGTCCGCACGCTTGAGCGCCGGGGCGTCGTTGACCCCGTCACCGGTCATCGAAACGACGTTGCCCTTCCGCTTCAGCATGTCGACGAGCCGCACCTTGTCCTCCGGAGCGACCCGGGCCACGACTCCGATCTCGCCCACCTGCGCGTCGAGCTCCTCGTCGCTGAGCGCTGCGAACTCCGTCCCGGTCAGGGCGCGGCCCTCGATCCCGAGCTGGCCCCCGATCGCGGCGGCGGTCGTGGCATGGTCGCCGGTGATCATGCGGACCTGGATGCCGGCGGCCTTGCAGAGGGCGATCGCGTCTTTCGCCTCCTTGCGTGGCGGGTCGACGATGCCGACCAGGGCGAGCAGCGTCACGTCCTGCACCTCTGCGAGCAGGTCGCCGCCGGCGTCGAAGTTCGAGGGATCGATGTCGCGCGTCGCTACTGCCAGTACCCGAAGGCCCTCGCCGGCGAGACGGTCGTTCTCCGCGAGGACACGGTCTAGGGCGCCTTCTGCGGGCACGGTCGAGCCGTCGGCGTCGCGGATCTGCGACGAGCGCGCGAGCAGCACGTCTGGCGCGCCCTTGACGAAGCAACGCACGACCTTGCGCCCGTTGTCCTCCATCTCGTGGAACGTGGCCATGAACTTGTACTCCGAGTCGAACGGGACCTCGCCGACACGCGGGAAGAGGCGTCTCGTCTCGTCGACGTCCAGCCCGCCCTTGGCGGCCAAGACAACGAGCGCCGCCTCGGTCGGGTCGCCGACGATCTCTCCGTCGCGCACCGCCGCGTCGTTGGCGAGCGCCATCGGGAGGAGAAACGGGTCGAGAGAGGTCTCCGTCTCGCCCGCGATGCGGAGGATCTTGCCCGTCGTGGAGTAGCCCTCGCCCTCCACGGAGTATCGGCGCCCGACGACGATGAGCTCGCGGGCAGTCATCTGGTTGAGCGTCAGCGTGCCGGTCTTGTCTGAGCAGATCGCCGAGGTCGAGCCGAGCGTCTCCACCGACCGGAGCCGCTTCACGATCGCTCCCTTCGCCGCGAGCGCCTGCGTCCCGAGCGAGAGCATGGTCGTGACGACTGCGGGCAGGCCGGTCGGGATCGCAGCGATCGCCAGGGCGATGCCGATCACGAACAGG
>JAXIPI010000355.1:0-14984 GCA_045403015.1 Gaiellaceae bacterium | reverse complement strand
GCAGTTGAAAGCGATCGAGCCTCGTGCGAGGCTTGCCCCGTGGTCGTCGCCGATCCGTACCACGCAAACGAGCGTCACGATGCCCGCCTCGTTCCTTTCCGGGCAGGTGACGGACTCGAGCTGAACCTCGTTCACGTCCAGGGCGAGCGAGACGCGACACGAGGTCCGGTCCTGCTCGTCCACGGTGCCGGCGTGCGTGCGAATCTCTTCAACGCCCCCGTGCCGACGACGGTCGTCGATGCCCTGCTCGACCGGGGCTACGACGTCTGGCTCGAGAACTGGCGCGCCAGCATCGACGTGCCGCCGAACGAGTGGACGCTCGACCAGGCCGCGATCCACGATCACCCCGCGGCGGTCCGCAAGGTGGTCGAGGAGACCGGCGCGGACAAGGTGAAGGCGATCATCCACTGCCAGGGCTCGACGAGCTTCATGATGTCGGCGCTCGCCGGGCTCGTGCCGGAGGTCGACACGGTCGTTGCGAACGCGGTCTCCCTCCACACCGTCATTCCGCCGGTCTCCAAGTTCAAGATCAGTCGGATCCTGCCGCTCGTGAGGCCGTTCTACCGCTATCTCGACCCGCAGTGGGGAAACGAGGCGCCGGATCTCAAGGCCAAGGCGATGCTCGGCTTCGTCAAGCTCACCCATCACGAGTGCAAGAACGACGTCTGCCGGCTGGCAAGCTTCACCTACGGGACGGGCTGGCCGACGTTGTGGCGCCACGAGAACCTGAACGACGAGACGCACGAGTGGATCAAGGGCGAGTTCGCAGCCGTGCCGCTGACGTTCTTCAAGCAGATGGCCCGCTGCGTGAGCACCGGGAACCTCGTCTCGGTCGAGGGCCACGACGAGCTGCCGCGCGACTTCGCCGCTCAGCCGCCCCAGACCGATGCGCGCTTCGTCTTCTTCGCCGGCGCACGGAACCGGTGCTTCCTGCCGGTCAGCCAGCAGCGCACGTTCCGCTTCTTCGAGGAGCACGCCCCCGGCAAGCACTCGCTCCATGTGCTCCCCGACTACGCACACCTGGACGTCTTCATCGGCAAGGACGCGGGCGTGGACGTGTTCCCGCGGATGCTCGACGAGCTCGAGCGCTGAGCTGATGATCCCCCGTCGCGTGAAGCGGCAGTCCGGGCGTCACGCGCTCGTCGACGGCATCCCGTTCGTGCTCCCCGTGAACTCGGACCGCACCTCGGCGCTGATGGCGGCGTTCGAGATCGACGCCGCGAAGGCCGCCGCGCTCCTGCCGGGGAACGAGCTCCACCCCGCCCGGCTCTGGCACCGGGCCGTCCTACTGATCACGGTCATCAACTACGAGCTGACCGACATCGGCAAGTACATCGAGTTCAGCATCGGGATCGCCTGCACGCGCGGCAGCAGGCCGGCTCCGCCGCTCCTCCCGTTTCCGCTGCGTCGTGCCTTCGGGTTCGGCCAGTACGTTCTCGACCTGCCGGTCAGCACGGAGATCTCCGTCAAGGGCGGCAAGGGGATCTGGGGGATGCCGAAGCACCAGGCGAGCCTCGACTTCGTCGTCTCCGACGACAGGGTGAGCAGCCAGTACGACAAGGACGGCTCGTTCGTGCTGCGGATCACGATCGAGCGTCCGCAGCGTCTTCGGCTTCCGCTCAGCATCGCGGCAGCCAACTACTGCCAGTTCCGTGGCCTGCTGATGAAGTCCTACGTCTACATGCGCGGGAAGGCGGCCTTCGCTCTCGGCCCGAGCGCTGCGGGCACGCTCGAGCTCGGCGACCACCCGAACGCGCGCCGCCTGGCCGCGCTCGAGATCGCGCCGAAGCCGCTCTTCACGGCCTTCTTCCCGAGCTCGACCGGCGTGCTCGACGATCACTTCGAGAGCTGGTTCCTGAGCTCGGAGCAGGCACCGCAGAGCCAGCCCGAGGGGTTCGAGAGCGTGATCGGCCTGGGGCTTGGACAGGACTGGCCCGAGGCCCCGAAGCGTCCCTAGGCGGTCAGCGGTTTAGGGTCTCGGACATGAAGGTCGTCGTCGTACCGCTTGCAGCGTTGCTCGTGCTGGCGGCTGCCACCGCGTGCGGAGAGGACGAGGCGGGCTCCCCAAATCCAGTGTCACTCCAGGATGTGCCATGGGTGCTGGCCTCTGGCCTGGACGTCGACGGGTGGGAGGAGGTGGCGCCCAGCGCGACATTCATGGACGGGAGAGTCGCCGGGTCAACGGGCTGCAACGGGTTCACGGCCCCCTACACGGTGGACGGCGGTGCGCTCGAGATCGGTCAGATCGCGTCGACCAGGATGGCCTGCGGACCGCCGGCGGACACGGTCGAGCGCGAATACGTCGCTGCCCTCGGGCAGGTGACGGCGTGGCGGTCGGAGAGCGGTGAGCTCACCCTCCTCGACGGCGACGAGAACGAGGTGCTCCGCTACCGCGCCGGGACGCCGGAAGGCTCCTGGCAGGTGACGGGGATCCTGCAGTCCGACGCAATCGTGAGCCCGGTCCTCGAGACCGAGATCACCGCCTCGTTCGACGAGAACGGCACGCTCTCGGGCTCGGCTGGCTGCAACACCTACACCGCGGCGTACACGACGAACAAGGGTGAAATCGAGATCACGGATCCCGCGGCGACGAAGAAGGCATGCGCGGATCCCGAGGGGATCATGAAGCAGGAGGCAGCGTATCTGGCCATGCTTCCTACGGCTGTGCGCTTCCGGGTTTCAGGTCGCTCGCTCGAACTGCTGACCGTCGAGGACGAGCTCCTCGTCTCGTACTCGCGGACGCCGTCGCGGTAGCGCACAGGCGCACCGGCCGTCGTCAGCTCAGGCGTGTCGTCGGCGCAAAAATGTGCGAGGAAGCCCATCAGCGCCACTCGTTGAGATTGACGACCTCAGCCGCTGGAATCGCGTTCAGGTCGCCGGTCGGTAGAGGTTCGATTTCCTCGACGAAGACACTGTTGATCGGCGACCGAGGATGGCGATCGGCGTGCGTATTTGCAGCGAGTGCAACCGCCATCAGCTCGTCGAACCAAGTCGAGACCGTGTACGTCACCGGCCGCTCGCTGTAGGCGATGAAGCCGACACGGAAACGCCGAGGGCGCGCTGCTTCGGACTGCGCCGACTCCTGTCGCACGCCGTGAGGCTAGCGGAGGCCGAGGTGCTCTCTTGCGATGCGGTGCCGTAGGATTGCGCCGTGCCGTTCACGCTCAGGAACCTCAAAGAGGATCTGGAGGACGTCGGCTCTAGGTTCGACGGCGCGCCGGACCTGGAGTTCCGCTTGGCGACCGATGCGCTCGAGCTCGAGAAATCCGGCCTGAGCTACCAGCGCGTGCCGCCCGGCTATCGCTTTCCGTACGGCCACACGCACACGAAGCAGGAGGAGGTGTACGTGGTCGTACGCGGGAGCGGGCGGATGAAGGTCGACGACGAGATCGTCGAGCTCAAGGAATGGGACGCGGTGCGCGTCCCGCCCGGTACGTGGCGAGGCTACGAGGCCGGGCCGGAGGGCCTCGAGATCCTCGTCATCGGCGCGCCCAGTCTCGGCGAGGCTCGGCGCGAAGACGTCGATGGCCAGCGCGACTGGTGGGCTGACTAGTAGAGCTGTCCGGAAGTTTTGATCGTTAGGCCGCGAGTCGGAGGTCGGGCGAGCTGCGGCTAGACACGAACTCGGTCGAGCGCCGATACTGGCGCCATTCACCGGGCGTGGGTGATCGCGTGTCTCCTCTGGGTCACGAGCCTCGTGCTCGCGGCCGTCGCCCTGTCGCTCGGCCCATCGGGCCAGTGCACCCTGGCCACCCCGATGCGCACGAGGTAGCCGGGGAGCGCGGAGCCGTCCTCTTCGCGGCCGCCGCCGTGCTAGGCGCGGTCGCCACGGGGTTCCTTCTGAGCGACGCGATCCGCAGCAGTAGCCGACGGCTGGCGGCAGGCGTGGCAGTCCTCGCGTCCCTGGGCGGGACCGCCGCGCTAGTGCTTGGAGCGATCCTGAGCGTCGTCTGGGTCTGCGGCGAGTTCTAGCCCTGACGACCCACACGTTCCGTTCCTACCTCAGTCGAGGCGCAGGATCGTTTCCTCGATCTCCTCACCGCGACCGCGTGCGAAGCCGCGGTTGACGCCAACGCGTCGGAACCCAGCTTTCTCCAGTACTCGAAGCGAACCGACGTTGTCCGAGGCCGCTCGGGCATACAGTGGCCGTTCGGCAGTCTCGGCAAGAAGAATCTGTAGTGCTGCGCTCGCGATGCCTTTCCCCCATTGCGCTCGGTCTACCCAGTAGGTCACCTCAGGCTGATTGTCGATTCGGAAGAACCCGATCGTTCCCGCGACTGCTCCGTCGACATCGATGACTCGGTGAGAGACGCTTGTATCGGCCCGCAGGCGCGACGTCCGGTTGAGAAACGCGCGGCGATCGGTCTGATCCTCGGCTGTGAAGGCGGCCATTCGGATCGACTCCGGATCCGCCACTTGCTGATAGATCGTTTCGAGATCCCGGTCCTCGAGTGGCCTCAGCGAGACGTTCATCTGGGCGATCCTAAGGGTGTCGTTGCCTCGGCGGTTCCAGGGAGTCGCCTTGGCCAGCGTTCGAGAATGTCCCGTGAGATACGCTACGGCTGAGGATGCCCGAGCCGAGTCGGGGGCCAGTAAGTCACCTCAGCCCGCCCGACGATGCTGTCACGGGGGACGGCGCCCCAGCGGCGCGAGTCGCAGGACATGGCTCGGTTATCGCCCAGCACGAAGTAGCCGTCGCTCGGGCTGCGTCCCCAGCTCCCGCTCTCTAGGCTCCGGTAGGCAGGCTGAAGATATGGCTCGCTGAGCCGCTCGCCGTTGATGAAGATGTATCCGGCCCGCATCGAAACGGACTCACCAGGCAAGCCGACGATCCTCTTGATGAAGACTCCACCGGCGTCGCAGGCGGCCTCGACCTGGGGCAGCGCGTCGAAGACGATGATGTCGCCGCGTTCAGGTTCGTGGAACCGATAGACGAGGCGGTTCGCGATGACTCGATCGGAGACGCGTGACTTGCAACCGCTGACCGGTTTGGCGCAGTGGAGGGTCGGCTCCATTGACGGCGAGGGAATTCGATACGGCTTCGCGACTTCGGCCTGGAAGATGAGAACTGCGATTACAGCCAGGCTGATGGTCAGCGCCCAATCGATCACTGTTCTCATTGGGGCTGGAAGTCGGGACAAAGACCTATCGAGAATCCGCACAACCGAAGAGTGCCACTCAGCTGGGCCTACCGCTGGCAGTCGTTGCCTGCGCCAGTGTTCGGGGATGACGCCTGAGCGCGTGTCGCGGGTCAGCCGATTCGCTCGGCCAGCCCGATGAGAATGCCCTCGGGGCCGCGGACGTAGCAGAGCCGATATACGTCTTCGTACTGGACTACTTCGTCGACGAGCTGCGCGTCGTGCTTCCGGAGCCGGGCGAGCGTATCGTCCAGGTCGTCCACGGCGAACATGACACGCAGATAGCCCAGCGCGTTCACCGGGGCGTTTCGGTGATCGGCAACCACGGGCGGCGTGAGAAAGCGCGAGAGTTCGATCCCGCCGTGGCCGTCCGGCATACGCATCATGGCGATCTCGACGCGCTGGTCGCGCAGACCGGTGACGCGCCCTGACCAGTCTCCTTCGATCATCGTTCGGCCTTCGAGTTCGAGGCCCAGCTCGGCAAAAAAGGAGATAGCGGTATCGAGGGATTCCACCACGATGCCGACGTTGTCCATCCGTTGAAGCGTCACGCGGCCCACTCTAGTCCGGTTGTCGCTTCGACACGCCGGCCGGGCGAGCGCACCGGCTGACGCTTGCGCCGTCGACACGATGGCTTCGCTGTTCGTTCCTCTCCAGCTGACGTGCCCCAGTGTTCAGGAATGGTCCCCGAAGATCGCTCTCTAAGATGAAGGGCGTGTCGCCGCCTGTGAGGCTTCCCCTCATCGACCACTTGGCCTTGCGAGTACGTGACGTGAGGCGCAGCCGCACCTTCTACGAGCGGGCCCTCGAGCCGTTCGGAGTGAAGGTAGTGGAGAGCTCGCAGGGGCCTGGGTTCGCCATCGAGGGCGGTGGAGACTTCTGGATCGGGGAAGGGGAACCCCCGGCCGCTCCCGTTCATCTGGCCTTCGCCGCACCCGACCGAGCCACCGTCGACGAATTCCACCGCGCCGCCGTCGAAGCCGGCGGCCGCGACAACGGCGCGCCGGGTCTTCGCCCGCAGTACCACGCCGGGTATTACGCAGCGTTCGTCATTGACCCGGACGGGAACAACGTCGAAGCGGTCTTCCACGGGGACCACCAGCTGCCAGCCACGTGACGCTCGCTTGGGCCAGTGTTCGGGAATGTCCCCAGACGGGACGAGCTATCGGCCCAATTGCGCGTGCATCGCTGGCAGGCCGTACATCTCGATGGCCTCCAAGACCTCTTGCGCAACCTCACTGGTGTTTTTCCCCGCTCTGACGGGCCACCACTTGTCCTCGCCGTCAGGCATCAACGTCCCGAGCCGCTTCCACCAGGCGAAGACCCCGGGGTGCGTGTTCGCACTCGGCTTCGGTCCGATGAACGGGCGCTGAACGATCTCGCGTTCCCACGCCTCCCGGGAGACAACGAGTAGGTTCACCGTGAAGGTGACCTCGCTGGAGTCACTCCATCGCGATGACTGCAGCCCGAGCAGCGCCCAGTGCTCAGGACATTGCAGGTCGTAGTGGCGTCCGGAGCCCTTGAAGCCAAGATCGCGAAGATGCGGCGCAAGCTGTGTCTTCACCATGTCCCGATATGTCTCTTGCGCGGTCGGCACCGATGCATGATGCCGTCGCCCAACGTCGCTCGCCTGGGCCAGCGTCGTCTCACCTGCGCAGACCAACGCCCCGGAGGTCTACATCAGCCCATACACGTCGCGCAGCGACCCCGAGAAATACGCCGCGTAGCGGCCCGTCGCCGCGAGCCGCGCCTTCGCGTTCGGAGCGTTCGTGATCTGCATCGTCGTCATCTGCCGCGCGAAGTCCTGCGGCCGGATCCGGAGGATGCCCTTGCCGACGACATCGCCCGCCTCGCTCTCGCCCTCGTGAACCGTGATGTAGAGCGTCGTCGTGTCGGCCCACTCGTCGATGCCGGGATCGTCGTGGATCAACTTGTAGCCGTCGAAGTAGTACGTCTTCCCCTCGACGGACGAGAGCCGCATGCGGTACAGCATCCGCCGCGACCCGACATCGGTCGGATCGGCCACGAGGAGGTTGAACTCGCCGTTCGTGACGGTGAGCGGGTGCTCGGAGAGCGCGGGCGCCTCGGCCGTTCCGACCATCCTCGCGGGATGGGATTCCTCGCTGACGAGCGCATCGAGGTCGTCCGCGATCACGGTCAAGGTGAAGACGAACGTCGACTTGTCCTGCCGCCCTTGCTTGTCGGCTCGCTCGAAATCGTCCGTCACTGCGGTCGAGAAGAAGCCACGCATCGTCTCCGTGAAGCGGACGCCGGTCTTCGCAGGCGGTGCGGTGGCCGGCGGACGCGAGGGAAGGTCGTACGGCAGCGCCCAACCCCGGTCCTGCGCCATCAGCGCACAAGCCCGCTCGGCCACGGCCGAGATCGTGAAGAGCGGGTTGACGCCGAGCGAGCGCGGGATGACGGAGCCGTCCATCACGTAGAGGCCGTCGTGCACCTCCTCACCGGCCGTCCCCGCGAAGACCCGGCCCTTGTGATCGACGACGCCGCTGCCCGCGTCCTCACCCATCGGGCAGCCGCCAAGCGGGTGGACAGTCACCAGGTCGTGGCCGAAGAGCCGGGTCCAGATCGGGTTCTTGACGTAGTTGCCGCCGAGCCCGGTCGTTGCCTGCTCGAGCAGGCCGCTGACGCGGGTGAAGATCGGCTGCGAGCCCACGCCCGGCCATATCACCCGGGCGCGATCGTCCTGCAGCGCGATCTCCCCTTTCGAGTTGTCGTGGGTCATCACGAGGTACGTGATCGTGTTGCGCATCGCACCGCCGTAAGCCCCGCCAAAGAGCGAGTGGAGCTCGCGCCTTCGCTCCCGGAAGAAGTCGGGCACGCCCTCGTCGGTGTCGTCGCCGACAGTTGCCGCGGCAGCCGCGAAGAGCTGCGCGAGCACGACGGAGAGCGCGCCTGGAATCACGCCTTCCTCGATCACGAGCCCCTGACCCACGTCGCTCTGCTCGCGAATGTCGATGATCCCGGCGATGCACGGGCCGACAGACTCGAGCTCCTTCACGTTGTGGTCGCCGAAGCCGATCCCGTTGACAGGACGGTCGGTGTTGTACCCGAACGCGAGAAAGTCGCCGTTGCCGCTGAAGTGCGTGCCGAGGGCGTCCGAGAGCTTGAGGCCGCGGTCGCGCGAGCGCAGCAGGATCTCTGTCGAGCCGAGCGCGCCCCCGCCGAGCACGACGATGTCCGCGCCCACGAACATCGCGGGCGCGTCGAAGACGTCGCGGCCGACGCGGACCGGCTCGAAGTGCACGAGCCAGCGTCCGTCACGCCGCTCGACGTGCAGCACCTTCACCTGGGTGTAGATCTCCGCGCCGTGATTCCGGGCGTCGGGGAGGTAGTTCATGATCAGCGTGTTCTTGGCGGCGTAGTTGCAGCCGCTGACGCAGTCACCGCAAAGCCTGCAGGCCCGCTGGTAGACGCCGACGTGGTTGACCCCGTCGGGGTCGTAGTTGACGTTGATCGGGGGTCGGTAGAACCGCTCCCCGAGGTGGTCACCCGCCGCCTCGAGCGCCGCGAGCTTCTCGAGCTCCGGGAAGTCCTGCGGATACGGAGAGGGCCGGAGCATCTCGGACGCCCGCGCATAGCCGTCTCGCATTCCGTCGGCGTCGTCACGGAGCGCCTGCGGCCAGACCGGATCCGCGAGCACCCGCTGCTCGGCCGGGAGGACGACGCCTGCGTTGACGAGCGACGTGCCCCCCAGCCCGCAACCGAGAAAGACCCCGATGTCGTCGTTCGCACGGAAGTCGAACAACCCCGTCTCCGAGCCGAGATGGCCGTGCTCGCTGTCCATCTGGAACTGTGCCGCCGCCTCGGCCGTCGTGTCCGGGTACTCGCCCGGCTGAAACTCGCGGCCACGCTCGAGCACGCACACTCGCCGGCCGGCTCGCGCCAGCCGGGATGCCGCAATCGAGGCTCCGTAGCCCGACCCCACGACGACGGCGTCGTAGTGCGACGCGAGGTTCTCGAGCGGGGACGCAAGCCGGGACGGGTGCGGCAGCTCGGACGGGCCGGATGTGGCAGACACTGGTGAGTACCTCCTAGATTCGTAGTCGGCGGGAGAAGAATCGTGTCCTGGAGCTGTCCACGAGCGCCGCGGCCGCGCGCCCCTCGTCCATCCAGTTCGGATGCGGGATCGCAAGTGGCGGAGGGTCGGTGGCGAGCTCGGGTGCGTGCCTGCGGATCGCGGTCTCGGCGATCAGGTAGCCGTGGTTTTCGAGCACACCGATCTCGCCCTCGGAGAACTTGTCGAGGTCGATCCGCACCTGCGAGATGAACCGCTCAACGAAATCGTCCGAATAGCCCGGCAAGGCGGGGTCGAGCTCGAAGTGCGAGGGCTTGCTGGCGACGCTCCAGTACGCGCCGGTCATGTCGCCACGGATGAAGTTCGCGAGCAGCCATCGCTTGCGCACCTCGGTCGCCTGCTCGAGCAAGGTCACGGCATAGCGAAGCGCACTCCAGACCGGGCGTAACGGCGGATCCACGGACAGCGAGGGCGCGGCATCGGAGACGAGCACGACCGCGTGGTCCCGCCAGACCGGCTCGATCCCGAGGTTGTCGTAGACCCCGCCGTCCGCAAGGTCGATCGAGCGGACGAGCCGCTCCCGGTTCGGGCCTGCGTACGTTCCGCCTCGCAAGCGGTCGACTCCGTCGCGGACCCGCATCGCCCGGAACGGCCCGGGGACGCATGAAGAAGCAGCCACTGCGCGAGCGAGCGTCCACTCCGCCGTGGGCGAGAACGAGCCAGCCGCAGGAGAGCCGATCTTCCCGGCAGAGTCGAAGACCCACTGCTCGCGGAACCGCATGTCAGAGGCGCAGATCACGAAGCGCGGACGAGCCGGCAGCTCGTCCAGGCGTCCCGGTGCCGGTCCTTCGGCGTACCTCGCCGCGAGGGCGTCCGTCGCGGCGTTCCGGTCGAACACGCGCAGCGGGTGGAGCCCGCGGAGCGCCGGTCCGGTCCGGATGTTGCGGCGGGTGAAGGCGCGCATCGGCTGGGCGACGCCCTCCTCCCAGCCGGAGATGACGCCGCCGTTCTGGGGCCACGCGCCAGGGTCGCGGCTGAGATGCGTTGCAAGCTGCGCGGCGAAGATGCTCCCGCCCGAGACCGAGGTGAGCGTGTCCACCTGCGCGAGGATCCCGAGCTCGTTCAGCCGCCGCAGCGCTCCCAGGTGGAAGAGCGCGGCGCGATAGCCGCCGCCGGAGAGACAGAGTGCGGTGCCCTCGCGCTCCCCGCGCGGCAGGAACTCCGCCTTTCCGTACCTCGTCGCCGAGCTACTCACGATGCAACCGCTGCCTGCTCGTCGTGGTAGACCGAGAAGATCTGTTCGAGCATCGCCTCGCGCGTCACGAAGCGGCGCTCGTCGTAGCAGCCGAGCGGGCTCTCGAGCACGGCGTACAGGCACTTGTTGCAGTACGTGCACGGGTTCGGAGGCTCATCGCGCCCGGCCTCGAAGTGGCGCACCAGATCGGGCGTCGCGATGAGCGCGCGAGCGATCGTGACGGCGTCACAGTCGCCTCGCTGGATCGCGTCGGCGATCGTCGAGCCGCGCTGGAAGCCACCGGTGCAGAGGACGGGAATCGAGACGGCGCGCTTGATCGCCGCCGCGTCGCTCAGGTTCGCGCCTTCGATCTGCTTCGGGCTGCGCCGCGCGCGATGCTCCAGGATGCGCGAGAACGGCCAGGTGCGGAAGAGCAGGTAGTTGCGGAAGGTGTGGATCCCGCTCGAGAGCATCACGTCGTAGGTGGCGACCACGTCCTTGGCCGAGAAGGCGCCGGCGGGATTGTCTGGATGGGGGAACGTGTTCCCGGAGGAGACGTGGATCGCATCCGCCCCGGCCCGCTCGACCCAGTGCGCGACCTGGACCGAGTCCTCGATCGTGTTCCCCTTCTTCGCCCACGGCATCAGCGCGTTGCCGTACTCCGTCGTGCTGAGCTTGACCTGCAGGTGGAAATCGTCGCCGACACGCGCACGGATCGCACGAACGGTGTCGACCAGGAAGCGGGCTCGGTTCTCGAGCGAGCCGCCGTACTCGTCATCACGGTCGTTGATCGCCGAGGAGAGGAACTGCGTGAACACATAGCCGTTGGCGCCGTGGATCTCGACGCCGTCGAGGCCGGCTTCCCGCGCCCGCCGGGCACCCTCGGCGAAGGCGTCCGTGACCTCCTCGATCTGTGCTTTCGTCATCCGTTCGCACTGGAACCCGTGCAGCGGATCGGGCTTCGCGGTCGAGCTCCAGCCGCGCTCGAACTCGACGCCGTTGATGTCCCGCTGGCGGCCACCGAACGCGAGCTGGAGGATGTACGGACAGCTGTGCTCGTGCACCCTGCGGCCGAGCTCGCGCCAGAACGGGATCCGCTCGTCGGTCTCGATCGAGGCGTACCCAGGGACGATGAACCCGCGCCGGTGGACGCCGCACCAGGAGGAGATGATCGCCCCCACCCCGCCGCGGGCGAACTTCAGCTCCCAGTTGATGCGAGTCTGCGTGCCGGTGCCGTCGTAGTCGTCGAAGCGGCCGGAGATGTTGGAGCGCAGGACGCGGTTCCTGAGGGTGAGATTCCGGAACTCGAGCGGTGTGAAGAGCTCCTCGACGCTCATGCGGGAGCGGCCTCGCGCGCTCGGTAGATCGCGAGGACCTCCGCGATCATCGCCTCGCGCGAGTCGAAGCGGCTCTCGTCGTAGCAGCCGAGCGGGTTCTCGAGGAAGTTCGCGAGGCACTTGTTGCAGTACGTGCAGGGCTTGGGCGGCCGGTCGTGGCCCTGCTCGAACAGGCGGACGAGATCCGGGTTGGCGAGGAGCGACCGGGCGACCGTGACGGCGTCGCACGCTCCGCTCTCGATCGCCTCCTCGATCACAGACGCTGTCTGGAAGCCGCCGCCGCAGAGGACGGGAATGCCGACGGCCGCCTTGACGGCACGCGCCTCGGGGAGATTGATGCCCTCGACCCCGAGGCGGCGCGTCGGCCGCTCCCACTGCCACTGGAAGAGGCGGCTGAACGGCCACGTCCTGAAGACGATGTAGTTCCGCAGCGTCTTGCTGCCGCTCGAGAGCGCGGTGTCGTAGGTGTTGACGAAGTCCTTCACGGGCATCGCACCGGGCGGGTTGCGCGGATGGGGGAACGCTGCGCCGGCGGTGATGTGAATCGCATTGACGCCGGCCTCCTCCAGCCACTTGCAAATCTGGACGGAGTCCTCGACGCCGTTCCCACGGCGAAGCCACGGGAAGACCTCGTTCATCCGCTCCTCGACGCTGATCTTGACGCCGACGTAGAAATCGGAGCCGACCTCCGCGCGAATCGCCCTGACGATCTCGAGCAGGAAGCGGGCGCGGTTCTCGAGCGACCCGCCGTACTCGTCCTTGCGGTCGTTGATCGCCGAGGAGAGGAACTGGGTCACGAGCACGCCGTTGCCGGCGGCGATCTCGACGCCGTCGAGGCCGGCCTCGCGTGCGCGCCGCGCCGCTTGCGCGAAGGCGTCCACGAGCTCGCGGATCCCGGCGATGCTCAGGCGCTCGCACGGGAAGCCGTGGACCGGCTCGGACCTGTCCGTCGAGCTGACGCCCTTCGGAAACTCGAGGTCGCCGATATCGCGGTGTCGCCCTGCGTGGTTCAGCTGGACGATGTACTTGCAGTCGTGCTCGTGCACCCGCTTGCCGAGCTCGCGGAAGAACGGGATCCGGTCGTCACGATCGATCAGCGCGAAGCCGGGCACGAGGCGACCGCGCCGATGGACCGGTGCGTTCGAGGAGATGATCGCCCCGATGCCGCCGCGCGCGAACTTGACGTCCCAGCTGATGCGTACGTCGGTCCCCGAGCCGTCGTAGTTGTCCCAGCGGCCCCCGAGGCTGGAGCGGAGGATCCGGTTCTTGACCGTCAGCGGGCCGAGCTGGATCGGCTCCAGGATGACGCTCACGGGACCTCGGCGGGCTGCGGCTCACTCTCGTACACCGAGAGGATCTGGCGGACCATCTCCTCGCGGGAGTCGAACCGGCTCTGCTCGTAGCACCCGAGCGGGTTCTCGATGAAGTTGATCAGGCACTTGTTGCAGTACGTGCACGGGCGCGGCGCACGGTCGTGCCCGGCCTCGAACAGATTGACAAGGTCCGGGTTCGCGATCAGCGGGCGCCCCACCGAGACGCCGTCCACGAGGCCGCCCTCGATCGCGGCGGCGATCTTCGACTGCGTCTGGAAGCCGCCGGCGCAGATCACCGGGACGGTCACGGATGCCTTCACACGGCGCGCCTCGTCGAGGTTGATCCCCTCGATCTCGCCGCCCTTCGCCGATCGCTCCCAGGCCCACTTGAAAACTTTGTTCAGCGGCGGCGTGCGGAAGAGGAGGTAGTTCCGGAACGTCTTCTCGCCGCTCGACAGCATCGTGTCGTAGGAGCGGATCGTGTCCGCGAGCGGGAAGCCGCCGGCCGGGTTGCGCGGGTGCGGGAACGAGCTCCCCGACGAGACGTGGAATCCGTCCACCCCGGCCTCCTCCAGCCAGCGGCAAACCTGGATCGAGTCCTCGATCGTCGTTCCCTTCCCCCACCACGGAAAGAGGGCGTCGTGGTGGTCGACGGCGGTGATCTTGAACTGGACGTGGTAGTCGTCGCCGACCTCACGCCTGATCGCCTGCATGATCTCGAGCGCCAGCCGCGCACGGTTCTCCAGCGAGCCTCCGTACTCGTCCTCTCGGTCGTTGATCGCCGGCGAGAGGAACTGCGTGATCAGGTAGCCGTTGCACCCGTGGATCTCGATCCCGTCCAGCTCGGCCTCGCGAGCACGCCGCGCAGCCTGCGCAAAGCACTCGACGATCTCCCGGATCTGAGGGATCGTCGCCCGCTCGCACGGCAGTCCATGGATGGGCTCCGACTTGTTCGTCGAGCTGAGACCTTTCTGGTACGTGATGCCGGGGATGTCGCGCTGCCGGCCCGAGTACGCGATCTGTGCCAGGTACTTGCAGCCGTACTCGCGGGCTCCCTTGCCGAGCTCGCGCCAGAACGGAATCTTGTCGTCGGCGTCGAGGTGCGCGTAGTTCGGGACGATCAGCCCGCGCGGATGGACCGGCGTGTTCGAGGAGATGATCGCGCCGACGCCGCCGCGCGCGAACTTCATGTCCCAGCGGTGACGGACGTCGGTGCCAGAGCCGTCGTAGTTGTCGAAGCGGCCCGAGATGCTCGAGCGGAAGACGCGGTTCTTGACCTCCAGGTTGCGGAACTTCAGCGGCTGGAAGACCGCGCTAGTCAAGCAGCACCTCCCACTTCCAGGTGCCGTCCTTCTGCTCGCTGGCCCGGAGCCAGTCCTCGAGCGGAGGGTCGTCCTGGTGCTCTGAGCAGCCGGTCGCCGCGTAGCAGCGGAGCTCGAGCTCACCCTCCTTCAGATCGATCCGGAGGAAGCTTTTGAAGAGCGGCGGCGGCGGGTCGTTCCAGTCCAGGATCTCGGAGAAGCTCTCATGGAACGGGCCACCGTGCCCGGGGAGCTTCGTGATCCGCTTCGCTGCCTTCCAGGCCTGCTGTGTGATCTCCTCCTGGGCATCCTCGGAACGCGACGGCTCGACTTCTCCCTCCAGCAGGCGCTTCATGATCGCCGGCGCCTGCGTGTAGGGGACGACCATGTAGCCCTTGTTGCGGAAGAAACGCCGGTCGTAGAGGCGTGAATACGCCGCCAGCGAGTCGCCCCGGCGGGGGTAGCAACGGAAGTCCTCCTCGGTGCAGCCGACCTCCTCGAACTTGAGTTTCGGGATCTTGTGCGTGGCTTTCGTGTAGGCGCCTGCAGCGCCGCTGACGATGTGCTGAATCGTCTGGCCGCCCGGCATCGCGATCGGGTAGCGCTGGTAGTTGTGGATGTCGCC
>JAXIPI010000457.1:0-17846 GCA_045403015.1 Gaiellaceae bacterium | reverse complement strand
GATAACGTGCTGGAGCCGGCTGCGCCGTTCCACATCCACTTCTCGGACATCGCCTACGCGAACCGCAACGAGACAAAGCATCTCCCGTACGGCGACGGGACGCTCCGGGCGGAGCCGCTACGCGACGCACTCGCGCGGTTCGAGCGGCCGGCGACGGTGATCTCGGAGTCGCCCGACGAACAGTCGACGCAGGCAATCCGTGCGGTGCTCTACACGGGTTCGGGTTCGAGCGCCACGGCGTAGCTCGCGATCTCGGCCTCGTACTCCTCGGCCTCGTCGCCGCGATTGCGGTCGCGGAGGAATCCAGCCAGCGCAAGGAGCACCTCCCGGCGGATCAAATAGAGCTCCTTGCCCGCCACGATCTCGACCGCCTCACGCAGCAGCGCCTCGGCCTCCTCGTCACGGCCCTGCGCGGAGCGGACGATCCCGAGCGCCATGCGAGTGGTCGAGCGTGAGATCGTGTCGTGCGGGCCGACCGTCTCGCGCGCCTCGAGCGCGTAACGCTCGGCCTCGTCGATCTTCCCGCGGCCGACCAGCACCTGCGCAAGACCACGCTGGCTCTCGCAGAGCGTGCCGCGGTCCTCGAGCGGCTTCAGGATCCGGATCGCGTCGCGGAAGCGGCGGTCGGCAGCAACGAGATCGCCGCGGCGGCGCTCGACCCAGCCGTGGTGGTTGCTGACACGGGCTAGCGCCCACGCGTTCCCGGACTGGGAGAAGAGCTCCCCGGCGCGCGCCAGCCCAGCCGTTGCCTCGTCGAGGAGGCCCCGCAGCGCGTCGATGCGCGCCTGCGAGACGAGCGCCCAGCCGAGCGCCGTGATGTTGCCGCTGTCCTCCGCCAGCTCGAGCGCCTCCGCAACGAGACGGCTCGCGCGGTCGAGATCGAGCCGGGCGATCGCCGAGCTCGCGAGCTCGTCGGCGGCGTTCGCCTCGAGATCCTTGCGGCCGATCTCCCTCGCGACCTCGAGCGCCTTGCCGATCCAGCGCTCGTCGTCGTCGAGATCGCCGAGCCACCAGCCGATGCGCGCCCGGGTCGAGAGCGCCTCGTAGCGGTCCTCCGGCTTCCCGTCCTCGAGCAGGACGAGCGCCTGCTCGACGAGCTCTCGCCCGCGCGGCAGATCTGCCTCGCGCAGGAGCGCGTTCTCGGCCAGCGCCGTGAGAGCGAGGCCCTGGAGTCGCTTGTCGCCGACCTCGGTCGCGTCCGCGAAGACGCGTTCCATCTCGACTGCCTGCGCCGGGAGGTCGGCGATCCGCTTTGCGGCTCGCGCCGCGAGGAAGCGCCGCTGCAGGGTGGGCTCGATCTCGACGGCGCGTACGAGCAGCCTGCGCGCGGAGCGGTTCGCCTCGCGGGCGAGCGTGCGCCGACCCGCTTTCTCGAGCGCGGCGGCGGCGCGGGCGGCGAGCTCGGGTGGGATCACGCCGTCGAGCTCTTCGTGCAGCGTTGCGGCCTGGTCGAGGTGGTACGCGCGGATCTCGACGAGCTCGTCTCCGGCTGCACCGTGAATCCAGTCGGCGACCTGCAGGTGTAGGTCCGAGCGGGCTGCCTTGGCGAGCCCGGAGTAGGCGACGTCGCGAATGAGGACGTGCTTGAAGCGGTAGGCCTGCTCGCCCGAGATCGAGGAGCGGTGCTCGCGCGTGAGGAAGTCGCGCTGCAGCAGGCTGTCGAGCACCGGCTCGAGCTCCCCAATGTCCGACGCGAGGTGGGCAACCGCGCCTTCCCAGAAGATCCGCCCGATCACCGAGGCGCGCTGCAGCAGCCGTTTCTCGTTGCGCGGCAGCCGGTCGATGCGCGCCGCGATGATCGCCTGCAGCGTGTCGGGGATCCTCGTCGAGGACGTGCCGCCCTCGAGGAGCATTCGGGTCGTCTCCTCGACGAAGAGCGGATTGCCCTCCGTCTTCTCCAGGAGCGTCCGGCGCTCGGACGCCGAGAGCTCGTGATCGGCGAGCAGGGCGTCGAGCAGCTCCTCGCTCTCTTCGGGCGCGAGCGGCTCGAGCTCGATTGCGGCCGCGCGCAGCCGCCCGCCGCCCCAGCCGGGCCGGATGTCGAGCAGCTCCGGCCGCGCGAGGCAGACGATCAGTAGAGGTGCGTCCTTGACGCGCTCGGCCAGGTGCTCGAGCAGCTCGAGCAGCGGGTCTTCGGCCCAGTGAACGTCTTCGAAGACGAGGATCAGCGGCTGTGCGTCGGCCAGCTCGGCGGCCCACTCGTGCGCCGCCCAGGCGATCTCCTGCTGGCTGCGCTCGGCCTCGATCCCCTCGAGCACTCCGACGGCGAGGGCGAGCAGGTCGGCCACCGCGTCGTCGCCGCAGCAGGCGCGGAGCTTGGCCACCGCTTCGTGGACGGGGTCGTCGTCCGTGATTCCGGCTGCAACCTTGACCATCTCGGCGAGTGGCCAGTACGTCACGCCTTCGCCGTAGGAGAGCGAGCGGCCGGCGAGAACGGTCGCGCCTTCGACGCCGTCCGCGAACTCGCGCGCGAGGCGGCTCTTCCCCACGCCCGGCTCGCCGTAGATCGTGAAGAGGTGCGCGCGGCGATCGCGGACCACGCGAGAGAGCGTGTTGTGAAGTAGCTCGAGCTCGTGCTCGCGGCCGACGAAGCTCGCCGCGACCGATGGGACTCGCCCGTTGGTCTCCAGGATTTCCACGAGCCGCCACACGGGCACTGGATCGTCGAACCCCTTCAGCTCGAGGAAGCCGCGCTCCTCGGTGTCCACGACCGAGAGCGTCAGCCGGCGCGCAAACGGACCGATCAGGATCTCTCCTGGCTCGGCGATCTGCTGGAGCCGTGCCGCGACGTTCACGGCCTCGCCGGTTGCGAACGTCGAGTCGGACTCGTCCGCCACGACCTCGCCGGCTTCGATCCCGATCCGTGCCTCGAGGCCGAGGCCGTGGACGGAGTCGAGGATCGCCACGGCGGCGCGAACGGCCCGCTCGGCGTCGTCCTCGTGCGCCGTCGGAATCCCGAACGCTGCCATCACGGCGTCGCCGGCGAACTTCTCGACGATGCCCCCGTACGTGGCGATGCACTGCGAGACGTGTTCGAAGTAGGAGTTGACGCGGCGGCGAACGACCTCGGGGTCGCTCGCGGTGACGAACTCGGTCGAGCCGACGAGATCGACGAAAAGCACGGTTGCGAGCTTGCGTTCCACTCCGTAATTGTAGTTGCGAGGACCCTGTCGCCGCGGCGCGCGCGAGATGCTTCCGCTAGCGTCAGCCCGTGCTCGATCCCAGCGTCTTCAAGGCTTACGACGTTCGCGGCGTCTATCCGACCGAACTGGACGAAGAGGGCGCATACGCGATCGGCCGCGCCTACGTCGAGCAGTTCGAGCCGCGTCGGATCGCGGTCGGGCGTGACATGCGGCTCTCCTCGCCCTCGATGTCAGCGGCGCTGATCGACGGTGCCGTCGACGGCGGCGCGGACGTGCTCGATCTGGGGATGGTGGGGACGGAGATGGTCTACTTCGCCGTCGGCGAGCTCGAGCTCGACGGTGGTGTCTGCGTCACCGCCTCCCACAACCCGAAGCAGTACAACGGGATGAAGATCGTCCGGCGCGGAGCGCTTCCCGTCGGCGGCGAGTCGGGTCTTCTCGACGTCCGCGACCGGGCTCTGAAGCCGCTCGGGCCACCGGCGAAGCGCGGCGAGGCGCACGCGAAGAACATCTGGCCGGAGTTCGTGGAGAAGACGCTCTCGTTCGTCGACGTCTCGTCGATCAAGCCGCTGAAAGTCGTCATCGACGCGGCAAACGGGATGGCCGGAGCGATGCTCCCACCCGTCCTCGACCGGCTGCCGATCGACGCCGTCACGTGCTACTTCGAGCCCGACGGGACCTTTCCGAATCACGAGCCGAACCCGCTGCTGCCCGAGAACCGTGAGTTCATCGAACACAAAACGGTCGAGGAGAAAGCGGACCTCGGCGTGGCGTACGACGGCGACGCCGACCGCTGCTTCTTCGTCGACGACACGGGCGAGTTCGTCCCCGGCGACTTCGTGACCGCGCTGCTGGCCGAGTCGATCCTCGAGAAGGAGGGCGGCGGCAAGGTGATCTACGACGTCCGTGCCAGCCGGGCCGTGCCCGAGACGATCGAGCGCGCCGGCGGCGTTCCGCTGATGAACCGCGTCGGCCACGCCTACATCAAGCACCGGATGCGCAAGGACGACGCTGTCTTCGGCGGCGAGGTCTCCGCGCACTACTACTTCCGCGACTTCTCGCAGGCCGACTCCGGCGTCGTGCCGTTCCTGCTGCTGGTCGAGCTGATCTCGAAGCGGGGCAAGAAGCTCTCGGAGCTCCTCGCCCCCTACCGCAAGCGGTTCTTCCTCACCGGCGAGATCAACACGCCCGTTGCCGATGTTCCCCTGAAGCTCCAGGAGATCAAGGAGCGCTACTCCAGCGGCCGGGTGACGCATCTCGACGGCATCTCGGTCGACTACGACGACTGGCACTTCAACGTTCGCCCGTCGAACACCGAGCCGCTCTTGCGCCTCAACCTCGAGGCGCTCTCCGAAGAGTTGATGCAGCAGAAGCGCGACGAGCTGCTCGATCTGATCCGCGCCTAGAAATGGAGCTCGGCCAAGTTACGGACCGCAAGCCGCCCTTCAAGTACTCAGCGATCGCGCGGGTCTGGTTCTCGGACACCGACGCGCAGGGAGTCGTCTACTACGGCCGCTACTTGCCGTACTTCGACCACGCGCGCACGGAGTACCACCGCCACCTCGGTCAGTCGGGGACCCGGAACGAGGCCGGGGAATTCGTCATGCGCGCCTCGAACGTCGAGTACCACGCGCCGGCCCGCTTCGACGACCTGCTCGAGATCTTCGTGCGGGCAGCGCGGATCGGGCGGACGAGCACGACGTTCGAGTGCGCCGCCTATCGCATGGACGACGACCAGCTGATGGTCACGGCGACGCAGACCATGGTGCTCGTCGACCTCGCCGAGCGGCGCTCGCGCGAGATCCCGCAGGGCTATCGCGATCTGATCCGCGGCTTCGAGGGCGAGGACCTCGAGGCGTGAGCGCACACAGCGGGGCGATCGAGGCGGTGGAGCGCGTGCTGAACCGCGGCGGCGAGGCGGACGACGTCCTGCGTCAGGTGGTCACGATCCTCCACGAGCGGCTCGGTCGCTACGTCCGGATCAGCTTCGTCGAGTCTGACGGCCTCGTGCCCGGCCCGGCAGTCGGCGAGGAGTCGGCGACGACCGCCTTCCCGATCGCCTTCCAGGGGAGTCGTGTCGCGGACCTCGAGGCAGGCGGCGAGCTGACAGACGATGATCGCGCGCTGCTCGAACGAGTCGCGATCCTCGTCTCTCCATACGCCCTCGTCGGTTGGGACACATTGGGAGAGGAGTGGACCCCATAGCCGCCCTCCGCTATTGCAGGCGGCGCGCCCGCCCAGAGATGTGGCCTCTCGGACGGGCGCCGCAGCACCCGCAACCCCTCTCCCAGACCTTGTTGTAGGAAGGTTTTCGCCGCCCGTCCATCCCTCCAACGAGGTAACGCTCTCGTTCGAGGGACGATCCCTCGTTCGGGCGATCGTCTCAGGCAGACGTTCTTACAGCCTTCTTAAGCGGATTTCGTGCGCGCACGCGCACAATGTGCCCGTGAAGATTCTGGTCGTCGACGATGAGCCCGCGGTTCGGGACTCGCTCCGCCGGGCCCTCCAGCTGGAGGGCTACGACGTCGAGCTCGCCGGAGACGGCGCCGAGGCGCTCGAGCGCATCGCCGGCGAGAACGGCATCGACGCAGTTCTCCTCGACGTGTCGATGCCGCGCCTGGACGGGCTCGAAGCGTGTCGCCGGCTGCGCCGCGACGGCAACTCGCTTCCGGTGTTGATGCTGACGGCGCGCGACGCGGTCAGCGACCGGGTTGCGGGCCTCGACGCGGGCGCGGACGACTACGTCGTGAAGCCGTTCGCACTCGAGGAGTTGCTCGCGAGGCTGCGTGCGCTCCTGCGCCGGCTCGGCCCACAGGACGGTGACGTCCTCCGTTTCGCGGACATCTCGCTCGATCCGTCCACGCGGGAGGTGGAGCGCAGCGGCGAGCCGATCGAGCTGACGCGCACGGAGTTCGCGCTCCTCGAGCTGTTCCTGCTCAATCCACGGCAGGTGCTCACGCGGTCGGTGATCTTCGAGCGCGTCTGGGGCTACGACTTCGGCTTCGGCTCGAACTCGCTCGACGTCTACATCGGCTACTTGCGCCGGAAGACGGAGGAGGGCGACAAGCCCCGGCTGATCCAGACGATCCGCGGCGTCGGCTACGCCCTGCGCGAGTTATGAGCTTCCGCACGCGGCTGACGCTCGCCGCGGCGGCGGCGGTCGCAGTCGCCGTCGTGGGCGCGTCGGCGATCACGTATGCGATCGTGCGGAACGAGTTGCGCGACGACGTCGACGCGACGCTGCAGACGCAGGCACGCAAGCTCCCGCCACACCTCCAAGTGGTCGGCGGCCCGGGCGGCGAGGAGCTCCTCGGGCTTGAACCCGAGCGGTTCGGTGGGGTATCCGTCTTCACCCAGCTCGTGCGCCGTGACGGCAGTGTGATCACTCCGCCGCGGCAGTCCGGTGAGCTCCCAGTCTCTAATCGTGCTCTCGCAGCCGCACGCGGCGAGGTCGACGATCCGTTCTACGAAGACGCGCACGTCCAGGGGACACACGTGCGCGTACTGACGATCCCGGTTGCAGGTGGCTTCGCGGTCCAGGTCGCCCGCTCGCTCGAGGAGGTCGACCGCATCCTCGGCCCGATCAGGCGCTGGCTCATCGGGATAGCGCTCGCCGGAATCGCGCTCGCGGCAGGGCTCGGGCTCCTGGTGGCGCAAGCTGTGCTCGCGCCGGTGCAGCGATTGACGCGGGCTGCCGAAGACGTCTCGGAGACGGGCGACCTCTCGCAGCGGATCGACGCCCGCGGCAAGGACGAGCTCTCTCGCCTCGCCGCCACGTTCAACACGATGCTCGGCGCACTCGAGGACTCGGCCCGGGCGCAGAGGCAGCTCGTCTCGGACGCCTCGCACGAGTTGCGCACGCCTCTCACCAGCCTGCGTACGAATATCGAGGTGCTCGTCCGCGACGAGGCGCTCCCACCAGGCGACCGCGAGCAGCTCCTGCGCGACGTCACCGAACAGCTGACGGAGATGACCGCCTTGATCGCCGAGCTCGTTGAGCTGGCACGAGGCGACCTCGCCCCCGCCGACCCGGAGGACGTCAGGCTCGATCTCGTCACGGCCGAGGCGATCGAGCGGACGCGCCGGAACCGTCCCGGTGTCTCGTTCAAGCCCGAGCTCGAGGAATCGATGATCCGAGGCGTCCCGGCGACGATCGAGCGGGCAGTCTCGAATCTGCTCGACAACGCCGCGAAGTGGAGCCCGCCGGACGGTGAGATCGAGGTGACGGTCCGCGACGGCGAGCTCACGGTTCGCGACCACGGGCCGGGGATCGACGAGGAGGACCTCCCCTACGTCTTCGACCGCTTCTACCGCGCGCCGGCAGCCCGCGGCATGCCCGGCTCGGGGCTCGGACTCGCGATCGCCCGCCAGGTGGCGGAGGCCAATGGGGGAAGCGTCTCGGCCGAGCGGCCCGACGGCGGCGGCACGCTCATGCGGCTGACGCTCCTCGCCAAGTCTTAGCTCTCTCTTAGATCACCCTGTTTCGATGAGTCCGTGTTCTACCTCCGCTATCTCCGCGCCGAGCTCCTGCGCCGACGCGGCCGGACGATCCTGACGCTGCTCGGCCTCGCGGTCGGCGTCGGCCTCGTGATCGCGATCTCGAGCCTCTCGAAAGGGCTCGACGAGGCGCAGAGCGCGACGCTCGATCCGCTCGCCGGCATCGGCACGGACCTGACGGTGACGCGTACGGCCCAGCAGGACACAGGCGGCGGGCCGTTCGGCGGCGGTGGTGACCGCGACGTCGTCGAGGCGAACCAGGCGGTGATCACCGATCTCTCCAAGCTCGGCAAAGCCGGTACGCACTTCGTGCACGACTTCTTCCTCCCCGGGACGCAGCTCACCTTCCCGCAGGCGCAGGCCAACGAGATCGCGGCCCTGGACGGCGTGGCCGCGGTCTCGGCCGGCCTGACCCTGCAGGCCGTGCACCAGGAGGGGAAGGTGCCGAAGATCGTCGCCAAGATCCAGACCGGTGGCGACGAGATCGAGGTGAACCGGGCGATCACCCCGCCGACCGCGGCGGAGCAGGCGAAGATCCAGGCGTGCCTGGAGAAGCTCGGCATCACGCCGAACCAGGGTCCCAGCACGGAGGTCAACCCAGGCGGAGGCCTCGGCGGACAGGGCGGCGCTCGGTCGGCCAACCCGGGCGCGTTCGCGAAGTGCCTTCCGGCGCGCATGCAGCGCTTCCGCGAGACGATCACGACGCCGCGCGAGACGTTGCAGCAAGTGCTCGACCCGCCGCAGACCGACATCAAGAGCGAGTCGTACACGATCGGCGGCGTGCAACTCGGCGATCAGAACACCGGCCTCGTGACCGCCGCCCAGGTGAGCGCGGGCCGCTTCCTGAAGGGCGGTCACGAGGCGCTCGTCTCGGCGACCTACGCCGCTCGGAACTCGCTGAAGGTCGGGTCCAAGCTCGACCTGAACGGAACAAAATTCACGGTCGTCGGGCTCGTGAACCCGCCACTCGGCGGCCAGGGCGTCGACGTCTACCTGCCGCTCGCGCAACTTCAGAAGCTGTCCGGTCAGAAGAACCTGGTGAACGTCGTGCTCGTGCGCGCCGACGACAGCGAGTCCGTGGCCGCGGTCGAGAAGAGCATCAAGACGGCGTACGCGCAGGCCGAGGTCGCAAGCGCGAAGGACGTCGCCGGCACGATCAGCGGCTCGCTCGTCGACGCTGCGAACCTGTCTCACAGCCTGGGCCTCGCGCTCTCGATCGTCGCCGCCGTGAGCGCCTTCCTGCTGGCCGCGCTGCTCGCGCTCGCCTCGGTCGGCAAGCGGGTGCGCGAGCTCGGGACGCTCAAGGCGCTCGGGTGGACGCAGCGCAAGGTCGTGCGGCAGATCGCGGGCGAATCCCTTGCCACCGGCGTGCTCGGCGGCGTCCTCGGAGTCGTGCTCGGCATCGGCGTTGCCCTCCTCGTCGGCCTCTTCGGGCCGACGCTCACCGCCAGCTCCACAACTGGCGCCGGAGACCTCTTCGGCGTCGAGCAGGCCGCGCGCACCACCTCGGAGGCCGTTTCGCTCTCGGCACCGGTCGGCGTCAGCATCTTGCTCGCCGGCTTCCTGCTCGCGGTCGTCGGCGGCCTACTCGCCGGCGCCGCAGGCGCCTTCCGCGCGGCCCGGCTCCGGCCCGCCGATGCCCTGAGGACCGTCGAATGAGCCAGTACGAGCTCACCAACCTCGGCAAGGCCTTCAACCGCGGGCCGCTTGTGATCAACGCGCTCCAGGGCGTCGACCTGAGCATCGAGCCCGGTGAGTTCGTGGCGCTCGAAGGCCCGAGCGGCTCCGGCAAGACCACGCTCCTCCAGCTCCTCGGCGCCCTCGACCGGCCCTCCAGCGGCCACGTCTTCTTCGAAGAGCGCGATCTCGCCGCGCTCCGCGACGGTGACCTCGCGGAGCTCCGGCTGCGCTCGTTCGGATTCGTCTTCCAGCAGTTCAACCTGATCCCGACGCTGACCGCACGCGAGAACATCGAGGTGAAGCTCGCGCCGGCCGGCTTCTCCACTGCCGACTCGCGCGAGCGTGCCGGGGCATTGCTCGCCGAGGTCGGCCTGGCGGATCGCGCGACCCACCTTCCGTCACACCTCTCTGGCGGCGAACAGCAGCGAGTGGCAATCGCACGTGCGCTCTCCGTCGAGCCGCGCGTGATCCTCGCCGACGAGCCGACGGGCAATCTCGACACCAGCACGGGCACCGAGATCGTCGAGATGCTGGCCACCCTCGCTGCGGACCGCGGGACAACCGTCATCGTCGCTACGCACGACGTCGGCCTGGCCGGTCGCGCCAAGCGTCGGCTGGCGATGCGCGACGGCCGCCTCCTCGCCGCGGTGGCGGACGCACCGGCAGGCGATGTCGTTGGTGCAACCGGCAACTCTTAGAGAGTTCTTCGACAGCGCTCAGGTCGCTCTTAGGTCGCGCTGTTCCACTGGGAAGCGTCAACCCCACTCCCAAGGAGCAGTGAGATGAAGAGCACGAAGAGCAAGATTGCAGGCGTCACGGCCGTCGCAGCAGCGCTGGTGGGCGGCGGTGCAGCAATCGCCGCCGACCGGCTGTCGCCGACGCAGGAGAGCGACACAGTCGTCGCCGACGCCGCCAAGCAGCTCGGCATCGACGCCTCGAAGCTCGACGCCGCGCTGACGAAAGCGCTCCAGAATCGCGTCGACGCCGCCGTCGCGGCCGGCCGGATCACAGAGGCCCAGGGCGACGAGATGAAGGAGCGAATCGCCGCAGGCGAGGTGCCGCTCGTCGGCATCGGCCCCGGCGGCGGCGCTCGCGGCTTCGGCCACCACTTCCACCTCGCCGACCTCGACGCAGCAGCGAGCTACCTCGGCGTCACCGAGGCGGCACTGCGGACGAGCCTCAGCGACGGCTCCACGCTGGCCGACGTCGCGAAGGAGAAGGGCAAGTCAGTGGACGGGCTGAAGGCCGCGCTCGTTGCAGCGGCGAAGGCTGACATCGCGCAGGCCGTGAAGGATGGGCGGCTGACCGAGGTGCAGCAGACCAAGCTCCTCGCCGATCTGTCCTCCCGCATCGACGACCTCGTGAACGGCGAGCTCCGCCTCCACACCGGCCACGGCCCGCGCGGCTTCGACTTCGACGGCGCACCCCCGCCGGGAGACGCCTAACGACCCCCTACTGCCCCGGCCCGCCTTCCCCCGGGCCGGGGCGGTCGAACCCCTCTTCCCGAAAGGAACACCATGCCATCGCTCTTCAACAATCCCAGGACGAAGCTCACCGCGGCGGTGACGAGCGCGGCGCTGATCGGCGCCGGCGGGGTTGCAGCCGTCTACACCGCCTTCGGCGACGGCGGCACGACCGTCGTCCGCCAGGTCACTGTGAGCTCGGACGCTCAGACCGCAGCCAATTCGAGCAGTTCCTCGATCTCCGACCTCTACAAGAGCAGCTACAAGTCCGTCGTCGAGGTCACGGTGTCCTCCGCGGCAAGCGACACGCCCTTCGGCGACGGAGGCACCCAGCAGGCGCAGGGCTCGGGCTTCGTCTACGACGACCAGGGCCATGTGATCACGAACCAGCACGTCGTCGACGGTGCCGAGTCAGTCAAGGTGACGCTCTGGAACGGCAAGACCTACGACGCGAAGGTCGTCGGCACCGACCCCTCGACGGACATCGCCGTCCTGGACGTCGACGCGCCCGCCTCCGTGCTCGAGCCGCTTTCACTGGCCGACTCATCCGCGCTCGAGGTGGGTGACGCAGTGGTCGCGATCGGTAGCCCGTTCGGGCTCGAGGGGACCGTCACGAGCGGGATCATCAGTGCCCTCCACCGCCAGATCACGGCACCGAACGACTTCGCAATCGACGATGCGATCCAGACGGACGCTGCAATCAACCACGGGAACTCGGGCGGCCCGCTGCTCGACATGAGCGGAAGCGTCGTCGGCGTCACCTCACAGATCGAGAGCGAGTCGGGCGGGAACGACGGCGTCGGCTTCGCCGTCTCGTCGAACACGGTCAAGCGGATCGCCGACGCGTTGATCTCGAACGGCTCGGTCGACCACGCGTACCTCGGCGTCGCGACGGAGACCTCGACGAGCCCCGCAGGAGCCGAGATCACGAGTATCCGCACGGGGACGCCGGCCGCCAGCTCGGACCTCACCGCCGGCGACGTCGTCACCGCGGTCGACGGCGAGAAGGTCACTTCCTCGGATCAGCTGAGGGAGCTGGTCGACGCCCACAATCCGGGTGACTCGGTCACCCTCACCGTCTCGCGGAACGGCGCGACGGAGACGCTGAAGGTGGTGCTCGGGACGCGCCCGAATGCCTGACGTCTCTTAGGTCTCTCTTAGGTGCGCGTGTTGCAATCCGATCGAGACCCGACACGAAGGAGCAACCGTGAAGAAGAGGTCGAAGATCGCAGCCGGCGCCGGCGCAGCCCTCGCAGTCGTGGGCGCCGGCGCCGCCGTCGCGGCGGACCGTCTGACACCGAAGGCCGAGAGCCAGGCGATCGTCAACGACGCGGCGAAGCAGCTCGGCGTCGACCCGGCGAAGCTGAGCGCCGCGCTCGAGCAGGCGCTGAAGAACCGGATCGACGCCGCCGTGACGGACGGCCGCCTCACGAAGGAACAGGGCGACGCAATGAAACGCCGCATCACCGCGGCCGCGTTTCCGCTCTTCATCGGGCCCGGCTTCGAACGAGGGGGTCACCCGCTTCGCGGCTTCGGTCATCACTGGGGACGCGATCTCGACGCGGCCGCATCCTTTCTCGGCCTGAGCGAATCGGAGCTCCGTGCGTCACTCGAGAGCGGAAAGTCGCTCGCGCAGATCGCCAAGGACCAGGGCAAGTCGGTCGACAAGCTCGTCGACGCGCTCGTCGTCGCGACGACGAAGCGTCTCGACGAGGCGGTCGCCGACGGCAAGCTGACCAAGGCGGACCGGGATAAGATCGTTGCCGGCTTGAAGGAGCAGACGGCCGCGATGGTGAACGCCACGGGCCGGCCGGAAGGCTTCGGCTTCCGTGGGCACGGCGGCCACGGCTTCTTCTTCCCCAGCGAGCCGCGCGACGACGGCTAGGAGGGCTTACGACGGCGTGACGCGGTAGGCGTCGAACACGCCCTCGAGATTCCGGAGGACGGTCAGGAGGGCGCGCAACTCTTTCAGGTCGCCGACCTCAGCGGTGTACCAGTTGCGCGCCATCCCGTCCTCGACGACGCCGCCGTACGAGACGATGTTCGCTCCGTGCTCGGCGAAGCTGCGCGCCACGTCCTCGAGCAGACGCGCGCGGTCGAAGGAGTCCACCGCGATCTGGACGCGGAAGCTGCTCGTCGTCGCTCCTGCCTCCCACTCGACCGGCGTGAACCGCTCGGGATTCCGCATCAGCGCCTTCGCGTTCGGACAGTCCTCGCGATGGATCGTGATCCCGCGGCCGAGCGAGATGTAGCCGAGGATCGGGTCGCCCGGCACCGGCGTGCAGCACTTCGCAAGCCGGACGAGGACGTCGTCGATCCCCTGCACCTTGATCCCCAGGCTCTCGCCGGCGACGGTCGACCGAGCGCGCGGCGGCTTCAGCGGGACGACGGCCTCCTCGGCGACCTCCTCCGTCTTCAGCCGTTGGAGCACCTTGTTGACGATCTGACCCGACTGCAGCTTGCCCGCGCCGAGCGCGATGTAGAAGTCCTCCGCCTTGCGGAAACCGGTCTCGCGGATCACCTGAGCGAGCACCGCCGATCCCTGCAGCTTCCGGTACGGCAGGCTCTGCGCCTTCAGCGCGTGGTCGAGGATCTCACGCCCCTTGGCCTCCGTCTCGCCTCGCGTCTCGCGCTGGAACCACTGCCGGATCTTGTTCCGGGCACGCGAGGACGCCGCCAGGCTCATCCAGTCGCGCGACGGACCGCGGCCCGATTTGGAGGTCAGGATCTCGACGAAATCGCCGTTCTTGAGCCGGTAGTGGAGCGGAACGATCCGGCCGTTGATCTTGGCGCCGACCGTCTTGTGGCCGACGTCGGTGTGCACGGCATACGCGAAATCGATCGGCGTCGCGCCCTGCGGCAGCGTTTTCACTTCGCCCTTCGGCGTGAAGACGTACACCTCGTCGTCGAAGAGGTCGGTGCGGAACGTCTTCATGAACTCGCGCGGATCGGCCTCGTTCTCCTGCCAGTCCAGTAGCGACTTGACCCACGTCAGCCACTCGTCGTCCTGCTTGCCCTTGCCGCGCTTGTAGAGCCAGTGCGCGGCGATCCCGTATTCGGCCTCCTCGTGCATCTCGCGCGTCCGCACCTGGATCTCGAGCGGCGTTCCCTCAGGCCCGATCACGGTCGTGTGCAGGGAGCGGTAGCGGTTGAACTTCGGCATCGCGATGAAGTCCTTGAACCGCCCAGGCATCGGCTTCCAGAGCGAATGGATCAGGCCGAGCGCGCCGTAGCAATCGCGCGTTCCCTCGTCGCCGGCGCGCTCGACGGTCACGCGCATCGCGGTCAGGTCGTAGATCTCGTTGAACTCGCGACCCTTCTTGGCCATCTTGTCGTAGATCGAGTAGAAGTGCTTCGCGCGGCCGGCGATCTCGGCCGGGATGTCGACCTTCTTGAGCTCGGCGCCCAGGACCTCGCCCGCCTTCTCGACCGCAGCCTCACGGTCGGCGCGCCGGTCGGCGACCATTGCCTTGATCTCGGCGTACTTGCGCGGGTGCAGGATCTCGAACGAGCGGTCCTCGAGCTCCCACTTCATCGCGTGGATCCCGAGACGGTGCGCGAGCGGCGCATAGACCTCGAGCGTCTCCTTGGCCTTGCGCACCTGGGCCTGCTTGCCCTGGTACTCGATCGTCCGCATGTTGTGGAGCCGGTCGGCGAGCTTGATCAGGATCACGCGCACGTCCTGCGCCATCGCCACGATCATCTTGCGGTAGTTCTCGGCGTCTGACTGCTCGCGCGTCTGGAAGCTCGTCCGGGTCAGCTTTGTGACGCCCTCGACGAGCAGCGCGATCTCGTCGCCGAACTCGGAGCGGAGATCGTCCGGCTCGACGTCGGTGTCCTCGACGACGTCGTGCAGCAGCGCCGCGGCGAGCGAGGGATCGTCGAGGTGAAGCTCGGCGCAGATCTTCGCGACCGCCCACGGGTGGTGCACAAACGGCTCGCCGGAGCGCCGCGCCTGGCCCTCGTGCGCGGTCGCGGCAAAGCGAAAGGCGCGGGCGAGGAGATCCTTGTCGACCCCGGGGTTGTACTCCTCGACCGCCGCGATCAGCTCGTCGACGAGGTCTTGGTGATGACGTTCGACGTCGATAACCGCCATCGACTCAGTGTACTCCCCGTTGTTGAGGACGAATCTCCCCCGGAGGAGTACGCGTTGCAAGGGAGAACGATGCCGTCCATGTCCTTCGCAGACCGCCGCCGCGAACGCAAGGCACGCAAGCTTGCGCGCCTCCTCCAGACACTGGACGACTCGGCGCGCATTGCACGCCGCGAGCCGCCGCGGAGGTCGCTGCGAGCCTCGCTAGGCGGCGCGCGGTAGCTCGTCGTCGCGCTCGGCCCCGGCCAGCAGCGCCCTGAACGCGTCCGACTCGTAGAGCTGCCGACGCGCGCCCTCTACGAGCTCGAGCTCGGCGAAGATCGCCCGGGCGTCCGCGGTCCAGGCGTGCTCTCCAGCCTTCCAGAGCTCCGCGAGCCTGCCGCGCAGCTCCTCATACCCGTCGGGAGCGTCGAAGAGCCGCCGGATCACGAGCTGCGGCGCGACGGTGCCGTTCCAACGGTTCTCCTTCAGCCGGCAGGCGAGGTCGTAGCGGACGGGCCGGCGCACGCGGTCGAGCTGCGCTCCGAGGCCGAACGCGATCGCGGAGCCCGCGTCGCGGCCACCCTGTCTCACGCGGAACCGCAAGTGCTTGCCCTCACCCACCACGCCCGGCTGCACGGCCTCGCAGGCCGGCACGAGCAGCGTCACGTCGGGATTGCCGAGACCGAACGGGGCGAGCCGCTCGAGCTCGGTCGCCAGGTCGAGCGTAAGCGCCGAACCGGGGACGATCGCGTCGATCCGCGTCACCGGCGCGAGGTCTGTCTCGACGAGATGCGCGTCGGCATGGGCGGCGAACGCCTCGAAGAAGGCGTCGAGGTTGGCTGGCTCGATCGCCAGGCCTGCGGCGGCCTTGTGCCCGCCGAAGCGGTTCAGATGCTCTGAGCAGGCCGAGAGCGCGCCGTGGAGATCGAACGCCGGGAGGGACCGGCCGGAGCCCTTCCACTCTGTCTCGGTGCCGGCAATCAGGACGACGGGGCGGTTGAAGCGCTCCACGAGGCGCGAGGCGACGATCCCGATCACGCCCTCGTGCCAGTCCTCGCCCCAGATCACATAGCCGCGCCGACGCTGCTTCGACTCGGGCCACGACTCGACCTCGGCAATCGCCGCGCGGAGGATCCGGTTCTCGACGGCCTGCCGGTCCTGGTTCAGCAGCTCGAGCTCGCCGGCGAGCCGCTTTGCCTCCTCGACGTCGGTCGTGAGCAGCAGCTCGAGCGCGGCGTCGGGGCGCCCCAGCCTGCCGGCGGCGTTGATCCGCGGCGCGAGCCGGAACCCGACCGCGGCGGCGTCGACAGCCGCGGGGTCGACCCTTGCGTTCTGCATCAGCGCCTGGAGACCCGGGCGTTGAGTGCGGGCGAGCGCGCGCAGCCCCGCGATTGCGAGCGAGCGGTTCTCGTCGAGCAGTGGGACGACGTCGGCGATCGTCGCGAGGGCGACGAGGTCGAGATACGGCGCGACATCGACGCCCAGTGCCTGCGCGAGCTTGCAGACGACGCCGGTGCCGCAGAGTTCCGGAAACGGATAGTCCGACGGGCGCGTCGCGACGATCGGGCAGTCCGGCAGAGTGGCGCCTGGGCGATGGTGATCGGTGACGATGACGTCGAGACCACGCGCCTTCGCGGCGGCGACCTCGTCGACCGCCGTGATCCCGCAGTCGACGGTCACGAGCAGGCTGCAACCCTCGTCGGCGAGCCGCGAGATGGTGTCGCCGGAGACGCCGTAGCCCTCCTCGAAGCGGCTCGGAAGATGCCAGTCGACATCGGCGCCGAGCGTCCGCAGCGTCAGGACGGCGAGCGCGGTGGCGCAGATCCCGTCCACGTCATAGTCGCCATGGACGCAGATCCTCGTTCCGTCGGCGATCGCCGCGCGGATCCGATCGACCGCAACGGCCATGTCCCCGAGCAAGAACGGATCGTGCGGCTCGATCTCGCCGGCGACGAACGCCCGTGCCTGCTCGAGGTTGCGGTAGCCACGCCGGACGAGAATCGACGCTGTGATCTCCCCCACATCGAGCCCCTCGGCGAGCACCCTGACGTCGGCGTAGTCGCATGAATCGATCGTCCAGGAGCCGTCTTGCATCGGCAATCGACGGTACGGGCACGGTCGGACGGCATCTCAACCCCTGGCCGTTTCCACCATGTCGGGGCCAGGACCCCACATGTCCCGAAGAGACGCTTTGGGTTACGGCTCGGTGTGGCTGCGCGCGCGGAGCGAGTCGCGGATGACCTTCACCCAGAGAAGGATCACCCCGGCGAGGAGGCCGAGAGCGGCGACCGCGATCGGCGTGAAGACCGCCATCTCGGAATAGGAGTACTTCGTCACCCAGGTGCCGACGAGCCAGACCGCCAGAACGACCACGATCATCGGGATCACGAGCTTCCTGTCCACGGGCGGAGGGTACCCTTCGGCCAGATGAGCGAGACGAACTATGCGTCCGGCGACGAGTACGTCGTCGAGTTCCTCGGCTACCGTTTCGGCTTCAACGCCGACGACTTCGAGGAGCGGATCACCGCCGCCGCCGTCCGGCTCGGGCTGATCGGGTCCAACGACCTCGACGACGACGAGACCGCGGACCTCGTCGAGCTCGCGGCCGACGGTCGAATCGCCGACGCCCGCAGCTCGCTCGGGCGCTATCTCGTCCGCCACTGGGAACGCGTCGGCCTGCTCGAGGGCGAGTCGCTCGTCTACTGGCTCCGGAAGCTCGTCTTCCGCGGTGCCTGGCTCGACCACCGCGTGAAGGAAGGGCTCCTGGAGGTCACGTGGGACGAGGACAGCGGCGATTTCGGCTATGCGGAGCCGCGTGGCGGCCGCGCACTGCTCGAGCTCGCCCCGGTCCCCTCCTGGCACGAGCTGCAGTTCAGGCGTTAGAGCCTCTAACGTAATGAGGCCTCGTCGCCTGAGTGCGATGGGTGGTGCGAGGCAAGGACGCAGGGAGCGTCGATATGCAGGCATATCGACGCGACTGAGGACGCC
>JAXIPI010000120.1:0-5419 GCA_045403015.1 Gaiellaceae bacterium | reverse complement strand
GAGCTCAGGGCGCGGCCGGTCGACCAGCTCGAGCGGCCGGTGATACTCGCGCAGGAGCGCCGCCTTCATGGTGTTAGAACGGGAACTGCCCGGCCTTCTCTCTCGATGTCAGCCACTGCCACTCGGTCCAGAGCTCGAGCTGGCCCACGCCGCCGAAGTGGCCGCCGTTGCTCGAGCACTTGAAGCCGCCGAACGGAGCCGGCGGCTCCTCGTTGACGGTCTGGTCGTTGACGTGGACCATGCCCGCCTCGAGACGCGCTGCGACAGCCGCGGCCCGCTCCTGACTTCCGGACTGCACGGCGGCTGAGAGGCCGTAGTCCGTCGCGTTCGCAAGCTCGACGGCCTCGTCGTCTGTCTTGAAGGTCGTGACTGCCGCCACGGGGCCGAAGATCTCCTCCTTGAACGCGGTCATCTCAGGAGAGACGTCGCGAAGCACGGTCGGTGGGAAGAACATCCCGTCCCGGGAGCCGCCGACGACGACCTTGGCGCCCGCTGCGACCGTCTCGTCGACGATCTGCTGCACGCGCTGGATCTGCTTCTCGTTGATCATCGGCCCGAGGGCCACCTCGCCCGCTGCCGGGTTACCCACGGGGAGCCGTGCCGCGCGCTCGGTGAGCGCCGCCAGATACTCCTCGGCGATCGACTCGTGCACCAGGTGCCGGCTCACGGCCAGGCAGATCTGCCCCTGGTGCAGGAACGAGCCCCACGCGCCGGCCGACGACGCGGCTTCGATGTCGGCGTCCTCGAGCACCACGAGCGGGCAGTTGCCGCCGAGCTCGAGGACGACCCGCTTCAGACCGCGACCCGCGGTCTCCCCGACCACGCGGCCCGTCTTCGTCGACCCCGTGAACGAGATCATCCGCACGTTCGGATCCTCGACGAGCGCCTGGCCGATCTCGGGGCCGCCGCAGAAGACGTGCAGGACGCCCGAAGGCAGGCCGGCTTCCTCGAAGATCCGCGCGATGATCACGCCGCCGGACACCGGGGTGTTCGGATCGCTCTTGAGCACGACCGCATTGCCGAGCACGAGCGCCGGCCCGAGGGAACGCATCGCCAGCACGATCGGGAAGTTCCAGGGCGTGATCACACCGACCACACCGATCGGCGCGCGCCGGGCCACTGACGTCCGGCCGGGAACCGGGGACGTCAGCTCTTGCTCGAGCGGGAACGAGATCAGCGTGGCAGCCTCGTTGAGCTGGCCAATGGACGCGCCGATCTCATACTCGACCTTCGGCGGGATCGCACCCGACTCGCGAATCATCCAGCCGGTGATCTCCGCGCGATGGCGTTCGAGCAGTTCGGCCGCGCGGGTGACGACCGCCACGCGCTCGGCCATCGGGAGCGCCGCCCAGTCACGCTGCGCGCGCGCCGCAGACTTCGCCGCCGCCGCGACGGAGGCCGCATTGGCCACGCCCGCGACGCCGAGCACCTCGCCCGTCGCAGGCTCGATGGTCTCGATCGTCTCTGGTGCGTCAACCCACCCGTCGCTGAAGATCTTTCCGGTCCACTCCTGCTCGCTGAGGAGATCCTCAACGGCCTGTTCGATGGTGCTCATGACACGCGCTCCTCTACTCGTTGAGTCTCAGGGCGACGTTCTCTGATCAGATCCGCGGCCTTCTCGGCGATCATGATCGTCGCCGCGTTGGTGTTCCCTCTCGTGATCGTCGGCATCACCGACGCGTCCACGACCCGCAGGCCATCGATCCCGTACACACGCAGGTCCGAGTCGACGACCGACCCGATCGCGCACGTCGAGGTCGGGTGATAGACCGTCTGCGCCGCGCGCCTGACGAAGCTCATGAGCTCGTCGTCCGAGTCGCCGGCGGGCACGCTGAAGGGCGTGCGCAGCGCCTTCTTCAGCGGCTCCTGCTCCGCGATCTCCAGCGCGATCCGCAGGCCCGCGAGCATCGACCGGCGGTCCTCGTCGGTCGTCAGGAAGTTGCACAGCACGCGAGGCTTGGAGTCCGCGAGGGGTGCACGGAGCATCACCCGCCCGCGACTCGTCGGCTTGATCACGACCGGGCCGAAGCAGTAGCCGCTGTCGTGCGGGGCGGTCAGACCCTCGTCGTAAAACATCGACGGGGCGTAATGGAACTCGATGTCCGGTGCGTCCAGCTCCGGCCGGGAGCGGAAGAACGCACCGGCCTCCGGGATGTTGGATGTCAGCGGCCCACGGCCCTCGGTCTCGAGCAGCTCGAAGTTCTCCGGCTTGAAGGCACCGAAGAGCGACGGCTCGTCGGTCTCGTAGTTCAGCTGGGCCATGCAGTGGTCCTGGAGGTTGTGACCGACCGGCAGGTTCTCGCGGACGTCGATCCCGAAGAGCTCGAGGTCCTCGGCAGGGCCGATGCCCGAGATCATCAGCAGCACCGGCGACTGATAGCTCCCCGCCGAGAGGATCACGTCGCGTTCGGCTCGCACCTCCTCGACCTGGCCGCCCCGCGCAACCTCGACGCCCACCGCACGCAAGCCGTCGAAGACGATCCGCAGCGCCATCGCGTCCGTGATGACATCGAGGTTGGGGCGCTCGAGCGCCGGGTGCAGGAACGCAGCGGCAGTCGAGCAGCGGCGCCCGTTGCGTTGCGTGAGCTGAAAACGGCCCACACCCTCCTGGACAGCGCCGTTGAAGTCCGGGTTGAGCTCGTGACCCGCGAGCCGGCTCGCCTCGATCATCGTCTCGATCAACGGGCTCATCGCACGGCTGTCGGACACGCTCATCGGCCCGCCTGTGCCGTGGAACGCATCCTCGCCCCGCTCGTTGTCCTCCGAGCGCTTGAAGTACGGTAGGACGTCGTCGTAGCCCCAGCCCTCGGCGCCGCCGGCCGCCCACTCGTCGTAGTCGGCGCGGTTGCCGCGGATGTAGATCATCGCGTTGATCGAGCCGGAGCCGCCGACGACCTTGCCGCGCGGCATGGTGAGCCGGCGATCGCCGAGGCCCGGTTCCGGGTCGCCGAAGAGATCCCAGTCGACGGTCGACTTGAACAGCATCGGGAAGGCCATCGGCATCGCGATCTCCGGCCGGCTGTCCCAGCCACCGGCCTCGAGCACCGCGACCTTGACGTCGGGATCCTCGCTGAGGCGCGCCGCAAGCACGCATCCCGCCGATCCCGCGCCGACGATCACGTAGTCGTACACCCGAACCTCCTCACTCTCAGGTAGCCAGATACTACGGCCCTGATGGTTTGTCCGACAAGGTCGCTCGCGCGGCCGCCACGATCTCGTCCGCGCCCGGGAGGTAGGCGTCCTCCAGCGGCGCGCTGAACGGGACCGGGGCAAACGGCGCACCGACGCGCGCGATCGGCGCGTCGAGGAAGTCGAAAGCCGCCTGCTGGACCTGCGCGGCGATCTCGGCGCCGAAGCCGCCGTGCTCGACGGCCTCGTGAGCGACGACGAGCCGGCCGGTGCGCTCGACGGACGCCACGATCGTCTCGAGGTCGAGCGGGACGAGCGTGCGCGGGTCGATGACCTCGGCCTCAACGCCGTCCTCGGCTGCGAGACGCTCGGCCGCCGCCAGCGCATCGTGAACGAGCCGCGAGAGGGCGACGATGGTGACGTCGCCGCCCTCTCGAAGGGTGGCTGCCTGGCCGATCCGCACCGGCGCGGGCTCCTCGGGCACCTCTTCCTTGCGGAAGTACAGCGTCTTGTTCTCGACGAAGACGACCGGATTGGGGTCCGCGATCGCGGCGGTTAGCAGTCCCGCGGCGTCGATCGCCCGGCTCGGCATCACGACCTTGAGGCCGGGCACGTGCGTGAGCCAACTCTCCAGGCTCTGCGAATGTTGCGCCGCGCCGCGGTGGCCAGCACCGCCTTGCGTGCGCAGCACCATCGGCACCGTCAGCTGGCCGCCCGACATGAAGTGAGCCTTCGCCGCGGCGTTGACGAGCTGGTCGAGCGCCAGCGTGACGAAGTCGACGAACATGATCTCGAGCACCGGGCGCAGCCCCGACTGCGCGGCCCCGATCGCCACGCCGGTGATCGCAGCCTCGCTGATCGGCGTATCGATCACCCTTTCGGTGCCGAACTCCTCGGCCAGGCCGGCAGTTGCGGTGTACGGCCCGCCCTCGGCGACGTCCTCACCGAGGACGAACACCCGCTCGTCGGCGCGCATCGCGGTGGCGAGCGTCGACGTGATCGCCTTGATGTAGGTCGTCTCAGCCATTCGCGTAGACGAGATCGTCGATCAGCCCGATCGGCGGATAGGGGCTCTCGCGTGCGAAGCGGAGTGCCTGTTCGATCTCCGCGGCCGCGTCGGCTTCGAACGAGCTTGCGCCGCCGAGCTCACGAGTCAGTCGCGCAATCGGATCCTTCTGCTGCCACTCCTCGTCCGCGAGCGCCTCGCGGTACGCGCCCGGATCGCCTTCGTAGTGGCCACGCAGCCGGTGCGTCAGGCACTCGAGCAGAAACGGGCCGTGACCTGCGCGCGCCTGGTCGAGGAAGCCGCCGAACTCATCCCAGATCGCGCCGACGTCAGCGCCGTCCACGGTCGCCCGCTCGACGTCGTAGGGCGCGACGACGTCGCTCACACGCTCGACGTTCGTGTGGGCGGATCGCGGCGTGAACTCGGCGAAGCCGTTGTTCTCACACACGAGAATCAGCGGCAGCCGCCAGAGCGTCGCGAGGTTCACGGACTCCGTGAAGACGCCGCCCTGGACCGCGCCGTCGCCGAAGAACACCACCGCAACGGAGCCGTCGCCGCGGCGGCGCGCCGCGAGGGCGCTGCCGAGAGCGAGCGGGATGTTGCCGCCGACGACTCCAGTCGCCCCCATGAACCCGTGCTCGGCGTCGACGAGGTGCATCGAGCCGCCGAGGCCGCGACACAGGCCTGTGTCGCGGCCGAGCAGTTCGGCCAGCAGGCGGTCGAGGGGCGCGCCCTTGGCGATCGCGTGCCCGTGCGCCCGGTGGCCCGAGTACACCGCATCGCCGTCGCCCAGCTGGCCGCACACCGCGGCCGCGACGCCCTCGCCGCCGGTGCTCAGATGAACCAGCCCCTCGATCTCGCCGGACCGCACGAGCACGCCGACCTGCTCCTCGAAGAGGCGGATCCGCCACATCGTCGCGAGCAGGCTCTCGGCCTGCGCGGTGTCCACTAGCCCGTCTAGGCCGTTACTGGCGCCGACCCGAGCACCTGCTGCACGGCGGTGACGATCTTGTCCTCGTCGGGGAGCACCCAGGCCTCGAGCGGCTCGCTGTACGGGATCGTCGCGTCGCGCGCCGTGACCTGGACGATCGGGGTTTTCAGCGACGAGAACCCGTGCTCGGCCACCTCGCCGGCGATCACCGTCGATACGGATGCGTGCCGCGTCGCCTGGTCGACGAGCACGAGCCGGCCGGTCTTGTCGACGGACTCCAGGATCGTCTGCGTATCGAGCGGCGCGAGCGTGCGCGGATCGATCACCTCGGCCTGGACGCCTTCCGAGGCCAG
>JAXIPI010000075.1:0-8557 GCA_045403015.1 Gaiellaceae bacterium | reverse complement strand
AGGTAGCGGCCGTTCGGCACGCGCGTGGTGTTCCAGTAGGGCTTCTGGAAGAGCCGGAACCAGTACTCGCCTGCCCCCGGGATCCGCCGGTCGATGGCCGGCTGGGCGGGGTGGTTCTGCTTCGTCCCCGGTGCGTAGTGCTGTCCGAGCGCGATCGGTGGCTCCTGCAGGGCGATGTAGACCGTTCGTCGCAGCACGACCCGCTCGGTGGGGCGCGCGATGAGCAGCAGCCCGATCCGGTACGGGTGGTGCGGCGCCGCGAGCAGGGGGACGTTGCGGAAGAAACCCTGGAACGACTGCGGATCGCTGATCCGTGCCCTGATGTCCACGATTCCCGTCAGGCGCGATTTGTCGAGCCGTTGCCCGGCGGGCGGCAGTTGCGCCACGCCGGTGATTCTTCGGGCCCAAGCCGGCGTCGCCGGGGTGTAGAAGCGAACGTCGTGGATGACGGGTGGCGCTGTGTCGACATAGGGCTTGAGCTTCCCTCCGGGCCGAAGCGGATTGACCAGCAACCGCCGGCCGTCACCGGGGAAGAAGAACTCGGTCAGGTGAACGTGCCAGGAGCCCTTCGTCGTCCAGCCGACGAACTGGCCGGCCCTCACTCGATCGCCTTTCTTCACGCGAGCGTCGATGTGCCCGTAGCCGAAGTGGCCGATGCGCACGTTTCCGCGGACGCCCGGCGCGGTCGCCTCCTCGACGACACCGCCCTCGATCGCGAAGACGCGGTGCGTCCGGCCGGCGGGTGCGCCCGCCTCGGGCTTGTCGTCCCGGACAGCCACGTCGACTCCCGTGTGGTAGATCGCACCGAGTTGCGGATCGGGTCGCGGGTCGAGAAACGTGCCGCGGACGGGGTGCTGCTGATGCTGGGGCGACACCGGCCAGCCCCGGAAGTCATCGTTGTAGCGCTGCTGGAAGGGTGGTGGCAGGGCGGCGTCAGTCGCCTGTGTCGTACTTGAACGAGATCGAGAGCCGCACGCGGTAGCTCGTCACCTTGCCGTCCTCGATCGTCAGGTCCTGGCGGCTCACCTCGGCGATGCGCAGGTCGCGGACGGTCTTGGCGGC
The DNA here is from genome assembly GCA_045403015.1 of Gaiellaceae bacterium. Lineage (GTDB taxonomy): Bacteria > Actinomycetota > Thermoleophilia > Gaiellales > Gaiellaceae > Gaiellasilicea. The sequence goes on along the minus strand of JAXIPI010000075.1, from coordinate 7,495 downwards.
GGTCTCCACGGCGGTACGGGCGGCTGCTTCCCACGACTCGGTGCTGACTCCGATCACCTCTGTGACCCGATAGACGCTGTCGGCCATGCTCCACTCCTTCCGCTTCGAGATCGACCCGCTGATGTTGTCATGCTGCGAGACTTGACGCGAGATGCATGAGGTGTCGACCAGCGTCATCGAAGAGCTCCGTTCCCGCTACGGCACGCGCCTCTCCACGAGCGAGTCCATTCTCGACCTGCACGGGCGGGACGAGTCCTACCACCCGTCGGCTCCGCCCGATGCCGTCTTCTTCGCGGAGTCGACCGAGGAGGTAGCGGACGCGGTCGGCCTCTGCGCCGCGGCCGGCGTGCCGGTGATCCCGTTCGGGGCCGGGACGTCGCTCGAGGGCCATGTCGGCGCGCTGCGCGGCGGCGTCAGCATCGATCTGACCGGGATGGCCAGGGTTCTCGAGGTCAACAGCCTGGACCTCGACTGCCGCGTCGAAGCCGGGCTGACCCGGCTCGCCCTTGCGGAGCGACTCGCGCCGGAGGGACTTTTCTTCGCCGTCGACCCCGGAGCGGACGCAACGATCGGCGGCATGGCCGCGACGCGCGCCTCCGGCACGGGCGCCGTGCGCTACGGGACGATGCGCGAGAACGTCCTCGGCCTCACCGTCGTCCTCGCAGACGGCAGCGTGATCCGGACGGGAGGACGGGCGCGCAAGTCGGCGGCGGGCTACGACCTGACGCGGCTCTTCGTCGGCAGCGAGGGCACGCTCGGAGTGATCACCGAGGTGGCGCTGAGGCTCTTCGGCATCCCGGAGGTGATCGCCTCCGCGACCTGCGCGTTCGAGACGATCGAGGGCGCCGTCGACGCGGTGATCGAGACGGTGCAGCTCGGCATCCCGGTGGCACGGATCGAGCTACTCGACGAGGTCCAGGTGCGGGCGTGCAACAGCTACTCGCAGACCAACCTTCCCGAGGTACCGATGCTCTTCATCGAGCTCCACGGCTCCGAGGCGGGGACCAAGGAGCAGGCAGAGTCGCTCGCGGAGATCGTGGGCGGGCACGGCGGAACAGGGTTCGCGTGGGCGACGAGCACCGAGGAGCGCAACGCGCTTTGGCGCGCTCGCCACGACGCGTACTACGCCGCGCTGCAGCTTGTGCCGGGCGCCAAAGGCTTCATCACCGACGTCTGCGTCCCGATCTCCCGCCTCGCGGAGTGCCTGGTCGAGACCAAGCGCGATCTCGAAGGCTCGTTCCTGCAGGCGCCGATCGTCGGCCATGTCGGGGACGGGAACTTCCACGTCACCTTGCTCATCGATCCCGACGATGCGAGCCACATCGCCGAGGCGAGCCGGCTGAACGAGCGAATGGTCGAGCGGGCGCTCGCGCTCGGCGGCACGACGACCGGGGAGCACGGTGTCGGCTACGGCAAGATCGCTTACGTCGAGCAGGAGCACGGGCCGGCGATCGAGGTGATGAGAGTCGTGAAGGCGGCCCTCGACCCGCAGTCGATCCTCAACCCGGGGAAGATCTTTCGCTGACGAGATCTGCCTGAACGTCCTCGAGCCGGGGAAGCGTCTCCCAGTCGCCGGTCCCGGCGAGCGCGCACGCGGCGATGACGTTGCCGGCGCTCGCGCACTCCACGGGGCTCCGCCCGTCCAGCAGGCCGTAGACGAAGCCGGCGGCGAACGCGTCGCCTGCGCCGATCTCGTCGATCACGGACGCCGTTCGCGGCGGCGGCACCTCGACACCCTCGACGATCGCGCCTCGGGCCCCGACGCGGACCACCGACGGGACCGGGATCTCGCCGCCGGGCCAGAGGAGCTCTGCCTCGCCCTCGCCGCAGAGGTACCAGTCGACGTGCTCCAGAACGGCTTCCTGCCGAGCGGCCGCGGCCTCGGGCGTGTCGGGAAGGGCGGGGCGGAAGTTGGGGTCGAAGATGACCGTCGCACCCCGCTCCTTCGCCCGCCGCGCGACGTCGAGGACGAGCTCGCGCGCGGTCTCCGAGATCGCCATCGTGATCCCGGTCAGATGGACGACTTGCACGCCGTCGAGTGCCTCGTCCGGCACGTCGCCGACCCGCATTCGCGAGGCGGCCGAGCCGGCGCGGCGGTAGGTGACGTGCGACTTTCCGCCCGCGCGCCACTTGCAGAAGAGGCCGGTGGGCGCGTCGTCGCGCTGCACCCAGCGTGTCTCCACGCCTTCACCCACGACGGCGGCGAGGATCAGGTCGCCGAACGGATCGCGGCCGAGCCTCGAGACCCAGGCGACGTCGATGCCGAGCCGCGCGAGCGCGATCGCGAAGTTGGACTCGGCGCCTGCGAAGCGGAGTGTCAGCGGCATGCCGAGCCGCAGCTCGCCGTCCTCCAGCGGGTCGAGCAAGGCCATCGACTCGCCGAGCGTGAGGACTTTCACGTCAGGTCGTAGATCGCGATCCCGTTGTCGAGGTCGAAGAAGTGGAGCCGCCGTGTGTCGACGGCGACCTCGATCGGCGAGTCGACGTCGGGCCGGCGTTGCGTCTCGAGCCGCGCGATCAGCACCGTACGCCGCTCCATCGCTTCCGACTCGAGCCGCTGGAGCGCCGCGGCGTCGACGTCGCCCGCCACCTCGCGCACCTCCTCGGTGAGCACCGGCTCCGCTGCGATCTCGAGGTGGACGAGGAACTCGGAACCGAGGGCCTCCGTTGCGCGAACGGCGCCGCGGAGACGTGCACCTCCGTCGCCGTTCGCTTCCCGCAGGTGCTCGGGCCGGATCCCGAGGCCGATCGTCCGCCCGGCGTAGGCGCGCAGACCGGGACGTTTGGCGACCATCTCGGCCGGGATCGGCAGCTCCTGCTCGCCGACCTTGACGGCGAGGCCGCCGCCGCTCTCGGCGAGCTGCCCCTCGACGAGGTTCATCGGCGGGCTGCCGATGAAGCTCGCGACGAAGAGGTTCGCGGGCCGGTCGAAGACCACCTGCGGATCGCCGGTCTGCTGCAGCAGACCGCTGCGCATCACGGCGACGCGGTCGCCCATCGTCATCGCCTCCACCTGGTCGTGCGTGACGTAGATCGTCGTCACGCCCAGCTCGCGCTGCACCCGGGCGACCTCCGCGCGCATCTGCACGCGCAGGCGTGCGTCGAGGTTCGAGAGCGGCTCGTCCATCAGAAAGACCCGTGGCTGGCGCACGATCGCGCGGCCCATCGCGACCCGCTGGCGCTGGCCGCCGGAGAGCTGGCGCGGCTTGCGCTGCAGCAGGTCGCCCAGGCCGAGCGCCTGGCCGGCGCTCTCGACTCGACGTCTGATCTCCGACTTCGGAGCGTGCCGCGCGCGCAGCCCGAAGGCGATGTTCTCGAAGACCGTCATGTGCGGATAGAGGGCGTAGTTCTGGAAGACCATCGCCACGTCGCGCCGCCGCGGGTCGAGTTCGTTGACCGTCTCGTCGCCGATTGCGATCTCGCCGGCGGTGATCTCCTCAAGGCCCGCGACCATCCGCAGGGCAGTCGTCTTGCCGCAGCCGGACGGCCCGACGAAGACCATGAACTCGCCCGCTTCGACTTCGAGCGAGAAGTCGTCGACCGCTGTGACGTTGTCGTACACCTTCGTCACGCGGTCGAAAGTCACGGACGCGGGGGAGCCTGTGGACGTGCTCACGAGGGGTGAGTATGCACCCGCCGAGTTGTCATTACAACATACTTGCATTACATCGTCCGACCATGTTACGTTCGCCTCGCTTTCGGCCCCAGCTGACGAAAGAGCCAAGGGAGCAGGAGGGAGAATCATGGACGACCGGGACGTGTTCGAAGAGCTTCTCGCCGAGGAGCTCGAAGCGGGAATCACGCGTGCGGACGTGCTCAAGCGAGGAGCCGCCGCCGGCGCAGGGGTCTACGGGCTCTCGGCGCTCTTCGGCGCGGGGACCGCGCTTGCGGGGACAGAAGCGCGGTCGCTGACGCCGACCTTCTACCAGTGGATCTACGGGCTGTACCCCGACATCCCGAAAGCGATCAACAAGGACTACGCGAAGAAGCACAAGCTCGACGCGAAGATCGCGCCGGTGCAGGGCTTCGGCATCGACCGTTTTGTCGCCGAGGCGAAGAAGAAGAAGAGCACGTGGGACGTGTACGTCGGCATGACGCCGTTCGTCGAGATGGGCGCCCTGATCGAGTCCGGCACGATCGAGCCCTGGGACAAGTACATCCCGAAGTCGGTGCTCAACGACCTGATCCCCTCGATCCGGGCGGAAGCGACCTACAAGGGCCACATCTGGTCGTTCCCGTTCCTGCTCGACATCATCATCCAGGCCTGGAACGGCGATCTCGTCGAGAAGGCGGGCCTCAACCCGAACCAGGCGCCGAAGACGTGGGACCAGTTCATCGCGAACGCGAAGAAGGTCGTCAGCTCGAAGGCAGCGCCGTACGGCGCCGTGTTCGACGCGCACGGCTGGCGCTCGCTCGCGCCGATCGCGCACACGTTCACCCCGAACGTCTATACGCCTGAAGGGCTCTTCGACTTCACGCACGAGGCCGTCGTGAACGCCCTCGAGATCATGAAGCGGCTGATGGAGGTCGCGCCGAAGAACATCCTCGAGGAGGGCAAGGTCGACGGCGGCGTGAACACGACGCCGGACGAGGAGGCATTCGCCGCACGTCAGGCGGCCTACTACGTCAAGTACCAGAACGCGCCGACACGCTTCGCCGGCACCTGGCCCGACCCGAAGGTGCTGCACATCGCCGGACTGCCGAAGGCGAGGAGCGGCGGCGGCACGGTGTTCTGGAACACGGGTGCGGCGCTGTTCAAGTACGGGCAGAACAAGTCGCTCGCCGCGAACTACATGGAGTTCCTGACCCGGGACGTGCGCATCTGGCAGCACGCGCTCGGCAAGGACGTCCGGGGTGCGTCCGGGCAGCTCTCCCCGTACAAGTCCGACTGGGCGAAGTGGACGAAGTCGCCGCCCTCCTGGATGGCCGACTGGGCGTTCACGGTTCGCAAGGAGCTCGCGACGAGCAAGGCGATCCGCACGCACAAGTTCGGCCTGACCCAGTTCGTGATCGGGAAGCCCGCCTGGGAGGCGTACCTGAAGGGCGACGAGAAGAATGCGAAGAAGGCGCTTGCGAAGGCGAAGGCCCTCGTGGCGGCCGAGGTGAAGAAGAGCCGGAAGGGGTAGCGATCTGTCCCCCGGAGCCGTGTTCCCTCCTAGGGTGAGGCGGCCGGGCGGTGGCTAGTAGAGCAGCCGCCGCCCGGCCGCCTTCCGGCTTTCACATCTTCTGGCGGTCGACGACCCGCTTCGCGCGGACGTGGCCGTACCTCATCCCGGCGCTCGTTTTCTTCGTCGGCTGGCAGCTGTGGCCGATCGTTCGGGCGCTCTGGATCTCGTTCACGAACTTCAGCTTCCTGCTCGACGACTCGCCGGAGTCGGCGAAGTGGATTGGGTTCGAGAATTACGTCAACGCTCTGCAGGACCCGCTCGTGCGCACCGGGCTCTGGCACGCGGCGATCTTCACCGCGATCTTCCTGCCGGGAATGGTGTTCCTGCCGATGGTCATCGCGGTGCTGGTCGACCGAGTGCGCAACCAGAAAATCGCGGGGACCTACCGGCTGATCCTGTTGCTGCCGGCGATGATCCCGGGCCCGCTGATCTTCATCCTCTGGGTGTGGATGTACTCGAACGGGATCGGCCCGATCAACTACGTCCTCGTCGACGTCCTCGGGGTCTACGACCTCACGAACCAGCCGACGTGGCTCGGTTCGACGAACACCACGTTCATCTCGCTGGCGCTGATGGAGTGGTGGTGGGGGCTCGGCTTCCACACGATGTTCTACCTCGCCGGCCTCTCGACGATCCCGAAGGAGCTGTACGAGTCGGCCCGTGTCGACGGGGCGAGCGAGTGGCGCATCTTCTGGCGGATCACGTTCGCCCGGCTGCGGCCGATCCTGCTCGTGCTTGTCGTGCTGCGCTTCGGCACGGCGTACGCGCTGATCGACGAGTACATCCTCACCGGCGGGTTCGACCGCTCGAAACCGACGTACACCTGGACGGTGTACATGTGGGACACGGCCTTCCAAGTCGGTGATCAGAACCGCGGCTACGCCGCTGCGATCGGGTGGATCGGCACGATCGGGATGCTCGCCGTCGTGCTCTGGCTCTTCTATGCATTCAGGAACCGCGACTGATGGCGACCCGCGTCGAAGCCGAGCCGATCGCCGCCACCCACAGGCGGCGGCGGCCGCACGGCAGGCGGTTCCCCTGGGGCTCGATCGTCAAGCACGGGATCCTCTTGTTCTTCTGCGTGATCATCCTGTTCCCGCTCTTCTGGGTGTTCCTGCTTTCGATCAAGTCGCTGCCCGACGCGTACACGAACCACATCTGGCCAAACGACTTCGACTTCAGCTCCTACCGTACGGCGCTGACGGCGATCGACACGCTGCCGCAGAACATCCAGAACAGCATCATCCTCACGCTCGCCACGATGCTGATCACGAGCACGGTCGCCGTGCTCGCCGGCTACGCACTCGTGCACTTGCCGACGCCGGGGAAGCGGCTCGTGCTGGCGATCCTCGTCGCTTCCCTTTTCGTCCCCAGCCGCGTCACAGGGTTGATCTCGATCTGGGAGATCCAGGACCGGCTCGGGCTGATCAACTCGACCTGGGGGCTGATCCTCCCGTACCAGACGCTCGCGCTCGCGGTGAGTATCTTCATCATGCGCGGCGTCTTCGAGACGATCCCGAAAGAGCTGCCCGAGTCGGCGCGAGTCGACGGCGCGAGCTCGTTCATGATCCTGCGCCGCATCATGCTCCCGCTCGTCCGCAACGGCGTGATCGTCGTTCTGATCACGAACTTCATCGCGGCGTGGGGGGAGTGGCTGCTCGCGAACACGCTCACCAACGACCAGGACAAGCGGACGCTGACGGTGGTGATTGCGTCGGCGAACGCGGGCTTCGGACAGTGGCTGTGGCCGACGATGGCGGCGATGTTCGTTGTCGCGATCCTGCCCGGTCTGATCGCGTTCATCATCGTGAACCGCTGGTACATGCGCGGACTCCAGGAAGGAGCATTGAAGGGATGAGTCGCCTGGCTGGTAAACGGGCGGTCGTGACCGGCGGTGGCTCGGGGATCGGGCGCGCGACCTGTCGGCGCTTCGCGGCCGAGGGTGCGACGGTCGTGGTCGCGGACCTGCTCGGCGAGCGGGCCGAGGAGGTGGCGGCTGAGGTCGGCGGCACGGCGGTCGCGGTGGACGTCACCGCCGCCGCCGATGTGGCGCGGATGGTCGACGCTGCCGGCCGGATCGACGTGCTCGTCAACAACGCGGGCGGCGGCTTCGCCGACGACCTGCTCGAGATCAGCGAGCAGCAGTGGGACGAGGACGTCACGCTCAACCTCAAGTCCGCGTTCCTGTGCTCGAAGGCCGTCCTGCCGGGGATGATCGAGCAGGGCTCGGGCGTGATCGTGAACATCACGTCCGTGAACGGGATCGCGTTCTTCGCGAACGAGCCGTACAGCGCGGCGAAGGCAGGTTTGATCAGCCTCACGCGCAG
>JAXIPI010000029.1:0-9012 GCA_045403015.1 Gaiellaceae bacterium | reverse complement strand
GACGCAGCCACGCTTCGCGCGCGGGCAGAACCGTTCGCACACGATGCGGCTTCAATTGGCCCTTTATGCCTCCTCGGCCTGCCCGGTTCTCGCCGGTGGAGTCACGGCATTTTGCGGCGAGAAGTATTTAGGCAATCGGCTTGGCCGTTGAGGCGCTTGTCCTGGCGGTTCGCGAATTCTGGGCGATTAATCGAACCGACCCCCAAACGCTGCGCAAACCCGCATAGCTCCACGAGGTATAGACCCGTAGAAGGGTGCCAAACCGTGCCCTCGTGAGGCCCCGGTGATGCCTCGAGAGCGAGTCACTCTATGTCGTCACAGCCGAACCGGTAAATCGAACGCGAGTCGGCCGACTGTACTCGACATATGCGACCGACTTTTCGGCGACGTTTGGCTGAATCTCGACCTGCTCCGCCAGCGCGATGTGGGGCTTGACTCCGACCACAACATCGACCCGAACTGAGCAGTGAGATGCTCCTCGGGATCCTCCTGCGTTTCTCACGGCGCGGCCCATCCGGATTCTTCTCGCGCCTATCGCAAATGTTGCGAATGCCACGTGAGCGGTGCACACTTTGCGTGCCGTGCACAAGGGCTCCGATGCCGTAGTCGGCAGTGAGTTCGCGGGCTACCTGATCGAAGGGCTCATCGGCCGAGGGGGGATGGGCGCCGTCTATCGTGCCGTCGAGCTGGGTCTCGGGCGAAAGGTCGCCCTGAAGGTGATCGCCTCGGACCTGGCCGAGGACAGGCGCTTCCGCGAGCGCTTCCTGCACGAGTCGAGGATCGCTGCCTCGCTCGATCATCCACACGTCGTTCCGATCTTCAAGGCGGGCGAAGAGGACGGTGCTCTCTTCCTCGTGATGCGCTATGTCGACGGCACCGACTTGGCGAGGCTCATCGCGGACGAAGGCGCCCTCGATCCCCGCCGCGCGATCTCACTCCTCGAGCAGATCGCAGAGGCACTCGACGCAGCGCACGAGCAGGGGCTCGTCCACCGCGACGTCAAGCCGTCGAATGTCCTGATCGCCGTTGCCGCCGGGAAGGAGCACTGCTATCTGGCGGACTTCGGGCTCACCAAGCGGACGGGCTCGTTGAGCGGTGTCTCTGCCACCGGCGACGTGGTCGGCACCCTCGACTATGTCGCGCCCGAGCAGATCACGGGAGACGAGGTGGATGCGCGCGCCGACCTCTACTCGCTCGGCTGCGTCCTCTACGAGAGCCTGACGGGGCAGTCCCCGTTTCCGCGGGCCACCGATGTCGCGCTGCTCTGGGCGCACGTGCACGAAGAGCCGACGCCGCCGTCGCAGGCTCGCCCCGAGCTGCCTCGCGCGCTCGACACGGTCTTGGCCCGCGCGCTCGCCAAGGATCCCGGCCGGCGTCAGGGCACGGCAGGGGAGCTCATCGCTGCGGCTCGCTCGGCGCTCGGTCTGGTCGAAACCATTGAGCCTGAGCGGAACGGATTGCGGTGGCTGCTTGCCGGAGCGGCCGCTCTTGTGCTCGCGGGGGTGGCTGCCGCGCTCGTGCTGACATTCGGCGGAGACTCGGGAGGTCTCGCGTCTGTCTCGCCCAACTCGGTCGGCGTCATCGATCCGAAGACGAACGAGCTCGTCGCCGAGGTGCCGGTGGGCATCGACCCCGGCGCGGTGACCGTCGGCGAGGGCGCAGTCTGGGTTGCCAATGCCGAGGACGAGACGGTGTCCCGGATCGACGCGCAAACGCGCGAGCCTCGGCGGACGATCCCAGTCGGCGGCCTTCCCAGCGACGTCACGGTCGGCGGCGGAACGGTCTGGGTCGCACTCGGATCCCTCGGCGAGCTGACGCGCATCGACCCCGATCAGGACGATGCCATGACTCCCTTCGCGGCGCTCGGCGGGCACATCCCGTGCGGCGCCCCGCGTGCCAGCCTGGCCTTCGGCCGGGGGGCCGTCTGGTTCGTGTGCGAGAACGGCACCCTCGGACGCTTCGACCCGAGCACCCGGAAGGCGAGGAGTATCGGGGTTGAGGCTGGCCTGCAGACCTCGCCGGGCGCCGTCCAGCGGTGGTTCTCCGACATCGCATTCGGGTTCGGATCGTTCTGGTTCGCCAACCGGGCCGAGAATGCGATCCTCAAGGTCGACTCGGCCACAAACCAGTATCTGGGGTCCGTGGCGGTCGGTCAGGCGCCGAGGGCGATTGCGGTCGGCTCGGACTCTCTGTGGGTCACGAACTTCGACGACGACACTGTGTCCCAGATCGTCGTCCCGAGGCGCGGACAGGCTCGCGCGGTCGACTTTCCGGTCGGGGACGGCCCAGTTGACGTCGCTGTGGGCCAGGGAGGTGTCTGGATCGCCTCGAGCCTCGACCGGATGGTGACGCGGCTCGACCCGGACACCGGGAAAGTGGTCGCGAGGATCGAAATCGGGAACGAGCCCCAGCGGATCGCCGCCGGCGAGGGCGCCGTCTGGGTCAGCGTCCGCGCTCCGGAGACCAACGGTGGCTAGAGCACTAGCCGCGACCCTCGTCGCCTCACTCCTCGCCGGCGTCCCGGGCGCAGGTGGCTCGCGGGCGCAGCCGCCGCACATCGGCGGCGCCGTGGCCATCCTGCCTCAATTTTCCGAAGAGCCTCCCTGTCTCAACCCCGTTGTGAAACTTTGCTTCAACGCCCCGATTCGCTCCGTCCTTCTCGGCGCGTACTCGGTCGGTCCCAACTCCACGTACCAGCCGCAACTCGTCTCGGACGTCGACTACACGACGACGCCGCCGTTCACGCTCACGTACCACATCCGCCCCGAGGCACGCTGGAGCGACGGCGTCCCTGTCAGCGCACGTGACTTCATCTTCACCTACCAGGCCTTTCGCGACCACACGGCACCCGAGCTCGAGGATCCACACCGGACGAGGATTCGCGACGTCCGTCCGCTCGACGCGAAGACGGTCCGCGTCGTCCTCCGCTCGCGCTACGGCTTCTGGCGGGATCTCTTCAACGTCGTCCTACCTGAGCACGCACTTCGCGGCGAGAACATCGAGCGGCTCTGGCTGGACGGAATCGTCAATCCGAAGACGGGAAGGCCGATCGGAAGCGGCCCATTCCTCGTGGGCCGCCTGGACCGGGGCAGGCAGCTCACGCTCGTCCGCAACCCGCGGTACTGGGGACCGCACCGTGCCTATCTGGACCGCATCGTCATTCGGTTTGTCCAGGGCGCCGCGACACTCGACGGCGCGGCCATCGCCGGCCTGCTTCGGCTGGGCGACGTCGACATCGCCACGCGACCCCTGGGTACCTCGAAGGATCTTGTCTCGGAGCTCCGCCGGGTGCCGGGCACGAGCCTCCGCTTCCAGCCTGGGATCGCCTGGGAGCACGTCGACATTGGGGTCCGTGAGGCCGGCCACCCTGCTCTGAAGATCAAGCTTGTCCGGCAAGCGCTTGCCTACGCGATCGACCGCGCAGCCCTCACCCGCGCACTGTTCGGCGAGGCAGCGCCGAAGCCGCTGGATAGCGTCGTGTATCTCTCAGACAACAAGTTCTATCGCCCGAACTGGAGCGAGTACCGCCACAGCCCCGACCAGGCCCGCCGCCTACTCGAGCGAGCAGGCTGCCGCCGGGGTGCGGACCGCATCTATTCTTGCGCCGGCGCGCGCCTAGCGCTCCGTTTCGTTGCGAGAGGATCGAGCGCGTACCGGGTTCAGACGCTCGACCTCATTCGCGTGCAGCTCCAGCAGGCTGGTATCGAGGTGATACCGAGATATGCGTCGCAGGACGCGCACACCCAGATCCTCCAGAGCGGCGACTTCGATCTGACTCTCTTCGCCTGGTTCTTGACTCCCGGCGACGACTCGGGGGCCCGCGGACTCTTCGGCTGCGGAGGCTCTGAAAACCAGATCGGCTATTGCCAGCGCCTTGTGACGCGCGATCTGAACCAGGCGGCGCTAATCCTGAGCGCGACGGAGCGAGCCCGGGTCCTGAATCGGGCCGACATGCAGCTGGCACGTGACGTCCCCGTGATCCCGCTCTTTCAGCTGCCGTTTGTGATTGCGGTCAGGTCGACGATCCGGGGGTTCGTCTGGCATCCCGGTAACCTGACTTGGAACGCCGAAAACTGGTGGCTCGAGCGCTAGGTTGATCCGGCGCGGGCGCGCTCGGCGTACTCGAGCGCCTTCGGCAGGTTCCCGCTCTGGGCATGGTAGTGAGCGAGCCGCTCGAGGTGCTCGTCGAGCGATTCGGCGTAGAGCTCCTCGAAGGCTGCTGCGACGTGTCCGTACAGGTCGCGGCGGCTTGCGGCCGTGAGGGTCGAGAGAGCGACCTCCTGAAGCAGACCGTGCGTGAACGCGCACTCGAAGTCCGGGTAGCGCCGAAGCTCGCGGACGATCTCGGAGCGCAAGAGCGCGGCGAGCTCGTCGATCACCTCCTTGCCCGTGACATGCGTGAGGACTCGGACGGGGAACGTGCGGCCGACCGCAGCGGCAGTCTGTGCGAGCGTGCGAGGGCCCTCGGCCAGACGGTCGATCCGTGCGATCAGAAGGTTCTCGAGGGTCGGCGGCAGCAGCTTGGGTGACCGCATCGAAATCGTCCACGTGCGGCCTCGAGACTCGAGCGCGCCCTCCTGAAACGCGCGTGCGAGCTCCTGGAGATAGAGCGGGTTGCCCTCCGCCTCGCGGACGAGCCGTGCGCGGACGCTCGGTTCGACGTCCTCGCCGAGCGTGGCGGTTAGGAGCTCTTCCGAGGCCTCCTCGGCCAGGGGGCCGAGCGGGATCTCGGTTGTGCGGTGCGCGTAGTTGCGGGCCGCGTGCAGCCGCAGTGCTGCGCCCTCCGAGAGTGCGGTTGGTTCGTCGGTAAGAACAAGCGCCACGCCGGCGCGATCCGTCAGGTCGATGACGGCCTCCGCCAGCACTCGCGTCGGCACATCCGCCCACTGGATGTCTTCGAGGGCGACGACGACCGGCCCCTCCGCGGCGAGCGCCTCCAGCCAGCTGAGGTAAGCCCCGGCGATCTCGTCGGACTCGCCCGCTTCGGCCGCGAGTTGCGGCCGGAGGCGGAGCAGGGGACCGAGCGGAACGAGCGCCTCTTCGAGACCTTCGCCGAGGAGCGCTCCGAGGCGCGCTCTGGCTTTCGTCCTGACAGCGATCTCCGGCTCTCCGACCTCGGCCGCCAGCCAGCCATAAAGGATCTCCATGAAGGGCCACAAGGCGAGGCCTCCGTATGAGAGGCAGTGGCCCTCCAGCCACGTCACCTGCCGTCCAGCGAGTGAACGAAGTTCGGTTAAAAGACGCGTCTTGCCGATACCGGCTGCACCCGTCACGAGGACGATCCTGCCGCGACCGGAGACGACGTCAGTGACGACGGCTTGCAACGCATCGATCTCGCCCTGTCGACCGACGCTTGGCGGAGCGGACGACGCCGGTTCACGCGGTGACGCCGCAATCAGGCGAGAGACGGCGACTTCCCGACCCTCCACGGCAATCTCGCCGTGCGGCTCCAGGGCAAATCTGGGGGCGAGGCGGCGCGCGGTCGTCTCTCCCACCAGGATCGTTCCAGGCGTGGCCGCGGCCTGCAGCGCCACGGCAACGTCCGTCGCGTCACCGAGGGCGACGGCCTGCAGCTCGCCGCCGCCGACCGATCCAACTGCGGCACGACCGCTGTTGATGCCGACCCGCGCGGCGACACCGGTGATCCCCCATGCCGTCTCGATGTCGCGTGCATACCGATGCACCAGCTCGAGAATGTGTAGGGCCGAGCGCGCGGCGCGCTCCGGATCGTTCCCGTCTGCCGTCGTCGCGCCGAAGTACGCCGAGATTGAGTCTCCTTCGTGGGCCTGCACAGTGCCGCCGAACTCCTCAACGGCACGGCCCATGATCGTCAGGCACTCGTGGACGAGCGCCAGAGCCTCGTCGGCGGCCAGACGCTCGCTGAGCGCCCTCGTGCCGACCAGGTCCGCATGAAGGATCGTGACAGGGCGCACGTCGTTGGCAACGGTGTGGGCGGTTGGGGGCGGGGCGAGCTCCGTCGTCGGAGCAGGCATCGGGGCGCGGACGCCGGGATCCTGGCGAAGAATCGCCCTCTCGAGCTCCTGGAGCGCCGGGCTTGGGTCGATGCCGAGCTCGTCGATGAGAGTCTGTCGACCGTCCCGATAGACCTCGAGTGCCTCAGCCTGACGACCCGATCGGTAGAACGCGAGCATCAGCTGGCCGCGGAAACGCTCTCGGAGCGGGTGGTCCAGCACCAGCGACTGCAGCTCGCCCGCGAGCTCGCCGTGGCGGCCGAGTGCGAGATCGGCGTCGATGCGGTTCTCGACGGCGGCAAGCCGGATCTCCGTAAGCCGCCTGATCACGGGCTCGGCGAAGGGCTCGTACGTGAAGTCCGCGAGCGGAGGGCCGCGCCAGAGTGCAAGTCCCGAGCGAAGCCGGTCGGCGGCTTCGGCGGCATCGCCGGCGGCGAGAGCACGGCCTCCCTCCTCGGCGAGACGCTGGAACCGGAAGAGGTCGATCGCGTCGAGTTCGACGCTCGCCTCGTAGCCTCCTGATCTTGTCAAGAGCACGTCGGCGGGAAGCACCCGGCGAAGACGCGAAACGAGCGCCGCGAGCGCGTTCGCGGCCGTCTCTGGCGCGTGATCGCGCCACAGCTCGTCGATCAGCCGGTCACGAGAGACGACCTCGTTGGCCCGCAGCAGCAGCAATGCCAGCAGCCCGCGCTGCCTGACGCCACCGAGGGGGAGTGTCCGGTTCTCGAGACGGGCTTCGAGCGGACCGAGCAGACGAAACTCGAGCGTCCCTTCTCCCGTCATCCCCCGGTCATCCGCCTGTCATCGCCGGCGCAGATTCTCGCATCGAGAGATGGAACCTGGCAACCAGAAGGGGGATCGGTGTTGGGCATGAACGACGAGTTCTGCTCTCTCGTACCTCGCCCGTGCGTCGCCGGAGGCGCGTCGCCCGCGAGCAGCAGACGCGCCCGATCGCGGCAGAGCCGACGCGACAGGGGAGGCGCGTCCGCTTCGACCGCGGCATCCATGTTCCGAAGGACGAGATCGGCTTCTTCGTGGTCGAAGCGATTCCGTCCAGAGAGGAGTAATGCCATGAGGATTCGACTGCTTGCTCTTGCCGCCTGCCTGGTGGCTGGACTGTTTCTCACGAGCGCGACGGCGTCCGGTCCGGCTTCGAGTCTGAACGCAGTTACCGCGTGGAACGCCAATGCGGGCGAGGCTTCGGTCGCGGCGTGCTTCATCGGTGGCTATGGGCCACAGGAAGCACGCATGTACGCGATGATGCACGTGGCGATCCATGACGCTCTGAACGCAATCGACCTTCGCTCGCGGCCCTACGCAGCGAGCCTTCGGGCAGCACCCGGGTCGTCGCCGGACGCCGCGATCGCTGCAGCTTCGCGTGACGTCCTCGTCCCGGTTCTCGGCTCGTTCGCGTTCTTCCTCCCAGCGGATTGCATCAGCGCCGGCGTCGCCAGCGTGGAAGCGGACTATGCGGCCGCGCTCGCGGCGATCCCGAACGGGACTGCGAAGACACGTGGCGTCGCCCTGGGGCACGCCGCTGCGGCCGCGATCTTGGCATTGCGCTCCGAGGACGGCTTCGACACGCCGACGGTGGATCCGAACTACCAGGAGGGCACCGCGCCTGGTGAGTACCGCTACACACCGGGATTCCCGTTCGCGTTCGCCCCGCATCTGGGCGAGGATCTCACTCCGTTCGTGTTGAAGGACGGTTCGCAGTTCCGCCCAGGCCCGCCGTACTCGCTGACCAGCCGCAAGTACGCGGCGGATGTCAACGAGGTGCAGCGTCTCGGCGGCGACGGGGTGACCACTCCCAGCGCCCGCACGGCCGATCAGACCCAGATCGCCCGGTTCTGGCTCGAGAGCTCGCCGTTGCTGTGGAACCGCCTCACCCGGTCGGTTGCGACCGCCGAGAACCTCGACCTCTGGGAGAGCGCCCGCTTGTACGGCCTGCTGAACATCGCCCTGACTGACGGTTACATTGGCACCTTCGAGGCCAAGTACCACTACCGCTTCTGGCGACCGGTGACCGCCATCCGGCTGGCCGCCATCGACGGCAATTCGGCGACAACTGCCGACCCGACGTGGACTCCGCTGGAGCCGACCCCACCGATCCCGGATTACGACTCCGGGCATGCCACCGAAGGAGGAACTGCGGCGCAGGTTCTGAAGCGGTTCTTCGGCACCGACAGGATGAGCTTCTCGGTCTGCAGCTTCACGCTGCCTTCGGGACAGACGTGCAGTGACGCGTCGCCGATCCTTCGTCACTTCACCAGCTTCTCCCAGGCGTCCGACGAAAACGCGGTGTCCCGCATCTATGTGGGCTTCCACTTCCGCGATGCGGTCGAGACGGGCCA
Organism: Gaiellaceae bacterium; assembly: GCA_045403015.1. Taxonomy (GTDB): domain Bacteria; phylum Actinomycetota; class Thermoleophilia; order Gaiellales; family Gaiellaceae; genus Gaiellasilicea. The sequence continues at coordinate 686 of JAXIPI010000029.1, read as the reverse complement.
GAAGCACGGCGAGAAGATCGCCAACCGGGCCGTCGACCACGCCCTGCGACCCCTGCACGGGAGCGGCCACTGACGCAAACGACCGCAGGCGGGCCAACCAACCAGCGGCCCGCCTGCGGTGACTAGACGTCGCCCTCGAAGGTCTTGCAGGCAGTCGGGTCAACACCAAAGGGAGGACACACGAGGCGCCTTCGTTTTGTACTCGTTTGTGCTGCGCTGCTCGTCGGGCTGGCACTCGTCCCTGGCGCGTCGGCGGACGCGAAGGAGCGGGTCGGGACACGCATCAGCCTGTTCGGGGGTGGGTTTCAGGTCTTTCCGGCGGGCCAACCGTTTCCACATTGGCCACGGTTGGATAGGCGCTCAGAGCGATCCGCCTCCGCACGCTCTTGGGCGGTATGACTTCTCGCTCGCTGTCGACGGCGTCGAGGGCCGCGAGAGCTTCTTCGAGCTGTCCCACCGGCAGGATCCAGATTTGGGGCTGCTCCAGGTGCGGTCTTGGGTTTACAACTTTCCGGGGGAATGACCGGAACACACACTTTCACGGGCAAGTGGGTCGGTCCGTGTCAGGCGCTGGTTCTCGCAGGGTTCGCACCGGGACCCTGCGAGAACCCGGTGGAGCTGACGGAGGCCGACTTCGGGCGGACGGTCACCGTCGTCTTCGTGCCGTAGACCCCAGTCGTGAGCGC
>JAXIPI010000173.1:0-4660 GCA_045403015.1 Gaiellaceae bacterium | reverse complement strand
GCACGCGCGAACGTCGCGTGCTTCAACTTCTTCAAGGAGCAGAGCGCGTTCCAGCGCGACGCCGCGACGGGCCGCTATCGCGTCGATTTCGAGAAGATGCGCGAGGCGGTCGATGCGCTCTCGTCCAAGCTCCTCGTGATGCAGGGAGACGGCGACTCCGACGCCGTGGGGCGCTACCTCGCCGAGATGGGCTCGATCGACGCCACGCTCCAGGGCGATCTCGACCGACTCGCGGGCGCGGGGATCCCGGTGGACATCGTGTTCGAGCAGGGGATGTCGGTTCTCGAGGGGAAGGAGAAGCGGTGACGCCGCGGCGAGCGCGCGTGAGCATCGCCATCGCGACCATCGCGACCTTCGCGGCGATCTGCGGCTCGTGGTCGTGCAGAGACGACGACGCTGAGCCCCTCCAGCCGCCGCGGCTCGGCCGCGTCGAGAAGGCCGCCGGCGATGGCCAAACCGCGGTCGCGGGGACCGCGGTTCCGATCTCCCCCGCCGTGCGCGTCGTCTACGACGACGGAAATCCCGCGGGCGGGATCACCGTACCCTTCACGGTGACGTCGGGCGGGGGCAGCGTCTCGAGCGCGACGCCCGCTACGGACTCCGCCGGTGTCGCGCGGGTCGAGTGGACGCTCGGCGACAGTCACGTACTTGGTGTCGCGCACGAAGCGGCGGAACTCCGCGGCTGTGACCGGGCTCTCGTCGATCCAGAACCCGTCCACGCCGACCTGGTGCACCGGCCGCTCCTCGGGATAGAAGTCCTCCGACCCCATCGAGAAGGTCGCGCCCGGAACCCACCGCATCCCGTCGGCAGGCGCCGGGCCGAGCCCATCCTTCGACTCGCTGCTCGGAACGATCTCGATCATTGCCGAAGGCTAGTCGCGCGACAACGCGGCCGCGAGGTGTCGCTCCAAATCGAGGAGGAATGCTTCCCAGTCCGGGACAGAGTCCCGGATGTCGAGCTCGATCTTGCCCGCGAACTCCTTCGCCATGACCCTCGCCTCCCGTCCACGCTTGGACATCCTCCAACTGCGCTCAAGCTTTGGCCAGACTCGGGTGAAGGGGCCTCACCCGCGCCGGGTGGTGCAAGCGAAGCTCCCTCCGCGGCTTCACCCGTCGGGGGTGATGCAGCCTCGCTCCCGAGTGCCGCATCGTCGAGTGCCTGAACGCCGAGGCCGCTCGTGCCGCGACCGAGGCCGGGATCAGGCTCGTCGGCCCCAAGTCGTGCTACTCCGCCGGGATCGAGCTCTGGCTCCTCGACGGTCTGGCGAGGAGGGAGCTCCGGGAGCGAGCAGCGTCCCGTGCCTCGTTCGAGCACGCACTCGAGCTGGCAGCCCCCGACCACTATCGTCGTGTGTTCCTCACGGTGGGGCCGGCCGCGCGGACCGGACTCGTAGAGCTCGTCCGCGAGGGCACCGCGCATCGCTCGTTCGCCGCCGAGCTGATCGCGGCGTTCGACCGACGTGCTCCACAGGTCTCGCTGACGCATTCGCAGCTCCTGGAGCCGTTGAGCGATCGCGAGAAGGCGATCCTGCGTGACCTGCCGACGATGATGTCGAACGTCGAGATCGCGGGCGAGCTCTGTCTCTCGATCAACACGGTCAAGACCCACCTCCGGCACGTCTACCGCAAGCTCGGCGTGAGGAGGCGCCGCGACGCCGTCGAGAGAGCCCGTCAGCTCTCGTTGCTCTGAAACGCCATCCCAATCGGGTGATGACTCATCACTCCCGCATCGGTGATCCTCGTTGAGCATGTCTGCCCCACTTCAGATGGTGATGCTGGCGTTCGACGGAAATCGGTTCGAGGGCCGGATCCTGGCGGAGCTCAAGCGGCTCCGCGAGGAGGGCATCGTTCGCCTGGTCGGCCTCCTCTTCGTCCGCAAGAACGTCGACGGATCGATCACGTCGCTGCAGGAGAGCGATCTCGAGCCCCCGGCGGCGCTTCTCATCGGCAGCGCGATGCGCGAGCTCGTCGGGACACGTCGGTTCGCCACCGTGACGGGCGGCGCTTCGGAGACGAGTCTTTTCGGCTACACCGACGCCGACGTTCGCCGGATCGCAGGTGACATCCCGAGGGATACGGCAGTCGCCCTCGCGCTGTTCGAGCACAGCTGGGCACTGCAGCTCAAGGAGGCAATCGTCGATGCCGGAGGCTTCGTGGTCGCCGACGGACTCGTCGGCCCGGCCGCGCTGATGGCGCTGGAGGAGGAGTTCGGCCGGTTCGAGCAACTGGCCGAGCAGCCGCTCAATTGATCATTCGCCTGCTCATCGCCGCCGTGGTCGTCCTGTTCCTGGTCATGTGGATCCGCGCCGTGATCGACGTCTTCCGACGGCCCGATCTCACCCGGGCCGCTCAGGCAGCGTGGATGATCGGGATGCTCGTGATCCCATTCGTCGGCCTGCTCGTCTACACGATGCTCCGGCCTTCCGACGCACAGCTCCGCCGGCGATCGCATTAGTGCTCACCCCGCCGGGGGTGATGCTGGGGCACCCAGACGGATCCGGCTGGCCGCGGGGCTCGTCACTGCCGTTGGCGAGGCTGGACGTATGAGCCGGAAATCGCGCTTCTGCGTCCTCGTTGCCGTGCTGGCGCTCGTCGCGGTGCCGCCCGCGGCGGCCGACCTGGCGGACGAAACCGCGCTCGCCGAGCGCTACGCCCCGGTGGTGCGGCTCGTCGCGCAGGCCCAGGACTGCGGGTACGGCGAGTCGTACGAGCCGATCGACGTCGACCTGCTCTTCGACGAGCAGACCGTCGCTCTCCGCGGCCCATGGGGCCCCGGCGACCTGATCAAGGTCGCGCCGACAGCGGAGGACGTGTCCCGCAACCTCTACGAGTACCACCTCGACTTCCCCGGGAACGCGCTCGATCCGGGGTGCGACTACGAGCGGTGGGCGGATCGCCTCACCGACGGCAAGCTGCCTGCCGTCTACGCGCACGTCGCCACCGACGCCGACCATCCGGGTCAGCTCGCGCTCCAGTACTGGCTCTACTACGTCTTCAACGACTGGAACAACACACACGAAGGCGACTGGGAGAACATCCAGATCATCTTCGACGCGGACGACGCGCAAGAGGCGCTCGCGCGTGAGCCGGTGTCCGTCGGCTACAGCCAGCACGAAGGCTCGGAGAAGGCGACGTGGGGAGACGAGAAGCTCGAGCTCGTCGACGGGACCCACCCAGTCGTCTACCCGGCCGCCGGGTCGCATGCGAACTTCTTCGAATCGGCGCTCTACCTCGGCAGCTCGGCCGAGCAGGGCGTCGGCTGCGACGACACGACAGGCCCGAGCTTCGACATCCAGCCGGTCGTGCGGACGATTCCGAGCGATCCCGGCGACGCGCGCTCCCTGTTTCCGTGGATCGGGTTCGAAGGACGCTGGGGTGAGTTCCAGAGAGCGTTCTTCAACGGCCCGACCGGCCCCAACCTCAAGACCTCGTGGACCGAGCCGATCAGCGTGTCGGCGAACTGGCGCGATCGGAGCTACGCCGTCCCCGCAGGCGGCGCGCTCGGGACGAGGACGACCGATTTCTTCTGCAGTGCGATCGGTGGTGGCTCGACGGCTCTGCGGCGGCTGGTCGACGAACCGCTTCCGGTCTTGCTGGCCCTCGGAGCGCTCGTCGTGCTCGTGATTCTCGGGCTCTCCCGCGCGACATGGCGGCCGACGGCGCCGCTTCGCCTGGCGCGACGCCGCGCCTGGGGCCAGGTGCTCACGGCAGCGGCCCGCATGTACGCCAGGCACCTGCGTTTGTTCCTCGGCATCGGCCTCGTGCTGTTGCCGATCTCGCTCCTCGTGACGCTCTTACAGGCAATCGTCATCGGCGTGTCGAGCATCGCGGGGATCTCGACGGGGGGTGAGAGCGGTGGAGTGCTCGTGCTCCTGGTCTTCGTGATCGGAACCGCTTTGACCCTGCTCGGCCTCGGGCTGGTCATCGCGGCCACCGCCCGGGCTCTGGTGGAGATCGACCAAGGGAGGGCAGTTGGCCCGATCGGCGCCTACCGGTTGGCGTTCGACAGCGCGCGACCGCTCTTCGGCGCGGTCTTCATCGCCGTCGCCGTGGTCTCGCTCCTCGTGAGCTCGTTGGTGCTCGTCCCGATTGCCATCTGGCTGGCAGTCCGCTGGGCGCTTGCCGTCTTCGCGGTCGAGCTCGAAGGTTGTTCCGCCATCGACGCGCTGAGGCGAAGTCGTCGCCTCGTCCGCCGACACTGGCTGAAGGTCGCATCTCTCACGGTGCTCGGCGCGGCGCTCGCGCTCGTCCTCGGCCCGCTCATCGGTGTGTTGTTGATCATTTTCACGAACGCCCCGCTCGCTGTGCTCAACCTCGTAGCGGGAGTGGTCAATGCCGTGACGATGCCGTTCGTTGCCCTGACCACCGCCTACGTGTACTTCGACGCTCGTGCACGGCTCGAGCTGGAGCCGGCCGACGAGGCCTCTGAGCTTCCTGCGGAATTCCAGCTCTCAGGCTGAGGGAACCACGCTCATCAGGCGGCCTCCTCCAGTGCGGGTACCGGCACGGCGGTCGGGGGCTCGATCGCGAGCCGCGGGAGCCGGAGGTCGAGCCACTTCGGGAACCACCACGTTCTGCTTCCGAGCAGTTGCAGCACCGCCGGGAGCAGCACCATGCGGATGACGAATGCGTCGAGGAAGACGGCAGTCGCGAGCGCGAC
>JAXIPI010000077.1:0-11511 GCA_045403015.1 Gaiellaceae bacterium | reverse complement strand
CCGCCTCGGACGAGGACGACGGGCTCACAAGCTCGGAGTGGGGCTGGATCGCGTTCGGCATCCTCGCTGCTGCAGTCGTCGCCGGCGGCATCGTTTGGTGGCTTCGGAGACGCTCCGCCGCGAAAGCGAAGGGCGGAGATGTCCCGCCCGCGACGAACCTGCCCGCGTAACATGTCTCGCCGCGGCATGCCGCCGCTCTACGGAGCGCAGCAGTCGCGCTTCGCGCGGTACCTCGACCGGCGGGAGCAGCGACGCCCCGACCAGGAGGCGCGGGAACTGCGGCGGCGGGCGCTCGCAGGGCTGCGCGGGAACGTGATCGAGGTCGGCAGTGGAGACGGGCGCTCGTTCGAGCACTACCCGCCGGGTGTCGAGCATCTCGTCGCGGTCGAGCCCGACGCCACGGCGCGCGCGGCCGCGGCGGAGCGCGCACGCCAGGCCGCGATTCCGATCGACATCGTCGGTGGCACGGCCGAGAAGCTGCCGGCGGAGGACGGCGCGTTCGACGCGGCGGTGCTGATGGGGGTTCTCTGCAGCGTCGGCGATCCCGCCGCAGCACTCCGTGAGCTGCGGCGCGTCCTGAGACCCGGCGGCGAGCTCCGCTTCTGGGAGCACGTTCGCTCGGGAAACGCGGCGTTCCGAACAGTGCAGCGCGCCACCGATGCGGTCTTCTGGACGCGGGCACTCGGTGGCTGCGAGACGACGCGGGACACGGCGGCCGCAATCGCGGCCGCAGGCTTCAAGCTGGTGACGCTGGAGCGCGGCTTCCACTCCTCGTCGCTGCTCACGATCACCTCGGCGCCGTATATCCTCGGCACCGCACGCCGCTAGGAGCCGCCTCCGTCCACCATGAAGCGGTACCCCATCCGGGGCTCGGTGAGGAAGTAGCGTGGCCGCGCCGGATCGGGTTCGAGCTTCCGCCGAATCTGGGCGAGATAGACACGAAGGTAGTTGGTCTCGCGCTCGTACTGTGGCCCCCACACGTCCTGCAGAAGCTGGCGCTGCGTAACCAGCTTCCCGGGGTTGCGCACGAGCAGCTCGACGATCTGCCATTCAGTCGGCGTGAGGCGGACCTCGGCTCCATCGCGGCTCACGCGCTTGTCGGCGAGGTCGACCGTGAAGTCGGGCGTCTCCACGACGGCCTCCTCCTCGGCGGGGGCAGCGCGTCGCAGGGCGGCGCGGAGCCGCGCGAGCAACTCGTCCATGCCGAAGGGCTTGGTGACGTAGTCGTCTGCGCCGGCGTCGAGGGCGGCCACCTTGTCTGCCTCGCGCTCGCGGACCGAGAGGACGACGATGGGGACGCTCGTCCAGCCGCGAAGGCCGCGGATCACCTCGACGCCGTCGATACCGGGCAGCCCGAGGTCGAGGATTACGAGATCTGGATGCTTGCGCGCGGCGAGGTCGAGCGCCTTCTCGCCGGTCTGAGCAAGCTCGACGTCATAGCCCCGAGCGCGAAGATTGGTGTTGAGCGCCCGCAGGATCTGCGGCTCGTCGTCGACGACGAGGATCCTGGTCACTCCGCAGCCTTTAGCCGAACGATGACGGTGAGCCCTCCGCCCGGCGTGTCGTCGACTTCGATCGAGCCCTTCATCGCCTCGACGAACCCTCTCGCGACCGCGAGGCCGAGGCCCACGCCTTCGCGAGGGTTGGAGTCGCCGAGGCGTTGGAACGGGACGAACATCCGGTCCCGCTCGGCCGCAGGAACGCCCGGTCCGCGATCGACGATCCGGACGTCGACGCCGCCGTCGACCGCCCCGGCGACGATCCGCGGCGGATCTCCGGCGGGAGAGTAGGCCGCTGCGTTCGCGACGATGTTGGCGAGAGCGCGCTCGAGCAGCCCCGCATCCGCGATGACGGGCGGCACGTCTTCCGGGAGATCGAGAATCACCTCCGAGCCGCGGTCGCCGAGACTGCGCACGACGGCGGGAAGGACCTCGTCGAGGCTGATCGGCTGTGCGTCGAGCTCGACGGCGCCGGTCTGGAGGCGGCTCATGTCGAGGAGGTTGCCGACGAGAGCGTCGAGGCGATCGGTCTCCTCGTGGATCGTGGCAAAGAACTCGTGTTGCTCGGCCTCTGTCCAGTCGACGTCCTGCTGAAGAAGGCTCGTGACCGACGCCTTGATCGCGGCCAACGGTGTGCGGAGGTCGTGCGAGACCGCTGAGAGCAGGGCCGTCCGGAGCTCGTTCGCAGCCGCGAGGCTACCGGCGGTCGATGCCTCCGCCTCGAGCTCCTCGATGTGGATCGACGCGGCGAGCTCGCGGGTGTACGCGTCGAGAATTGGCTGGTCGTCCTCACGCGGTGCGTTGGAGCCGGCCAGGACGAGCATGTGGTTCCTGTCGACGTCGACCGTCGCAGTCGCCTCGCCTGGCACAGTCAGTGCGGCGCCGCTCGCCGCCTCGAGCCTCCACCCCGCGCCCTCGCGGTGGAGGATGCTGGCGCCGTCGAGCCCGAGCGCGCGCCGAAGGCTCTCCAGGAGCGCCTGGACCGAAGACGTGCCCGCGAGGGGCGCCAGCGCCTCGGCCTCAGCGCGGGCGCGCGTGCCCTCGGCCGCGCGGCGCGACGCAAGCGCGACGAAGGCGCTGACGAGCGCGGCGACCGCGACAAAGACCGCGAGCGCCAGGATGTTCTCGCCCTCGCCGATCGTGAACGTGTGGAGCGGTGGCGTGAAGTACCAGTTGACGAAGAGAAAGCCTGCGACTGCGGCTGCCAGCGCCGGCCAAATCCCCCCGATCGCTGAGATCCCGGTGACGAGGAGGAGAAAGAGCAGGAGCACGCTCGGCAGACCCATGTGGTCGCGCAAGTGAGTCAGCACCCAAGTGAGCAGCGGCAACCCCACCGCCGCGAGGAGAAATCCGGCGATTACTCTGCGCCTCGGCAGGCCGCGTGGCCGCCGTGTGGCCGGGCGAGCCGGCTCGGTCGCGTCAGCTCCCGGCTCGCGGCTGATCACGTGCACGTCGAGGCCGATTCCTGAATCGCGGATGACGCGGTTGATCACCGAGCCCTGCGTCAGCTCACGCCAGTGCGATCGCCGCGTCGCTCCCAGCACGATCTGGGTCGCGTTCAACGACCGAGCCGCGTCGAGCAATGCCTGGCCGACGTCGGCGCCGACGACTTCGCGGAAGGCGCCGCCGAGCTGTTCCACGAGCCTGCGCTGCTGGTCGAGGAGGGCTGCAGGGTCGGAGGCAAGCCCATCCTGTGGGATGACGTGGACGGCGACGAGGTCGCCGTTCGCACGTTGCGCCATGCGAGCTGCGCGGCGGACGAGCCTGTCGCCGTCCGGAGACCCGGTCAGCGCCACGACCACGCGCTCGCGCGTCTCCCACGGCTGCTCGATGCCGTGCCGTGCCCGATAGACCGCCAGGCCCTCCTCGACCTGGTCCGCGATCCAGAGCAGCGCGAGCTCGCGAAGTGCGCCGAGGTTGCCGGGCCGGAAGTAGTTGCCGAGGGCGGCGTCGATTCGCTCGGCGGGGTAGATGTCACCTCGAGCGAGCCTTGCTCGGATCGTCTCGACCGCGAGATCGACGAGCTGCAGTTGGTCGGCCCGGCGGACGACCTCGTCGGGAATCGTCTCGCGCTGCTTGACACCCGTGATCTGCTCGACGACGTCGTTGAGGGATTCGAGATGCTGGACATTCAGCGTCGAGATGACGTCGATTCCAGCCCCGAGCAGCTCCTCGACGTCCTGCCAGCGCTTCTCGTTCCGCGTGCCGGGGACATTCGTGTGAGCCAGCTCGTCGACGAGCGCGATCTCGGGCCGACGGGCGAGCAATGCGTCGACGTCCATCTCCTCGAACTCCGAGTCTCGGTACTGGACACGCTTGCGCGGCAACACCTCCAGGTCGCCGACCTGCTCCGCGGTGGGGAGACGGCCGTGGGTCTCGACGACGCCGACAACGACATCCTCGCCGCGCTTACGACGCCGCCTGCCTTCGTTCAGCATCGAGTAGGTCTTGCCCACGCCGGGCGCGGCACCGAGGTAAATGCGGAGTTGCCCGCGCGCCATGCGCTAAGGCTACGCCCGGCGGCGCCGCTTGCGGTGCCGCCCATCAGGAGGAGATGCGGGCTTAGCCCGCATCTCCTCCAGCAACTGCGTCGAGCGCGAGGTTGAGCTCGAGCACGTTCACGCCGGAGTCGCCGAGGAACCCGAGCGAGCGGCCGTCGGTGTGCTCCTCCACGAGCGCGAGGACATCGTCGAGCGGTAGGCCCCGCGCCTGGGCGACGCGCGGTGCCTGAAGCCGCGCATTCTCGGGCGAGATCTGCGGATCGAGACCGGATCCCGAGGCGGTGAGCGCGTCGATCGGGGCGTCGGCGTCGTTCACCTTTCGGTACGCGGCCCGCCGCTCTTCGACGGCGTCGAGCAGGTCCTGGTTCGTCGGCCCGAGGTTCGAGGCGGAGCTCGACATCGCGTCGTAGCCGTCCCCGGCCGCCGAGGGCCGTGGCTGGAAGTAGCGCGGGCTCGCGAAGGCCTGCCCGATCAGGCGCGAGCCGACAACGTGGCCGTCACGCTCGACGAGCGAGCCATCCGCCCGCGAGGGGAATGCGACCTGCGCGACTCCGGTCACCACGAGCGGGTAGACGACACCGGTCAGCACCGTGAACGCCAGGAACAGGACGAGTGCCGGGATCAGCTGGCGGCGCATCAGACGATCCCCAGCCCGCCGACGACGAGGTCGATCAGCTTGATCCCGACGAACGGGACGACGAGGCCGCCGAGGCCGTAGACGAGCAGGTTTCGACGGAGCACGGCGGCCGCCGAGGCGGCGCGGAAGCGGACCCCGCGCAGCGCCAGCGGGATCAACGCCACGATCACGAGCGCGTTGAAGATGACCGCGCTGAGAATCGCCGACTCGGGGCTGTCGAGGCGCATGACGTTGATGTCGTCGAGGACCGGGAAAGCGCCCGCGAACATCGCCGGGATGATCGCGAAGTACTTCGCGACGTCGTTCGCGATCGAGAACGTCGTCAGCGAGCCGCGTGTGATCAGGAGCTGCTTGCCGATCTCGACGATCTCGATCAGCTTCGTCGGATTCGAGTCGAGGTCGACCATGTTCCCGGCCTCGCGGGCCGCCTGGGTGCCGGTATTCATCGCCACGCCGACATCGGCCTGCGCGAGTGCGGGCGCGTCATTCGTGCCGTCGCCGGTCATCGCAACGAGGTTGCCGCCGGCCTGTTCGCGCTTGATCAGCGCCATCTTGTCCTCGGGCGTCGCCTCGGCGAGGAAGTCGTCGACCCCGGCCTCGTCTGCGATCGCCTTCGCTGTCAGCGGGTTGTCGCCGGTGATCATCACCGTGCGAATCCCCATCGCGCGCAGCTCGTCGAAGCGCTCGCGCAGACCTTCCTTGACGACATCCTTGAGGTGGACGACGCCGAGCGCGTGCCCGTTCTCGGCGACCACGAGCGGCGTGCCGCCGCTGAGCGCGACCTGGTCGACCAGGATCGCGAGCGCGGCTTCTGTCCCGTCCTCGGCGCCGACCCAGCGCCTGATGGCATCCGCGGCGCCCTTCCGGATCGAGCGTCCGGGCATGTCGACGCCGCTCATCCGGGTCTGTGCCGTGAACGGGATCAACGTCGCACCCGCGAGCTCCCGCTCTCTGATCTGGAAGCGCTCCTTGGCCAGGACGACGATCGAGCGTCCCTCGGGTGTCTCGTCGGCGAGACTCGCAAGCTGGGCGGCGTCGGCGAGCTCCTGCTCGAGCACGCCCGGCAGCGGCAGGAACTCGGCGGCCTGGCGGTTGCCGAGCGTGATCGTGCCGGTCTTGTCCAGTAGGAGCGTCGAGCAGTCGCCGGCGGCTTCAACCGCCCGCCCCGAGAGTGCGAGCACGTTACGGCGGACGAGCCGGTCCATGCCCGCGATCCCGATCGCCGACAGCAGGGCGCCGATGGTGGTCGGGATCAGGCAGACGAGCAGCGCCACGAGCACCACCGTGTCCTGCCGGTCGCCGGAGTAGATCGCGAACGGCTGCAGCGTCACGACTGCGAGCAGGAAGATTGCCGTCAGGCCGACGAGCAGGATGTCGAGCGCGATCTCGTTCGGCGTCTTCTGGCGCGAGGAGCCCTCGACGAGCGCGATCATCCGGTCGAGGAAGCTCTCGCCGGGCCGCTGGGTCACGCGGACGACGATCTGGTCCGAGAGTACGCGCGTGCCGCCGGTCACTGCCGAACGGTCGCCGCCCGACTCGCGGATGACCGGCGCAGACTCGCCGGTGATCGCGGACTCGTCGATGCTGGCGATCCCCTCGATCACCTCACCGTCGGCCGGAATCACTTCGCCTGCGGAGACCACGACGACATCACCTTCGGTCAGGACGCTCGACGCGATGTCCTCGAGCGAGCCGTCGGCCCGCCGGCGGTGGGCGACGGTCTCGGCGCGCGTCCGCCGCAGTGCCTCGGCTTGTGCCTTGCCACGGCCCTCCGCGACCGCCTCGGCAAAGTTGGCGAACACGACGGTGAACCAAAGCCAGATCGCGATCAACCATGCAAAGACGCTCGGATCGGCGATCGCGATGCCGGTGACGAGCACGCTGCCGACCTCGACGACGAACATCACCGGGTTCCGCGCCATGCGGCGCGGGTCGAGCTTGCGGAGACTGTCGCCCACAGCGCGGCGGAGGATCGCGGGCTCGAGGATGGAGGTGGTCGCGCGCGTCATAGCCCGAGCTGCTCCACGATCGGCCCCAGGGCGAGGACCGGGAAGTAGGTCAGCCCGACCACGGTGACCACGATGGCAACGAGCAAGGAAACGAACAGCGGCGACGCGGTCGGGAATGTGCCGGCTGTGGGCGGCACCGGCTGTTTGCGCGCCAGCGACCCGGCGATCGCCAGCAGCGGCACGATCAGGAGGAAGCGTCCTCCGAGCATCGCGAGCGCGAGCGTCGTGTTGTACCAATCGGTGTTACCGGTCAGCCCGCCGAAGGCGGAGCCGTTGTTGTTCGAGGCGGAGGTGAAGGCGTAAAGCACCTCGGAGAGGCCGTGCGGGCCTGGGTTGAGGATCGACGCCGTGCCCGTCTGGAGCACGAGCGACACGGCGCTGAAGCTGAGCACGAGGAGCGGTGTCGCGAGCAGATACAGCACGACGAGCTTCATCTCCGGCGCCTGGATCTTCTTGCCGAGGAACTCCGGTGTCCGCCCGACCATCAGCCCCGCGATGAACACGGAGAGCAGGACGAAGACGAGCATCCCGTAGAGGCCGGCCCCGACACCGCCCGGGGAGACCTCGCCGAGCATCATGTTCACGAGCGGCACCGCGCCGCCGCCTGGCGTGAAGCTGTCGTGGGCGGCGTCGACCGCGCCCGTCGACGTCCCAGTGGTGGACGCGGCGAACAGGGCGGACGCGGGCGCGCCGAAGCGCACCTCCTTGCCCTCCATGTTCGCGGCGGTGGCGTCGATGCGCGGGTTCCCGTCGACCTCGAAGTACGTCGCGACCGCAGCCGACCCGGCCCAAAGCACGAACATCGCCGCAAAGATCGCCCAGCCCTGACGTTGGTTGCCGACCATCCGGCCGAAGGCGTACGTCAGCGCGAACGGGATCAGCAACAGCGCGAGGATCTGGACGAGATTCGTGAAGGCGGTGGGATTCTCGAACGGGTGCGCCGAGTTGGCATTGACGATGCCGCCGCCGTTCGTTCCCAGCTCCTTGATCGCCTCCTGACTTGCAATCGGGCCTCGGTAGATCTGCTGGGTCGCTCCCTCGAGCGTCGTCGCGGTCGAGGGCCCCCGCAGCGACTGCACGACGCCCTGGCTCGCAAACACCAGCGCGACGAAGAGGGACAGCGGTAGGAGCACCCGCGTCACGGTGCGGACGAGGTCGACCCAGAAGTTCCCGATCGTCTCGCTCTGCCTGCGGGCCAGCCCGCGGATCAGTGCGACCGCGACCGCGATGCCAACGGCAGCGGACACGAAGTTCTGGACCGTCAGCCCGGCCATCTGCGTCAGGTGGCTCATCGTCGATTCGCCGCCGTAGTTCTGCCAGTTGGTGTTCGTGACGAAGCTGACGGCGGTGTTGAACGCGAGCGTCGCGGGCACGGCCGCGACGTCTGTCGGGTTCAGCGGCAGCTCTCCCTGGACGCGCTGAAGGAGGTAGAGGCCGATGACGGAGACCGCGCTGAACGCGAGCAGCGAGAGCGCGTAGAGCGTCCATGGCTGCTCCCGCTTCGGGTCCATCCCGCCGAGCCGGTAGAGCACCCGCTCGACCGGACCGAAGACGCGGTCGCCAGGCGCGGGGCCGTCGCCGTAGACGCGTGCGAGGTACGGGCCTAGCAGCCGCGTGCCGGCGAACAGCAGCGCGACGAGCACGACGACCTGAAACCAGGCGGCGCCGCTCACGCGTGGTGGTATCGGTGGAAGAGTCCGCGCAGCGCTGTCGCGATGAGAACAGCGGCGCTCGCGACGCCGACGGCGGCGGCACCGACGAAGAACCACATGAGCGCCGTATTCATCCCAGACGCTCCGGTGCGAGCAAGGCCCACAGCAGATACGCGAGCAGTGCGACGACGAGGATGAGCGGGAAGACGTCCCCGACCGTCATCGGCCTTCCTCCGATGGCTCGATGATCCGCGCGCAGCCGCGCACGTAGAGAGCGGCCAATGCAAAGAACGCGATCACGATCGCGATGAAGAGGATGTCGAGCACGTCGCCGTTTATAACGCGGGCGCTCGTCCCCAAATGCGATCCTTGACGGAAGCTGTACGCCTCTCGAGTGAGTCTTGACGCCGGCTTGACGCCGCCGCCAGATGGCGTGCGCTGGACGGGGATAGTGTCCCGCCGTGATCATCGATCGCGCCATCTATCGCGAAGGACGGCGCACAGCCGAGCCCGACGACCTCTCGGAGCTCCACGCCCTCTGCCAGGCCAGCGATTCCATCGCCTGGCTCGGACTCTATGAGCCTACTGCCGACGAATTCGAGTCCGTCGCGCGCGAGTTTCACCTGCACGAGCTCGCCGTCGAGGACGCGGTCAAGGCGCATCAGCGCCCGAAGCTGGAGCGGTACGGCGACACCCAGTTCATCGTGTTGCGGCCGGCCCGCTACGTCGACGAATCGGAGACCGTCGTCTTCGGGGAAGTCGCGATCTTCGTCGGCCCCCACTTCGTGATCACGGTTCGCCACGGCGACGCACCCGAGCTCGGCGAGGTGCGCCGCCGTCTCGAGGCGCGGCCCGACCTGCTTCGTCGCGGGACGATGGCGATCGTCTACGCAATCCTCGATCACGTCGTCGACGGCTACGAGCCGGTGGTCGCCGGCCTGGAGAACGACATCGACGAGATCGAGGACGATGTCTTCAGCGGCAGCCCCAAGGTCTCCCGGCGGATCTACGATCTGACGCGCGAGGTGATCGAGTTCCAGCGCGCGACGGGGCCGCTCGACGGAATCGTTGCGCGGCTCATGGATGAACCGGGTATCGATGTGGAGGAGCGCCGCTACCTCCGCGACGTGCAGGATCACGCTCTGCGGGCCGAGGAGCAAGCCGGTTCCTTCCGCGCCCTGCTGCACAACATTCTCAGCGTCAACCTCACATTGGAGACGAAGAACCTCACCGAGGTCTCGCTCGCGCAGAACGAACAGGTAAAGCGGATCTCGGGGTGGGCGGCGATCCTCTTCGCTCCGACGCTGATCGGAACGATCTACGGCATGAACTTCGACCACATGCCGGAGCTGGGCTGGGCACTCGGCTATCCGTTCGCCGTTTCCTTGATGGTGCTCACCTCGGTGGTGCTGTACCTCGTCTTCAAGCGCCGCCGTTGGATCTGAGCTCATGGCGTCTGCGCAACGGCGGATCGTCCTCCTGCGCGGGATCAACCTCGCCGGCCGCCGGCGTGTCCGGATGGCCGACCTGCGCGAGCTCCTCGCCGGCCACGGCTACGAGGACGTCCGCACGCACCTTCAGAGCGGGAACGTTGTGCTCACGAGCAGCGTCGCGGCCGACCGCCTGCAGACGAAGCTCGAGCGGGAGCTCGAAGCCGGGCTCGGATTCGAGGTGGACGTGATCCTGCGCACGCGGGCCGAGCTGGCGCGGGTCGTCAAACGCAACCCGCTCGCCGAGGTGGCGAAGGATCCCTCCCGCTACCTCGTGACCTTTCTCCGCGCGAAGCCGGCGGCGAAGATCGTACGCGAGCTCCGCGCCCTGGACGTCGCGCCGGAACAGATTGCGGTCAGCGATCGGGAGGTCTACTCCTGGCACCCGGGCGGGTTCCAGGGCTCGCCGCTCGCGAAGCTCCTCTCGAAGACCGGCGTGAGCGGTGCCGGGACGAACCGCAACTGGCGCACCGTGACCAAGCTCCTCGAGCTCGCCGACGAGGGCTCCGGGTGACCTGGTCCTGGGAGGTCGCTGAGCGCGACCACCAGATCCAGGACCCGACGAGCGCCGAGAAGATCCGGCTCCTCGGCGAGTACCTGCGCCTCGACGCCTCGAGCCGCGTGCTCGATCTCGCCTGCGGCAAGGCCGGGCCGGCGATCGTGCTCGCGGAGGCGTTCGGCTGCCGGATCCAGGGCGTCGAGCTGCGCCCGCAGTTCGCAGACGAGGCGCGCACGCGAGTCGCAGCGCGCGGGCTCGGCGACCTGGTTTCGATCGAGACGGCCGATGCAGCCGCCTACCCGCTCGAGCCCGAGTCGTGGCATGCGGCGCTCTGCCTCGGCGCCAGCTTCGTCTGGGGGCACATCGGCGATGCCGCGAAGGCGCTCGTGCCGGCGGTCCGGCCCGGCGGCTTTTTCGCGATCGGAGAGCCGTTCTGGCACGAGGCGGGTGCCGAGGCAGGCGGTTTCGTCGACCTCGCTGTTACGGTCGAGCGCTTCCAGTCGGTCGGGCTTGCGCTCACCGGCTTGATCGCGGCCTCGGAGGACGACTGGGACCGCTACGAGAGCCTCCACTGGCGCGCGCTCGAGGAGTGGCTCGCCGAGAATCCCGAGCATCCGGATGCGGCGGCGATGCGCGAACGCCATGTTGCCGCCCGGGGCAACTACGTCCGGAAGCAACGCTCGGAGCTCGGCTGGGCGATCTTCACCGGCCGCAAGCCGTGATCCAGCCGCGCTAGGCGACCGGCACGGTCGTCAACGAGAAGGCAGCGTGCAGCGGTACCTCGAAGCGGGCGACACCGACGTCGTCCGTGACGATCGGCCCAGCGAGCGAGCTCAGCCCGTCACCGGCGGCGTTCCAGAGCACGAGGTTGAAGCTCGTGCTCGCGGGCAGGCCGCCGATGCTGTACGCCGGAGCCGGGTCCGCGGAAACGGCGTTCAGTTCGCGACCGTGCGAGTCGAGGCCCATCAGCGTCAGGTGTCCGGCGTCGTCGGCGTAGGCGGCGATCTCCTTCTCCGGCTGGTCGGGCTTGCCGACCATCCAGTCGTCGTCCTCCCACGGCGCGACCTGCAGCACCTGCCAGCCCTGCTGGGTCGTCTGGAGCAGCAGGCGCGTCGCATGGTAGGCGGGGAACAGCGGCCACCCCTCGGACGCAGGCCCGATCATGGCGTACAGGGAGTTGTACCCCGGGTTGTACTTCCCCCAGTACGCGTCCCACTTGACCGA
>JAXIPI010000154.1:0-7416 GCA_045403015.1 Gaiellaceae bacterium | reverse complement strand
TACGCGCCGCGGGTGCGCCGGTCACCACCGTCGACGTTCTCCCCGACCCGCAGATCCGCCAGGAGCTCTCGGCGCTCTCGGGCTGGCCGACGATCCCGCAGGTCTTCATCAAAGGAGAGCTCGTCGGGGGCGCCGACATCGTCGAGGAGCTGTTCGAGAGCGGTGAGCTGCAGGCCAAGCTCGACGAGGCGCTGGGCACAGATCGCGAAGCGGGCGAGAAGACCGCTGCAGTGGCCTAACCCGCAATCGCCTTACTGATCGCAACCGATACTTAACGCTCCCCACACTGCGCGTTAAGACCTCGCGGCTACAAAGGTGGCCGTGAACGCACGCGCCACCCTCTATCGCAGCGTCGGCCTGGTCACCGTTGCCCTCCTGGGCGGCCTGGTCGCGCTCGGCGGCGTCGCGCTCACGGGCGACCTGGGCGGTGGCACGACCACCGTCGTGCAGACCTCCGCTTCCCCTGCCGCCGCCGCTCCTGTCGCTGCCAGCAATGGGCTGTCGGTGCGCGAGATCTACTCGCGCGCCGCTTCGGGTGTCGTGCAGATCACGTCGACGTCCGGAAGCGCGGACAACCCCTCCGGCTCCCCGGCCCCCTCCGATCAGTCGCCCGCGCAGCCGCAGCAGGCACTGGGCTCGGGCTTTGTCATCGACAAGGCGGGCCACATCGTCACGAACTACCACGTGATCGAGGGCGCCGACCAGATCGAGGTCAGCTTCTCGAACCGCGACACGATGCGGGCGACGCTGGTCGGCAGCGACCCCTCCACCGACATTGCTGTGCTCCGCGTCGAGGCGAGCTCGCGCGGTCTGACCCCGCTCGAGTTCGGCGACTCGGGATCCGTACGCGTCGGCGATCCCGTCGTTGCGATCGGCAACCCATTCGGGCTCGCGCGTACGGCGACCGCGGGAATCGTCAGCGCCGTTCAGGAGCGCACGATCACCGCGCCGAACGGCTATCCGATCGATCACGTGATTCAGACCGACGCACCGATCAACCCTGGCAACTCGGGCGGCCCGCTGCTGAATGCAGGCGCGCAGGTGATCGGCGTCAACTCCCAGATCTCCACCGCGCAGGGCGCCAACGGCAATGTCGGCATCGGGTTCGCAGTGCCGTCGAACACGGTCAAGGCGGTCGTCGCGCAGCTCGTCGCGACGGGCAAGGTCGACCGCGCGTTTCTCGGTATCAGCGGCAGCACCGTCACCGAGGAGCTGGCGCGCGTCTTCCGGCTTCCCGTCGACGCAGGCGTCCTCGTCGAAACCGTCGGCGAAGGAACCGCGGCTGACAAGGCCGGCCTGAAAGCGGGCACGGACACGACGGTCGTTGCCGGTGAGAGCTACACGCTCGGGGGCGATCTGATCGTCGCAGTCGGCGGCAAGCGGGTCGCCTCGCTCGAGCAGCTGCGCGATTTGCTCGCCGACCACAAACCGGGCGAGACCGTGAAGCTCCAGCTCTATCGCGGCTCGAAGTCGATGACGGTCGGCGTCAAGCTCGGGCGGCAGCCCACCCAGCCGCAGGGCTAACGACTAGACCGCCTGCTCCAGCAGGTCGATGCCCTGCGCGGCAAGCTCGGCGTCGGCCGCCGCGTAGCCGCGCGCGATCAAGGCGCGCTTCGACTCCTCCGACCACTCGCGGTGGTTGCGGAAGCCCGCGTCGAGGCTCTCGGCACCGCCGGAAACGCGCACGATGATCCGCGGGATCAACCTCGGCAGCGCAGTCCGCGCGAAGCGTTCCTGGACGGCCCGTGCTGCGCGGCCACGCCGGCCCGGCCGCGCATGCTCGGCCACGATGCGGGTGACGTCGTTGCGCAGGCTGTCCAGCTCCCGGATCGCTGCGTCACGCTCGTCGGCGAGCCGCTCCTCGAGCGCAGTGTTGCGCTGGATCGCGACCCGCATCAGGCGGATGAGCATGTCGCCGAGATGGACCGGCTCGCCGCGGAGCTCACGCGCCTCCGCCTCGTCGAGCTCGGCGATGAAGGCCCGGACGGGCGGGACGGCGCGAAAGCGGTTCAGACGGCGCCGGACTCTGGCGAGCGAGGCGATTCCGATGTGCGGGTAGCGGGGGACGTACCGGAACCCGACGACCAGATTCACATCCGGATGGTCGAGCGCTGCCCCGAGGGGGAAGTTGCGCACCCAGCCGCCGTCGGTCGCGATCCGGTCGGCGACCGCGAGCGGCAGGACGAGGGCGCTGATTGCCGCCGAGGCGAGCACCGCCTGCGCGAGAATGTCGGGCGGTGTCTCGTGCGACGAGTACACGAGCTCGTACGACCCGGTGCAGTCCATGCCGGCCTCGTCCGAAACGTCAGTGGCGAAGATCACGACCTCCACGGGCGCCTTGCCGAGCCTCCGGCCCAGCTCGAGCGGATCGAGCAGCCGCTCTCCGACGGTGACCGGCAGCGCATACTCGTGCAGGCCGTTCAACGGGAGCCGCCAGAGGCTCTGCGGCCGAAAGATGTCGCCGGGCTGGAGCCTCAGGACGAACTCCTCGAGCTCGTCCAGCAGGTCCAGCGCCGCCATCGCCCCGGTCAGCGCCCCCGCGGAAGTGCCGTAGATTCGCCCGACCCGAGGCCACAACGAACTGACGCGTAGCCGCTTGAGGAAGCCGAGCTCCAGCAGCACGCCGTTCATCCCACCTCCGGACAGCACGATCGCGACGTCCCGCTCGCTCATATCTTCATGGTGGTCCCATCCCTGGACCGGCACCACCCCCATCCGTCTAACCTTCCGGGGTGGAGAACGAGCCAAGGCACCTGTCCCTCGTCGTCGAGGACGAGCTGCTCGAGGAAGAGGAGCTCTGGCTCGACGAGGCCGAGGACGACCATTCCGGCTGGTTCTGCGTCCGGACCGACCCGTTTCCGTGCCCGGCGAACGGCTGTACGTTCGTCGCGGTGTTCATGACCGCGGCGCATCTCGTGCTCGTCTGGCAGGAGAGCGACGACCCGAACCTGCTCTGGCACGCGCAACGCGCGATGGAGGTCGGCCGCAATCCCCGCATCGTCCCGTACGAACGCGGCTTCGGGCCAAGTGCCTCCTACTACGCGTGGGAGGCGGCCGGACGTCCCGTGCACGCGGTACGTGGAAAATAACTTCGGGCGGGCGCTGACGATCGGCGTCGAAGAGGAGTTGCAGCTCGTCGATCGGGGAACGCTCGCGCTCGCGTCCGGAGTTGAGAAGCTGCTCGGCCCGGACGGGCTGAAGACCGAGCTCTTCTCCTGCCTGATCGAGACCAACACGCCCGTCTGTGAGTCGGCTGAGGAGGCTCGCGCAGAGCTCGTCCGGCTGCGGCGCGAGGTGAACGAGGCAGCGGCAAGAGAGGGCCTTGCGGTCGCCGGCGCAGGGTCGCACCCGTTCTCGCGGGCAGACGAGCAGGAGATCGTGGCCGAGCCGCGCTACCTCCGGATGCTGGAGGAGCTCGGCCCGAAGCTCGGCCGCCAGCTGGTGTGTGGCCTGCACGTGCACATCGGCATGGAGAGCTTCGACGCGTGCCTGCGGACGCTCGCGGCGATCGTTCCCTGGCTGCCGGACGTGCTCGCTCTCTCACTCAACTCGCCGTACATCCAGGGTGCGGAGACAGGAGAGCTCTCGTCTCGCGCGGCCCGGTTGGGCGAGCTGCCGCGCGGCGCACAACCGCCGGCCTTTTCGTCGCCGGAGGACTGGGAGACCTACATCGAGGCGACCGGCGAGGACTACACGCGCAGCTGGTGGGATGCCCGTCCGCACCCACGGCTCGGCACGATCGAGGTGCGGATTCCCGATCAGCCGACGGACGTCGACCGCTCGGCTGCGCTCGCTGCACTGATCCAGGCGCTGTGCGCTGTCGCTCCGGCACCGGCTGACGGGACACGGGATTCGTATCTCGCGCGGCGGGCGGCGGCGGCCGGGCGCGGCGAGGCGCACACGACGGAGCTCCTGGCGCTGGTCGAGCCGGCGGCGCGAGAGCTCGGCACCTGGGACCTCGTCGAGGAGCTGCGCAAGCCGTCCGAGGCACTTCGCCAGCTCGAGACGGGTCGCCGCGAAGGGCTCGAGGCGGTGGTGGCCGAGCTCGTGGCCAGGACCGCGGCATGACCCTGCTCCACTCGGTGCTCTACCCACTCCGGCTCGTTCGTGCGCGGCTGGGCAACTGGAATGGGCCGGTCGTCCTCGTCGTCCTCGGCATCGCCGCCGGCGCCTCGGTCGTCGTCGGCGGCCGGGCCGGCGCCGTCGTCGCCCAGGATCGGGCCGTCGCGCAGGCGGTCGAGCGGATCCCGGACGGCTCGAGGTCGGTGCGGGCGGTCTGGTTCGGCGTTCCGGGCCAGAGCGACGAGCCGCAGCCGGTTCTCGAGCGTCGCGCCCGCGCCGCGCTCAAGCACACGGTCTCCGCCGATGCACGCGCGCTCGTCCTCTTCCGCGAAAGCACGATCGGGGGCACCTTTGCCGGGCTCGGGGGTGTCGAGGGGCTTGGGACACAGGTGACGCTTCGCTCGGGAAGGCTCCCGGCGGAGTGTCGGCCCGAACGCTGTGAGGTTCTTCGCCTGCGCGGCGCAGACGGTCGGCTCCCCAAGCTTGCCGGGCTGAAGCTGGTCGAGGTCGGGACCGGGGTCCTGAAGAGCAGGCTCCTGTTCGGCGACTTTCTCGCGCCGACCGACAACGCGCTCGAGGCCGCCGAGGTCAGTCCTGCCTTCGCTGGTGCCGCGCGCTATCACCGGCCTGCTCCTCCGCCTCTCTTCCTGGCCGAGGGAGTGAAGGCGCTCGCCGGCGCTCCGGCTCTCGACGCCACCTACCGCAGCTATGCGTGGGTGGTTCCGCTTGCAGCAGGCCGTCCCCGGTTGTGGGAGGTGGACGCCCGCGCCCTCGGCGTCTCGCACGCGCGCGCCGAGCTCCAGGCCGGGACGTCGCGCTGCGATCGGGTTGCGCCCGTCGAGGCGCGGCGGGCCGCGCAGGCCACCAGCCGGGCCGCCGGGCGCCGGCTGGGCATCGTCGGCGGTGAGGCGGCGGCACTGCTGTTCGCGTTCGCGCTCCTGGCGGCGATGACGCTCCGCACCGATCTCGCCGCAGCCCGGCGCCGGCTCGCCTGGTACGGCGCGCGCGGCTGGCAGCTCGCGCTCGTGACGGTTGCGGAGTCGGCGGTGCTCGCTCTCGCGGGCACGGTCGTGGGACTCGCGGTGGGCGCGCTCGGCGGCGCGTTCGTCGCGCACAGGGCCGGCGCGCCTGTCGGGGAGATCCTGTCCCGCAGCACGTTCTCGGTCGAGGGGGTCGGGCTCGCGCTGCTCGTCGCGGTCGCTGCGACAGGTGTCCTCGTCGCGGCTGTGGCCTCCCGCTCGTCCCGCGTCGCGCCGGTGCGCTTCTCGCTCGTCGACGCAGCCGCGGTCGCCGCGGTCTTGTTCGTGCTCCTCGAGTTGTGGCGCGGCGACGAGGGAGATCTCGTCCTGCTCCTCCCGGCGCTCGTCACGTTTGCGGCGGCGGTACTCGTCGGACGTGCGCTTCGCCCTGCGCTGCGGCTCGCCGAGCGGCTGTCGCGCGGGCGCTCGCTCGGGCTGCGGCTCGCGTCGCTGTCCCTCTCGCGCAATCCGGGCTACGCAGTCGTCGCGACCGCGTTCCTCGTCGTCAGCTTCGGCCTCGCGCTGTTCGCGGAGAGCTATCGCGCGACCCTGGCC
The DNA here is from genome assembly GCA_045403015.1 of Gaiellaceae bacterium. Lineage (GTDB taxonomy): Bacteria > Actinomycetota > Thermoleophilia > Gaiellales > Gaiellaceae > Gaiellasilicea. The sequence goes on along the minus strand of JAXIPI010000154.1, from coordinate 1,780 downwards.
CGCGGCGAACGAGATCAGGCGGCGCATCGCGTTCCGCTCGACTACGTCGTCCGGGAGGACCTGACGCGGCTGATCCCCGTCCAGGATGCGGCGTCGCTCGACCGCTTCCGTGAGCTCGGCGTCGAGGTCGCTCCCGTGCTCCGCGTCACCGGCAGCGTCGGTCGGCTCGAAGGAGAGACCGGAATCACGCTGCTCGGCCTGCCGCCGGCGAACCTTCCGGAGCTGCACGGCTGGCGCGACTCGGACGCGCCCGCGTCCCCAGAGGAGCTGGTGCGACGGATCAGAGTGCCGGCGGCGACGAGAGGGCCACGACTGCCTCCCGATCTCAAGCGGTTCTCCGGCCCGGTGCAGAACCACACCGTGCGGGTGTTCGCCGAGATCGAGAATCGCAACGGGCGCTTCTCGCGGGTCGAGTTCGGCGAGTCGGTCCCGGCCGAAGCGCGCGGCGGCCGGCTTGCGGGGATCGTGATCGAGCCGAACACCCGGCTCCAGGAGCGTGGCGCGGATTCCGGTAAAGCGGCCTCGGGCTCGGTCGAGCTTCCTGTCGCGCCTGCACTTCTGAAGGACTGGATCGGCGTCGGTGGCGCGAAGCTCGTTGGTCACACCGTCCGCTACACACTGACCAACACGGTCGTGACGCGGATCCGCCCGCGCCAGCCGTACGACGAGGGGCCGGTTCCGGTGCTCGTGACACCGAGGCTCGCAGCGGCCGCGGACTCCCGCGGCCTCCTGCCGTTGCAGATCGCCGGCGAGCGTGTTTCGGTGCGTGTCGTCGGGACCGTGCGGCGATTCCCCGGCGTCGATGGTCAGGCTGTGGTCGGTGACGGCGCCGCGCTGGCGGCCATCGTCAATCTGGCGCAGCCGGGTGCGGCCCGCGTGAACGAGGTGTGGCTCGGGCTGCGTGACCCGAACCGGGCGACAGCCGTCGATCGTGCCCTGACGGCGAAGCCGTTCAACGTGCTCGCGATCGAGTCGCGTCGCGCGCTCGAGGCCGACGCGAGGCAAGACCCGATTGCCCACGGGACGCTGATCGCGCTTGCCGTCGCGGCGACCGTTGCGCTCCTGCTCGCGCTGGCCGGGATCCTGCTGACCGTGGTCGGCGATTTGCGGGACGAGCGTGGCGAGCTCTTCGATTTCGAGGCCCAGGGCGCATCGCCGTCGCTCTTGCGCCGGATCGTGCGCCTGCGGGCGGCGTCCATCGCCGTCGCCGGTCTCGTCGCCGGGGCGCTGACCGGGGTCGCTCTCGCAGCCGTCGTCACGGATCTCGTCGGCCTCACGGCCCGGGCCACTGCGGCCGAGCCGCCGCTCGTGCTCGCTGTCGATGTGGTCGCTGTTCTGGGCGCGGCCGTGATCTACGTGGTCATTGCGGCCGTGCTTGTTCTCGTGGTCACGCGACGCGCATTCACCGCGGCTGTTCCCGGGCGCGTGGAGACGATGGAGTGAGCGCGCTCGTCGAGATCCGGGATCTCTTCCGCGTCTACGGCTCGGCCGAGGGCGGTGTCGCCGCGCTTCAGGGGCTGACGATGACCGTGCAGCAGGGTGAGCTGTGCGTCGTCCTCGGTCCGAGCGGCTCGGGGAAGTCGACCCTCTTGCGGATCGTCGCAGGCTTCGACAAGCCCTCCGCCGGCTCGGTAAGCGTCGCCGGCGTCGACGTTGCCCGGCTCGGCGCGTGGGAGGCCGGCCGCTTCCGGTCGCGCGCGATCGGCTACGCCGATCAGCACTACTGGCGGGCGCTCGCCGGAGAGCTGACCGCGCGAGAGCTCGTGGGCGTGCAGCTCGG
>JAXIPI010000449.1:0-5118 GCA_045403015.1 Gaiellaceae bacterium | reverse complement strand
ACCCTGAGCTCGCGCCCGGCCTGCCGGTCTTCACGCCGAGCTTCGCCTACCCGGTTCGGGGCGGGACGCCGGCGGCACAGCTCGAGGCGCTACGGGCCGACCGCAGCCCGCGTGGTCTGCTGATCTACGGGATCGCGCTGCAGCGGCTCGGCCGGCCTGTCTCGGCGCGTCGTGCTTTCGCCGAGGCGCTGCGATTCGCGCCCAACAACGTCGACGCGCTGGTCGCCGACGCCGTCGGTCGCTACGAGAAGAGCGATCCGGCGGGCGCTTTCGGCCGGCTCGGACCGCTCACGCAGCGGTTTCCCGCGTCGGCGAGCGTCCGCTTTCACCTGGGTGTCCTCCTCCTCTGGCAGAGCGATGTGAAGGCGGCGAAGCGCCAGTTGCGGCTGGCTCAGGCGGCCGAGCCTGGAAGCCGCATCGCCCGCGAGGCTGACAGGTACCTCCAGGAGCTCGGAAAAGCCGGGACCGGCTGACCGCAAGATAGGTCTAACGGCCTATGGCTTCCGCGCGGAGCTTCTGGCAAGGTTCCACAACTTTGCTAGGAAGGTGTTGCGGTTTTTCCGAATCGCAACTACGGTGAGCGCGATCGGAGGGGGAGCCGAAGTGAGCGCAGGGGGAACCACGAACACCATCGCAGGCCCGGCATTTGATGTCATGGCCTCGAACGAGGCAAAGGCGCTGCTGGACAGCGGCAAGCAGGCCGGCAAGCTGATCGCGGACGACATCGCGAGCGCGCTGGACGAGCTCGATCTCGACGCCGGCCAGATGGACGAGTTCTATGCCGCGCTCGACGAGCTCCAGATCGAGGTCGTGGAGCGCGACGAGCCCGAGGCAGAAGTGGAGGAGGCGCGCGAGGTCTCGACCGACACGCTGCAGCTCTTCCTGAAGGACATCGGCAAGGTGCCGCTCCTGACGGCCGCGCAGGAGGTCGAGCTCGCGAAGCGGATCGAGCGCGGGGAGCACGAAGCGAAGCAGGCGATGGTCGAGGCCAATCTGCGCCTCGTCGTCTCGATCGCCAAGCGCTACCGCAACCAGGGCCTCCCGTTCCTCGACCTGATCCAGGAGGGGACGATCGGCCTCGTCCGCGCGGCCGAGAAGTTCGACTACCGCAAGGGCTTCAAGTTCTCGACGTACGCGACCTGGTGGATCCGCCAGGCCGTCGCCCGGGCGCTCGCCGACAAGGCGCGCACGATCCGGATGCCGGTGCACGTGGTCGAGAAGCTGACCCAGATCGTTCGGACCGAGCGCGCGCTCCGCGCGAAGCTCGGCCGCGACCCGAGCGCGCTCGAGATCGGGATCGAGCTCGACCTGCAGCCGGAGGAGATCGATCAGATCCGCAGGAGCGCACAGACGCCGATCTCACTCGAGAAGCCTGTCGGCGACGAGGATGAGTCGGAGTTCGGGCACTTCCTCACCGACGAGACGGCGCCGCTGCCGGACGAGATGGCTGAGGAGACGCTGCGCAACGAGGCGCTTCGCTCGATCCTGAAGTCGCTCTCGCACCGTGAGCGCCGTGTGCTTGAGCTGCGCTATGGCCTCGACGGCGAGCAGCCCCGCACGCTCGACGAGGTCGGCCGCGCGTTCAACGTGACGCGCGAGCGGATTCGGCAGATTGAGAACCAGGGCCTGAAGAAGCTCCGCGCTCTGGCGCTGGCTGCTCAGCTTCGCGACGTGGCGTAGCAGTCAGCCGCGCAGAACTGCGGCGCAGTCGACGGCCCCGCTGCGGACCTCGGCGATCGCCGCTCGGTAAGCCTCGAACGCGGGCTTGCGCCTCCAGTCGGCCCAGAGCAGGCCCGACTGCCAGCCTCCGAGCACCGTCTCGTCGACGAGCAGGAAGTTGAAGTAGGCGGCGACGCGAGGCTGGCAATATGCGAGCCGGAGAGCCGCCGCGATCTGATCCGCCTGCGTGTCTGGGTCGAGCGTCCGAGGGACGGATTCGCGCCCGGAATAGTGCGAGCGGCGCCGTTCCCCGACCGTCGTCGTCTGGAAGCCGTTCTCGAGGTACCAGACCGGCGCAGGCGGCTGCGCCGTGCCGGCGAAGGACTCGTCGAGCACCGCGACCAGACGGTCGTAGTCGCCCTGACCGACGTACACCTCGTGTCGTGCGGTCGGCGGCTCGCCCGGGAACAGCGGATACGGGTTGTGGCCCGCGGCGTCGAAGAGTGGCAGCCGGCGTCCGCTTGCACGGTAGGCCGCGCCGACACCGCGGATGAACGCAGCCGCATCGTGGCTCGAGGCCGTCGTCGACAGGACGTTCACGCCCGGCACGGACGCGTGCACGAGGTCCCAGCAGCGGGCGAGGAGCGCCGCGTAGTCCGCGGGCGCGCCCTCGCGGGGGAGCCAGAACGTGTCCGAGTTCGCCTCGTTCCAGATCACCACGTCACGAACCTCGCCGTACCGGAGCAGGACGTTGCGGACGAAACGGCAGTAGTCCTCACGGGCCTCGGGATCATGCGGTGCGTCGGCCGCCCGACCGTAGACCCCGAGCACGGTCCGCACGCCGTATCCGTTCGCGGCGACGGCGCGCCGAAGCGCGTCATGGTCGGAGCCGCTCAGGTGCCGCTTGCCAGGGCGCCACTCGAGCGTCACGCGGATGCCTCCGAGACCGAGCACCCGCATCGCGCCGAGGATCGGCGTCGGCCGCTCCGTCCACTTGATGCTGTCGTCGTGCACCCCGATCAGGAGATCGGAGCCGGCGCGCGCAGGCTCCGGCCCGACGAGCAGGGCCAGAAGCAAGAGCGAGAGTGCCGCAGTGACTCTCATCTGCTCTCATCCTCGGCAGCCGCCCGACATGCGCAATCGCCCGAAAGGACGGTCCCGGACCGCCGAGGCAGCCGGTTTACCTAGACTCGCGCCGATGGCCGCTTTGGACAAAGCCTGGTTCGACGAGCTCAGCGAGCTCCTGCGCATCCAATCCGTGAGCGCCGATCCGGCGCACGCCGACGATGTGGTCCAAGCCGCCGAGTGGGTCGCCGACAAGATCACGCGCGGAGGCGGAGAGGCGGAGCTCGTGCCGTACGGCGAGCGGCCGCTCGTCGTCGGCGAGATTCGCGCCTCGTCGGGGGCCGAGAGCGCTCCGACGATCCTCTGCTACGGCCACTTCGACGTCCAGCCGCCGGCGCCGCTCGAGCTGTGGGAGTCGGATCCCTTCGAGGCGACGATCCGCGACGAGTGGCTGTACGCGCGCGGCGTGGCCGACGACAAGGGCCAGCTGTGGATGATCCTGCACGCCGCCGGGCTGCTCGCCGCCGAAGGGGCCCTCCCGATCAACATTCGCGTCGTCTCCGACGGCGAGGAGGAGGTCGGCGGCCAGTCGATCGTGCAGTTCCTCGAACAGGACGAGCGTGGGGCGGATGCCTGCGTGATCTTCGACGGCGGCATGGAGTCGCGCGACTTGCCGGCGCTCTCGATTGCCACCCGCGGCCTCGCTGCGTTCAACCTCCGCGTCCGCACGGGCGAGCGCGACCTTCATTCGGGGATGTACGGCAACGCTGCGATGAACGCGATCCACGCGCTCGCGGAGACCCTCGGCGGCATCCTGCCTCGCGACGGCCGCGTCCCGGACGCGTTGCGGATCGGGATCACGCCGGTCACCGACGAGGAGCGCGACGGCTGGGCGCAGCAGCCGACCGGCGCCGACGTTCTCCGCGAGGCGGGGGCCATTCCGTACGACTCGAAGGCGGCCGACGAGTTCTACCTCCGCACGACCGCGGAGCCGTCTGTGGAAGTGAACGGCATCCTCGGTGGCAAGCCCGGCCTCAAGAACACGACCGTGGTCAGCGACGCGCAGGCCAACTTCACCGTTCGCCTCGCACCTGGCCAGACACCGGAGGCGGTTGCCCCCGAGGTCGAGCGCCTGCTCAAGGAGGCTGCGCCCACAGGAGCCACGGTCGAGGTCGAGGAGCTTGCGGGCTCGACCCGTCCCGGGCTCGTCGCGACGGAATCCCCGGTGATCAAGATCGCGCAGGACGCCTTCGAGTCGGCCTTCGGGATCAGGCCGATCCTCACGCGCTCGGGCGGGACACTGCCGATCATGCCCGCGCTGCAGGACAAGGGGATCCCGACGATCCTCACCGGTTTCGCGCTGCCGGAGAGCAACGTGCACTCGCCGAACGAGCGCATGCTCGTGGAGTTCTTCCCGCGGGGCGTCGACACCATTCGAGAGCTGTACACACGTCTTGGCGACCTCTCCTAGAGCCGAGTTCGTGACGGCGCTCGCGGCCGAGCTCGCGGACGACGTCCTCGAGCGGTTCCTACGCTACGTCCGGATCGACACGCAATCCGCCCATGGAGTGGATGCCTCGCCGTCGACCGAGAAACAGCTCGACCTCGCGCGGCTCCTGCGTGACGAGCTTGAGGAAATCGGCCTCGACGACGTCAGGCTCGACGAGTACGGCTACGTCTACGGATCGCTGCCGGGCGTCGAGTCTGCGCCGGCGATCGGGCTGATCGCACACGTCGACACCTCGCCGGACGTGACGAGCACAGGTGTCAAGCCGCAGGTGCACGAAGGCTACGACGGCGGCGTGATCGAGCTTCCCGGCGACCCGAGCGTCGTGCTCGACCCGGAGGAGCTGCCGCTGCTGAAGAAGAAGCTCGGTCACGACATCGTCACCACGGACGGCACGACTCTCCTGGGCGCAGACGACAAGGCCGGTGTCGCGGAGATCATGGCCGCGGTCGCCCACCTGAAGCGGAATCCGGACCTCGAGCATGCGCCCATTCGCGTCTCCTTCACGGTCGATGAGGAGGTCGCCGGCGGTGCCGACCATCTCGACCTCGAGCGCTTCGGGGCGAAGTACGCCTACACGCTCGACGGCTCCGAGCTCGGTGAGATCGAGGCGGAGACGTTCAACGCCGCCAGGGTGACGATCACGATCCGAGGCCGGTCAACTCATCCCGGCACGGCGAAGGGACAGCTCGTGAACGCGGCAAAGCTGGCCGCCGATCTCGTCGCCGGTCTACCGCGCGACGGCCGCTCGCCGGAGACGACGGAGGAGCGCGAGGGCTTCGTCCACCCGACGAGGATCGCCGCCGGCGCCGAGGAGGCGACGATCGAGTTCATCGTCCGCGACCACGACGCGGCGAAGATGCAGGAGCACGTCGCGCTGCTCCGCC
>JAXIPI010000258.1:0-19184 GCA_045403015.1 Gaiellaceae bacterium | reverse complement strand
ACCACGACGCCGTCGTCGTCGCCGACGACCCAGTCGCCGGGCTCGATCCGCACCCGTCCGATCGTCACCGGCACCTGCGTCGCTTCCAGCTCCCACCGCCACGTCGAGTCCTCCGGCGTCACGAAGCGGGTGAAGACGGGGAAGCCGACATCGAGGATGAAGCGGACGTCGCGGCAACCGCCGTCGAGCACGCAGCCGGCGACGCCGCGTGCCTTCAGCGACGTGACCGAGAGCTCGCCCAGGTGGGCCGAGATGTCCTGTCCGCAGTTGTAGATCGCGACATGGCCTGTCGGGACGTCACCGAGCATCCGCAGAACCTTCCGGATCGCCTCGTCGTGGTCGGCGGTCTCTGCGGGCCGCCCCAGGACGGTGTAGGCGGGCCCTGCGAGCCGGAGGCCGGGGGTGAGCGGCCGGATCGCCGGCGGCAGCGTCTGGTCGCGATACCCGCGCGTGTCGAGGACGTCCGCGAGCGCGGCAGTGTAGATCGCCTCGAAGCGGGCTCTCACGGTGTCGGGATGCCGAGATCGGGTGGACGGTCATCGCCACGTCCTTCGATGAGCTCGGGTGCCTGCTCGCGCAGCAGGCGGAGCACGAGCTCGGCGCGGCGGACGCGCTCCCGGCCGAGCTTCGTCGCCACATCCTGGAGGTGCAGGCCGGCCGGGTAGATGTTCGGGGCGTTGCGGATGCCGAGCTTCACGTACATCGGGGCCGCAGCTCGAATCATCTCGGGCACCTCGTAGAAGCGCACGAAGCCGCCCTGGTCGTCCGGCACCTCCACGTAGACGTCGAGCGGCGCCGAGCACGCCGCGCGCAGCTCGCCGAGCTCGGCCGGCGAGAGGTCCGTCGAGACGTTGATCGTCGACGCGCCGAGCCCTTCGAGCGCCCGGGCCGTGGGAGGGTTTGCGCAGGGAAGGAGCACGGAGGTCTTGAGGACGAGTGTCTCGGGAAGGTCGCCGTCCTGCTTCATCCGGCCGAGCGTCGCCAGGACGCCCGCGTCCGCGACGAGCACGGAGCGAATGCCGAGCCCGACGGCGCGCCGGGCCTCCGCGATCGACCAGTCGACGCCGGCCTGTCCGCGCGCCACGCCGCCGACGGCGTTGGTCGTGAAGGACTGACCGCCTGCATCCCAGGCGCCGCGCGGGCCGAGGAAGAGCGAGACCTCGACTCCGTGCTTCGCGCCGAGCGACGCCATCTCTGCGATCTCCGCATCGGTCAGCATCATCACGCCCGAGCCCTGCGAGACCCGCCGCACCGGCACGTCGCGGGCCTCGGCCTCCTCGAGCACGGCCCGCAGAACCTCTGGCCCTTCGACGGAAGGGATCTCGATCCGGTACCTCAGGCCGTCCGCGAAACGCGCGTCGCTCATCGATCCACCGTTGCGTGATCATCCCAGGTTGACGCGAGACAATCGAGCATCGATGATCGCCGCGGCTCATGACCATCGCGCGAACCGTTCTCCGTGAGCAGGTGAAGGACGTTCTTCTCGAACGGATCCTGCGCGGGGAGCTCGAGCCGGGAGAGCGCCTGGTCGAGACGCGGCTGGCGCGCGAGCTGGGCACGAGCCAGGCGCCCGTGCGCGAGGCGCTCCGCGATCTCGAGCTCCTGCGCCTCGTCGAGTCGGAGCCGTTTCGCGGCTCCCGCGTGCGCGCCGTTGACGACTCACAGTTGCTGCCGGTGTTTCCGGTCCGGGCAGCGCTCGAAGAGCTCGCCGCAAGCGAGGCGGCCCGTAACGCCAGCGACGTGGGCGCACTCGATCACGAGCTCGAATCCATGAGAGAGGCTGCTGCCGCGGCCGACTGGCGTACGCAGATTGCCCACGACGTCGCCTTCCACCGCACGATGGTCGAGCTCGCCGAGAACGAGCCGCTGCTGCAGTCTTGGCTCGTGCTCGGGGTCGAGGTCTCGACCGCGTTCGCGACGTACCAGACCCTGTGGGATCAGACCGAGCTCGCCGAGTTCCACGTGCCGATCGTCGAGGCGATCCGGGCCGGCGACTCGAGGCGTGCCGGTGCGGAGGCGCGCAAGCACGTTCGGCGGACCGAGCGGGTAGTGCGTCAGCGAATTCGAGACGCGCGGCGTCGGACCCCGGTCGCTTGAGCCTGCTCAGGCCAGCGGCGCGTCCTGGTAGACGGTGACCATCTCCGTGTAGAACTCGATCGCCGCTCGGCCCTGTTCGTGCGGGCCCCAGCCGGACTCTTTGACGCCGCCGAAGGGGACGTGGACGTCGGCGCCGGCGGTCTGCGAGTTGACGTGGATGATCCCGGCGCCGATCTCGTCGCCGAACCGCTGTGCGACGCGGAGATCGCGGGTGAAGATGGCGGCGGAGAGGCCGAAGCGGACGGCGTTCGCCCGCGCGATCGCCTCGTCGAACATGGCGAAGCGGTAGAGCGAGGTGACCGGCCCGAACACCTCCTCGCATGAGAGCTCGGCGTCATCGGCGAGCCCCTCGACGAGCGTCGGGGCGATCAGGTAGCCGGTGTCGTCCGCGCGCTCGCCGCCCGCGAGCACAGTCCCGTCGCTGCGGGCACGCGCGATCGCCGCCAGGATCTCCTCCATCGCGCCCTCGTTCACCACAGGTCCGACCTCGACGTCCGGGTCGGCCGGGTCGCCGACCTTGCCGGCGGCGATTCGGGTGAGCAGCCGCTCTCGGAAGTCGTCGTAGGCGGCATCCTGGACGAGGATGCGGCGCGTCGCGGTGCACTTCTGCCCCGCCGACCAGAAGGCCCCGGCGTAGGCGGCGTCGACAGCCCGGTCGAGCTCCGCGTCGGCCATGACGACGAGCGGGTTCTGGCCACCGAGCTCGAGCTGCACGCGGCAATTCCGGGCCGTCGCCTCCTCGCGCACCGCGCGGCCCACGGGCACCGAGCCGGTGAACGAGATCGCGGACACGTCGGGATTCCGGACCAGCTCGGCTCCGACCTTCGAGCCGGAGCCGGTGAGAACGTTCAAGACGCCCGCAGGCAGTCCCGCCTCCGCGAAGCACTCCGCGACGGGCAGACCGGTGCGCGGCGCGTCGGGGGCGAGCTTCAACACGACGGTGTTGCCGTGGATCAGCGCCGGGGCGAGCTTCCAGACCGGAATCGCGATCGGGAAGTTCCAGGGTGTGATCAGCGCGACGACGCCGAGCGGCCGGCGCAGTGTGTAAAGGCGCTGACTCGGCACCGAGGGCGCGTAGACCTCCCCGATCGGCCGCCAGGCCTCCCCCGCGGCGAACCGAAGGATCGTGGCGGCGCGCATGGTCTCGAGTCGCGCCTCGCGCAGCGGCTTGCCCATCTCGGCGGTCATGTCCTGAGCGATCTGCTCCGCGCGGCTCTCGATTGCGGTCGCGGCCTTGCCGAAGTAGGCGGCACGCTGCGCAGGCGGGAGCGCCGCCCAGGCCGGAAAGGCGCGGCCCGCCGCTTCGACTGCCGCACGCCCGTCGGCTGCGTCCGAGGCCGGATAGATGCCGGTCACGTGCGACGGGCGCCACGGGCTTCGCTTCTCGTAGCTCTCGCCGCTCGCGCTCTCGCGCCAGTCGCCGCCGACGTAGTTCTTGGCTTGCATTCCGGTGAGCGTGTCAGACATGAGCAAGGCTCCTTTCGACGATGCTGGCGGCGGAGACGACGGGGTTCGCGAGGATGCCGATTCCGGGGACCTCGATCTCGACGACGTGCCCGGGCTCGAGCGTGAAATCGTCGGGAGGCACGAGCCCGGTTCCCGTGAGCAGGACGCTGCCGGGCGGGACTGGGTTCTCGCGCAACAGGAAGGCGACCAGGTCGGCGAACGTCCTCTTCATGCGCGCGGTCGACGTCTCGCCCGCGAAGAGCTCCTGTCCCGTCTCGGCAAGGATCCGCATCCGGATCTCGAGCGGTCCGGCGGGGAGGGGAGAGAGAACGGCCGGCCCGAGCGCGCAGGCGCCGGCGTAGACCTTCGCCTGGGGCAGGTAGAGCGGGTTCGCTCCTTCGATCTCCCTGGACGAGACGTCGTTGCCGATCGTGACCCCGACGATCTCGCCGCCGGACCCGACCACCAGGCCGATCTCCGGCTCGGGCACGTTCCACGAGGAGTCCGAGCGGACGCCGATCGGCTCACCGGGCCCAACCGTACGGCGGCAGCCCGCGTCCTTGAGAAAGAGCTCGGGACGCTCGGCGTCGTAGACGAGCGTGTAGACGTCCTGGACGGCGCTCTCGTCGACGCGCGCATCTCGCGAGCGCTCATACGTGACGCCCGCGCACCAGACCTCCGGTGGATCGAGCGGGCGGAGGAGCCTGTGCGGCTCTGGAAGTGTCAGCCGGTCGGCGTCGAGCAGCTCGATCCGGCCGCTGCGCTGGGCATGGACGACACCGTCCTCGACGGTTGCATCCTCGACGCCGTTCGGGCCACTCAGCCGCACCTGACGCATTAGTGGACTCGCTCAGAAAATCGATTATCGTTGACGTTGTTCATCGCTTCAGCGCCAAGCCTAAAGCCTCGTCCCCATGAGCTTCGATCCGATCCGCGACTACCCGCTCGGCAGCCGTCGGCCAGACCTCGTGTCGACGCTCGGCGGGACTCCGCTCGCCGAGGTGACGCTCGAGGCTGTGCGGGCGGGCCGGATCTCGGCCCACGATGCAAGGGCGACGCCGGAGACCCTGCGCCGGCAGGCGGCGGTCGCGCATGCTGCAGGCAGGGAGCCGCTGGCCGAGAGCCTCGAGCGGGCCGCCGAGCTCGCGCTGGTCTCCGACGGCGAGCTGCTCGAGATCTACACGGCGCTTCGCCCGGGCCGGTCGACGGCAGCCGAATTGGAGAGCTGGGCGGTCCGGCTCGACGGCTGCGAGGCGGCGCGCACGGCCGCGTTCGTGCGGGAAGCTGCGGCCGTCTACGAGCAGCGAGGGCTGCTCGCACATGCGTAGCCGGCGCTTCGAGGCGCGCGAGCGGCGCGAACTGAACCGCGAGCTGCTCGTGTCGCCGCATCCCGAGCTCGGCCTCGTGGCTGCCGGCGGGCCGCTCGATCCAGAGCCGGAGCTGCTCGTCGAGGACGGCGCCGTCGTGCGCCTGGACGGCCGTGCGGCGCCCGACTTCGACGTCATCGACCGCTTCGTCGTGGCGCACGGGCTCGACCTCGGCATTGCCGGCGAGGCGATGGCGCTCGACGAGCTCGCGCTCGCCCGCATGCTCGTCGACGTCGACGTGCCCCGTCAGGAGCTCGTGCGCCTTGCGCGCGGCCTGACGCCCGCGAAGCTCGCACGCGTGATCGGGCTGCTCGATCCCGTCGAGCTGATGCTCGCGCTCAAGAAGCTGCGTGCGAGGCGCGTACCGGCCAACCAGGCGCACGTCACGAACCTGAAAGAGAGCCCTGCGCTCCTCGCGGCCGACGCGGCCGAGGCGGCGCGGCGCGGCTTCGCCGAGATGGAGACGACCGTCGGCGTCGCGCGCTACGCGCCTCTGAACGCGATCTCGCTCCTGATCGGGGCGCAGACGGGTCGCCCGGGCGTGATGACCCAGTGCGCGGTCGAGGAGCGCCGCAACCTCGAGCTGGCAATCCGCGGCCTCGTCACGTACGCCGAGACGCTGTCCGTCTACGGCACCGAGTCCGTCTTCGTCGACGGCGACGACACGCCGTGGTCGAAGGCGTTCCTGGGCGCGGCTTACGCCTCGCGGGGCGTCAAGGTGCGGTTCACGTCGGGCACGGGCTCCGAGGCCTTGATGGGTCACGCGCAGGGCTTCTCGATGCTCTACCTCGAGGCGCGCTGCCTCGCTGCAGCCCGCGCAGCCGGCACGCAGGGTGTCCAGAACGGGTCGATCTCGTGTGTCGCGCTCGTGCTCGCGGTGCCGGGCGGCACGCGTGCGATCCTGGGCGAGAACGTCCTCGCAGCGTGGCTCGACCTCGAGGTCGCCTCCGGCAACGACGCGATCGCCTCGCACTCCGAGATCCGCAAGACGGCGAAGCTGATGGGCCAGTTCCTGCCCGGCACCGACTTCGTCACGTCCGGCTACTCGGTGATGCCGCGCCACGACAACACGTTCGGGGGCGGGAACTTCGACGCCGACGACATCGACGAGTGGCTCACGCTCCAGCGCGACTGGCAGGTCGACGCCGGCATCGAGCCCGTGGTCGAGGACGAGGTGCTCCGGGTCCGCGAGTCGGCGGCGCGAGCGGTGCAGGCGGTCTTCGCCGAGCTCGGCCTCCCGCTGATCTCAGATGCTGAAGTCGAAGCTGCGACTGTCGGCTACGACTCGACCGAGATGCCTGACCGGGACCGCGCCGCCGACGTCGAGGCGGCCGACGACTTCCTCGCGCGCGGTGTTTCCGGGCTGGATATCGCGCTCGCACTCGACCGGCGCGGCTTCGGCGATGTCGCGGAGGCGATCGTCTCGATGCAGCGCCAGCGAATCTCGGCGGACTACCTGCAGACCGCCGCGGTGATCGATGCGGACGGCGTCGTCCATTCGGCCGTGAACGACCCCAACGTGTACACCGGTCCCGGCACCGGCTACCGGCTCGACGGCGAGCGGTGGCTTCTGCTGCAGTCGCTGCCGAACGTCGTCGATCCGGCCGAGCTGCTCGGCAGCGAAGCAGATGCCGAGCCCGTCGTCCTCGAGGGCGACGAGGCTGCGAAGGGGACAGATCCGGACGAGGTCGTCGTGGCGGTCGGCCCCGCGTTCGCCGACACGATCAGGCAGACGATCGCCGATCAGAGCCATCGGAACGTGCTGGAGGCGATCTGCGAGGGGATCCGCGACGTGGGAGCCAAGCCGCGCCTCGTCCGCATCCGCCGCACCGCCGACGTCGCCTTCATCGCGCACGCCGGCGCGCAGCTCTCCGGCTCGCGTGTCGCGCTCGGAATTCAGTCGAAGGGAACGGCTGTGATCCACCGCGCCGACCTCGAGCCGCTCGACAACCTCGAGCTCTTCGGGATGTCGCCGCTGTACACCCTCGCGTCGTATCGCGCGATGGGGCAGAACGCCGCCGGCTATGCGCTCGGGCGCCGCGTCGGCCCCGTTCCGACGGAGCTCGACAACTTCGCGCGCGCGAAGCTGATCGTCCGCACGACGCTGCTGCACGCGCGCGAGACGCAGGCTGTGCGTGCGGGCGCGGCTCCGCTCGAGCTGGAGCTCGCCGTGCCCGTCCCCTCGCGGTGAGCCCTACTCGCTTGGCTTGCCGCCCTGGCCCCAGTGGCTCGGTGCGATTCCCTGGATGATCACGTGGATGTGCTCCTTGGCCGCACCACTCGACTCGTGCAGCGCGTTCGTGAGCGCCTCGATCATCTTCGGCACGGACTCCTCCGTGACGCGGCGGTCGTAGAGCTTGACGTCGATCAGGGGCATGGGGGCTCCTCTCGGTTGGTGATCTGATCCTACGGCGGCGGTACGGTAGGCGGATGACCATCCGTCTTCAGCACTGCGGGCTCGTCGTCTCGGACCTCGATCGCTCGCGGCGCTTCTACGGCGAGGCGCTCGGCCTCGAAGAGCTGTCGCGACCGTCGAATTTCGCCTTCGCAGGTGCGTGGTTCGCGCTTGCGGGCACGGAGATTCACCTGCTCGCGGAGGCCGACACGACCGGCCGTGCGGGCATGCCGCCACCGGGACCCGGCATCGCGGGCGGCCTCGCTACGCATCTTGCGCTCGAGGTCGACGACCTGCCGGCCTGGCAGGCGCGGCTGGGTGCGCACGGCGTTCCACCTGCTGCCGGCCCGATGCCCCGGGGTGACGGCGTCGACCAGCTCTTCGTCCTCGACCCGGACGGTTACGTCGTCGAGCTGTTCGAGCGGACGGGGCAGGATCAGGCCGGCGCGCCCGAACGCTCGCCGATCCGCGGCTGAACTACCGGTCGGCGTGTAGCGAGTCGCCCTGCTCGCCCAGCACGAGGTCGCGCTCCGAATCGGGCACGTGGTCGCGCAGCACCGGTGCGAGCGCTTCGACGAACGTGACGCCGCCGGGTGAGTGCAGCTCGTGCTCCACGCCGCGATTGACTACGACGAGGTCGCCGGCCGCGAGCTCCTTCGTCTCGCCGGCGACAGTCATGGTCAGCGAGCCCTCGACGATCCACATCACCTGCTCCGCCGTCTCGTGCGCATGCCGAGCCACCGTTGTCCCGGGCTCGTAGGTGACGTGGCAGAGCATCACCTGCTCGCCTCCGACGGCGCGGAGCCCCACACCCGGGAAGAGAGGGTGGGGCTCGACGCCGTTCCAGCTTCTGAAGGCCGTCAGGCGGGTACCTCGAACTTCAAGGCGCCGTCCGAGTACGCGTTGACCGAGAGCTCGTCGTCGAAGGCGACGAGCTTTCCCTCCCGTCGCGGCTCCCGCTTCGCGTCGAGTGCTCGCAGCACCCGCTCGGGAGTGATCGGCAGCTCCGTGACCCAGACGCCGACGGCGTCGTAGACGGCTGCTGCGATCGCAGGCGGCTGTGGGTTGTTCGCCATCTCGCCGATGCCCTTCGCGCCGTACGGGCCTCCCGCGGACGGGTTTTCGATGATCAGCGTGTCCACCTGCGGCAGGTCTTCCATGCCGGGGGCGAGGTACGAGCCGAACTGCGAACCACGGTGCTCGACGCTCGGGTAGTACGGGTAGCAGCTTTCCAGCACCCCGAGCCCGAGGCCCTGCACGGCGCCACCCTCGATCTGACCCTCGACCAGAGTCGGGTTGATCGCCTTGCCGACGTCGAAGCACTGGACGAGCCGGGTCACCTTCACCTGGCCGGTCTCGTCGTCGACCTCGACCTCGGCCGCACAGGCGGCGTACGAGATCGCTGCGTGCGGCGGCAGGTCGACGCGACCCGTCTCCGGATCCACGATCGCCGCATACGGGTTCAGGTGCGCCCCGGTACCGGTGATCAGCTCGCCGTGCGTCCAGGTGGCCGCGACGGCGACGTCGGCAACGGAGATCTGCTTCTGCGGCGCCCCCTTCGCGGTGACCATTCCATCCTCGACCTCGAGATCGGAGGCGTCGATCTCGAGCTCCTTGCCCGCGATCTCCAGCAGCTTCGCCTTCGCGCTCTCGGCGGCCTTCTTCACCGCCATGCCGGCGACGAACGTCGCCCGTGAGGCGAAGGTTCCGGTACAGACGGGCGACGAGTCCGTGTTCGAGTTGTCGTACGTCACCCAGTCGTAGGGGACGCCGAGGGTGTCGGCGACGATCTGCGACTGAATCGTCTTCGAGCCGTTCCCGATGTCGGCGGTGCCCGAGAAGACATCCACTCGCCCGTCCGGCTTGATCTTGATCCAGGCCTGCGACGGGTCGCCGTTCTGGTTCATGCCGGTCGGGTACTCGATTGCGGAGATGCCGCGTCCCTTGTGGATTGCCATCAGTGGGCCTCCGTGTCTCCGAGTTGGCCGACGAGGTGCTCGGGCAGCCACGCGCCTGTCCGAGGCTCGCTCGTCGCGGTGCGGTAGTCGGCCGACAGCTCGTGACCGAGCTCGTCCGCGACCGCCTGGATTGTGGGAACTGTCGACGGATCGGTGTAGGCGATCCCGTTCGGCGACGTGTCACCCTTGCGGTTGGCGTTCTTGAGCCTGATCTCGAACGGGTCGAGGCCGAGCTCCAGCGCGATCCGGCTCATGTGTGTCTCGACCGCGAACGAGACCGAGGTGACGCCGAACCCTCGCATCGCCGTCGTCGGCACGCGGTTCGTGAAGACCACGTAGCCGTCGAACTCCAGGTGCGGGATCGTGTAGGCGCCGGTGTGGTGGAAGCTGTGCTTCGTGAGGCCGTAGGGAGAGAAGCGGGCATAGGCACCCGAGTCGTGCAGTGTCAGCATCTTGCGGCCGAGGATCCAGCCGTCCTTCGTCACCGCGTCCGCGATCTCCATGTGCCACGGTGCGCGCGTCGAGGAGCAGAGGAACTCCTCCTCGCGCGTCCAGCGCCACTTCACCGGCCGGCCCGACTTGAGCGCGAGGAGCGCGCAGATCGTGTCCGTCGCGGTGTCCACCTTGCCGCCGAACCCGCCGCCGACCGTGCCGCCGACGAACTTGAGCTTGTTCAGCGGCACTTGCAGGTGCGCGGCGACCACGCCCATCGAGAAGTAGAGCGCCTGTGTGCAGGAGTAGATCGTCAGGCGGCCGTCGGCCTCCGGCACGACGTGGCACACCTGCGTCTCGACCGGGACGTGCTCGATCGCGGCCGGCCGGTAGACGCCCTGCACGATCACGTCCGCCTGCTCGAACGCCTCGTCGATCGAGCCCTTGCGGATCTGCCGCCGGTCCATCTCACCTTCGAAGTGCGGGTACCAGTTGCCCCAGTGGTGCACCTTCGGCGCGTCCGCGTCGAACGCCTTGCGGACGTCGAAGAGGGCCGGCTTCTCCGTGAGCTCGAGGCCGATCGCCTCGACAGCGGCCTGCGCGGTCTCCTCGTCCTCCGCTGCGACGACTGCGATGGGCTGGCCCTTGTAGCGAACGTTGTCCTTCGCGAGCAGCGGCTCGTCCTCCGGGATCCCGAGTGCGGACAGATGGCCGTACTCGAGTAGAGGCACGTCCTTCCAGGTGATGACCGCATGCACGCCCTTCATCGCCTCGGCCTTCGAGAGGTCGAGCCCGGTGATGTCCGCATGATCCACGGGTGAGCGCAGTGCCTTTGCCCAGAGCGTGCCGGTCGCGCGGATGTCGTCGACGTACATCGTGCGGCCGGTGACGTGGGCGACGCCGTCGTAGCGCGGGAGTCGTGCTCCGACGGCCTTCATGCGGGGGACCCCGGAATCTCGACCGGCGCCTCGTCACTCGACTGCGGCAGCCAGCGCTGGGTGGCCTCGACGTCGCCGCCTGCAGCCGCCGCCACGGCGTTGATGATCTTGACGTAGCCCGTGCAGCGACAGACGTGTCCGGCGAGCGCCTTCTGGATCGACTCGCGTTCGGAAGTCCCCCCGCCCTCCAGGTACCCGTGAGCGGCGAGCACCATGCCGGAGGTGCAGAACCCGCACTGCGCGGCGTAGTGCTCGTGGAACGCGGTCTGGATCGGCGACAGCGCCTCCGGCGAGCCGAGGCCCTCCAGCGTCGTGATCTCGGCACCGTCGATGGCAGCGATCGCGAGCAAGCAGGCTCGCCGCGGCGCACCGTCCACGAGGATGGTGCAGGAGCCGCAGCCGCCTTGCTGGCAGCCGGCCTTCGGACTCGTGATCCCCAGCTCCTCGCGGAGCACGTGCAAGAGCGGCGTCAGGGGAGGGGTCTCGAACGACCGCTCGACACCGTTGACGGTCAGCTTCATCAGACCTCCTCGAGCTGCGTGAGTGCCCGGCGGACGAGCACGGGCAGGATTCGCTTCCGGTACCAGGCCGACGCGAGTGCGTCGTCGGCGAACGTCACATCCCCGACGGCCGCCCCGGCCGCCGCTTCCGGGTCGCTCGCCTTCGCCTCGGCGCTCGGGAGCCGAGCCGCGTGGCCGGCCACGCCGCTGGCCGCGAGCCGCACTGTGCCGTCCTCGCCCCGCGCCGCCGAGACGGCGAGGGCCGTGTAGTCGTGCGTGTGAGGCCTGGTCAGCGGCGCGAAGGCTCCGGCCGAGGGTTCGTCGTACGAGACGTCGAGGAGCAGCCGGTCCTGGCAATGCGGAAGGAAGTCCTCGAGCGGCTCGGTCGTCTCGCCGCCGGCACCCGCCGAGCGCACCATCGCGCCGACGGCCAGCAGGGCGCCCTGCAGGTCGCCCCGGGGCGCCTCAGGTCCCTTGCCGGCGCAGAGGTTGCCGCCGACGGTGCCCTGCGCGCGGATCTCGCTGTCGGCGACGTTCGCTGCGCACAGTCCGATCGGGGCCGAGAGCGACTCGAGCTCCGTAACCGGCGTCGTCGCGCCGATCGTGACCCGGGATCCGTTGCGGGTGATCCCGGCGAGCCCGGCGCCGGTCAGCAGCATCGCTCGTTCTGGGCGGAGCCTCCCACTCGTCATTTCGGGGACGACGATCGTTCCGCCGGCGATCACCGTCACGCCGGCCTCGAAGAGGGAGACAGCCTCCTCGGGTGATGACGGTTGGAGTACGTCGGGCGCAGTCATTGACCATCCTTCGTTGGGGATGTCCCTCGTGTTCGCCGAGTCTAGAACGGTGCCGCCCCGCGAACAAATGAGAATCGATTATCTGTAGCTGAACGGCGCGGAGGGGTCGAGTACGCTGCCCTCATGGCCTTCAACACGATCGACGAGCTCGAGGCGGCCCTGCGCGAGGCGGACTACTTGCCGGATCGCGGCCTCGCTACGGCGCTCTTTCTTTCGCTTGCACTCGAGAAGCCAGTGCTCCTCGAGGGGGAGGCAGGAGTGGGGAAGACGGAGGCTGCGAAGGCGCTTGCGCGGTCGCTCGGCGCACGGCTGATCCGGCTACAGTGCTACGAGGGCCTCGACGTCACCCACGCGGTCTATGAGTGGAACTACCCCCGCCAGCTGCTCCACATCCGCGCGGCGCAGGAGGGGACGGTCTCGGAGGACGAGCTCTTCGGGCCCGAGTTCCTGATCCGGCGGCCGCTGCTCGAGGCGATCGACACGGACGAGCACGTCGTGCTCCTGATCGACGAGGTCGACCGTGCGGACGAGGAGTTCGAAGCATTCTTGCTCGAGGTGCTCTCCGACTTCCAGATCACGATCCCGGAGCTCGGAACGATCCGGGCGCGCCGGAAGCCGGCGGTGGTGCTGACGTCGAACCGCACCCGCGAGCTGCACGACGCGCTCAAGCGCCGTGCCCTCTTCCACTGGATCGGCCATCCCTCGCTGGAGCGAGAGGTCGAGATCGTGCGACTGCGCGTGCCGGGGATTCCCGAGCGACTGGCTGAGGAGGCCGCTGCGTTCGTCCGCGGCCTGCGCGGGCTCGACCTCGCGAAGCCGCCGGGAGTGGCCGAGACCATCGACTGGGCGCAGGCGCTTGCCGCTCTCGGCCGCGAGGAGATCGACGCGCAGGTGGTCGAGCAGACGCTCGGCTCGGTGCTCAAGTACCGCGAGGACATCGAAGCCGTTCGCGACGAGACGCTCGTCGGTCTGATCGACGAGGCCCGGACGGCGTCGGGCCGCTAAAGGCCGTGGCAGGCTCGGCGATCGTTCGCCACGTCGTCACCTTCGGCCGGGTGCTGCGGGAGGTCGGCATCGAGGTCGGGCCGGGCCGCGTCGCCGATGCAGTGCGGGGGCTGGGAGCGGTCGACGTGACGAGGCAGGAGGACGTGTACTTCGCACTCAGGCAGACGCTCGTCTCCCGCCAGGACGAACTCGAGCTCTTCGACCGCGCGTTCGTCGCCTGGTTTCTGCGCGGGCCGGTCGCACCTCTCGTCCGGCAGAAGGAGCGCCGGAAGCTCGCCGACCGGATCGAGGCGACGCTCGGCTCCGAGGCGGGGGGTGACGACGTCGAGGTCGCCGGTGAGCCGATCGAGCGTGGTGCGTCGGCACACGAGCTCCTGCGCGAGAAGGACTTCGCGGAGATGACGGCCGAGGAGTTCGAACGCGCTCGCCGCCTGCTGCTCGCGATCGCCCGCAGCCGTCCGCGGCGGACGTCACGGCGGCGGATCCCCGATCCCCGCGGCGACCGTCTCGACATGCGGAGGCTGATCAGGCGCTCGCTGCGGACCGGTGGTGATGCCGTCGACCAGCCCTGGAAGGCTCGCAAGGAGGTCCCGCGGAAGCTTGTCGTCCTCTGCGACGTGTCCGGCTCGATGGACGCTTACGCGCGTGCTCTGCTGCTGTTTCTCCACGCGCTGGTCGGCACCGGACCGGGCGTGGAGGCGTTCGGCTTCGGCACGAGGCTGACGTGCATCACGCGTGACCTCGCCACGCGCGATCCGGAGAGCGCGCTCGCCCGGGCCTCGGCGAGTGACGTCGACTGGGGGAGCGGGACTCGGATCGGCGCCTCGCTGAAGGAGTTCAACGACCTGTACGGCCGCCGCGCGCTGTCACGCGGCGCCGTCGTCGTGATCGTCTCGGACGGCTGGGAGCGTGAGGGGCCGGAAGCCGTCGGACGCGAGATGGCGAGGCTGGCCCGGGCCGCCTACGCAGTCATCTGGGTGAACCCGCTCAAGGGCAACCCGCAGTACCAGCCGCTTGCCGGTGGGATGCGGGCTGCCCTGCCGTTCGTGGACCGTTTCCTGTCCGGCCACAACCTCCTCAGCCTCGAGGAGCTCGCGGCCGTCGTCGCAGGGATCGAGCGGCGGCACGCCGCCTGAGCGGCTACGCCGTCGCCTTCGCCTTCTTGAGCGCGTTCTGGGCGATTAATTGAACCCACCCCCAAACGCTGCGCAAACCCGCATAGCTCCATGAGGTATACACCCGTAGAAGGGTGTCAAACCGTACCCTCGTGAGGCCCCGGTGATGCCTCGAGAGCGAGTCACTCTGTGCCGTCACAGCCGAAGTCACGAGTAGCGCGGCCGCTGTCGTGTAGAGCACTCATTTTTTTTCTGCGGGTTACGTTCGCTGGCACGCCTATCCAGTTCGGCGCAAGATCCAGAGGCCGGAGTTCATGTCGCTGGCGTAGACGAGCCCGGTTGCCTCGTCGACGACGACGCCCCAGACCTGGGTGGTGTTCGTGAGGACGCCGCGCTGCGAGGGTTTGACGGGGTTCTCGGTTGCCGGGGGGACGAAGTAGGCGACTTCTCTCGGTGCCTCTGGGTTGGAGGTGTCGATGACGCGAACGCCGTCCGTGTACCAGGACGAGTAGACGGTTGTTCCGACCAGGAAGTTGTTGTGGATGACGAAGTCGCCCGCGGCCTGGTCGTCGGTGCCGAGCGAGTTCGGTGTTCGGTACTCGCCGATCTGCACGGGAGCGTCTGCGCCGGAGTAGTCGTAGACACGCATGTAGCCGAAGCCCTTCTCGATCCCCGAGCCGGAGGACTTGCAGAAGTCCTCGTCGGCGGTGAACAGGAGATTGCGGGCCTCGTCCCACTGAGAGGAGTGCGCATCCCCGTCCGCGTTGGCGGGGTAGACCGTGCGGCCCTCGAAGACGGGCGCTGCCGGGTCGGTTAGGTCGAGCTGGATGAAGCCGCTGTCCCAGTAGGAGAGGAAGACAAGCTTTCCGTCGGCGGAGGGCTCGGCGCCATGGCCGTAGTTGCCATCGGGGTCGCACCCCTGGGCGGCGAACGGGCCGCCGGCCTGCTGCACCTTCCAGGTCGAGACCTCGGCGGGCGCCTCCGGATCGGTGATGTCGATCAGGCGGAAGTCCCCCTTGCCGGCCGCGTCGCGGAGGCCGTTCTCGTTCTCGCTGTCGGGGTAGCTCCCAGCCGGCACGGTCGCGTAGGCGAAGGTGCGCCCGAGGTCGGCGCGATAGGCAACCTCGAATTCATGGACGCCGCGCGTGCAGCAGCCTGTGTCCAGGAAGCCGAGTTGGGTCGGCGCGGCAGGATTCGTCACGTCCCAGAGCATCAAGCCGTGGATCGCGGCCGGGTCTTGGCGGCTGCCGCCGCACCACTGGATGCCCGCGACGGCGATGTCGTGGTCCACCAACGGACCAGACTGTTCCGTGAAGACGACGATGTCCTCGGCCGAGGTGCCCTCTGGGTTCTGCAGCGTCGCGACGCGCGTCGGCGTCGACGGATCACGCGCGTCGATGACGGCGACGCCGTTGTCGGGGACACCGGGGCAGAAGCGCGAGTTGCCCGTCGCCCAGTCGGCGAAGCCCCAGTGACCGACGTAGGCGTAGCCCTCGTGCTGCCAGACGTCGGCGTTGAAGCCGCGGACGCCGAGGTTGTTGTGGCCGACGACCTCCATGTTCCAGGCGGATCCCATCTTCGAGCCGCCGCTGTACGTCTTCTGCGACTGCTCGGCGAAGTGCAGCTCGTCTTTCAACAGATCGCTCTTCGACGGCGCCGTCGCTGCCACCGCAACGACGGCGAGCGCACTCGCCGCGACAAAGAGAATGAGTCGGAACCTGCGCATCGTGTTCCCCCTTTTCCGAGCCGTATCGCTGGATTCTGCACGAGGTGCCTCACCGGTGCGGTCACCCTCGAGCGTGGCGCGAAATGGGGGACCGCCTCTGGGTTTGGCGCTCTGCACCGGCTCGAATACACTCCCCCGCACCTGCAAAGAGCGCCCCGGCGGCCAGACAGTTGGGGGCAGAATGGGGGAGTGATGAGACGACGCGTTTCGGCGCGGGCAGGTTTGGCGGCTGCGTGTTTGCTGGTCGCTGCGGGGCTGGCGACGGCGGCGACATCGGGAGCACCCGACGGCGGCGTGGCCGCGTCCGATGGCGCCCGCGACGCCCACCAGCACGGAACGACTGCGGGCCACCTGCACCCGGAGGGTTCGAGCTCAAATGTGGCTCTGGTGAGCAAGCTGAAGTTGAAGAACGTCGTCCCGGAAAAGATCGCGGACGTCGGCGTCTTCAACGGCTACGCGTACCTCGCCGCATGGGGTGTCGTGACCTGCAAGTACAACGGCGTTCACGTCGTCGACGTGCGCAATCCGTCCAGCCCGAAGGAAGTCGCCTTCATCGCCTCGAAGGAGGCCAGCTACCCGGGCGAAGGCATCCAAGCGCTGCACATCGACACGCCTGCTTTCAACGGGGACATCCTCGTGACGAACAACGAGAAGTGCTTGGGCAAGGAGCAGATCGGCTTCGGCGGCATGAACATCTACGACGTCTCGAAGCCGTCGAGCCCGACGCCGCTCGTGGAAGGAGTCGGCGATTCGACCGTTCCCGGCGCAGGCAAGAAGGACGCTCACGAGATTCACAGCGTCTTCGCCTGGGACGCGGGCTCGAAGGCGTACGCGGTGATCGTCGACAACGAGGAGGAGACGGACGTCGACATCATCGACATCACCGACCCGAAGAAGGCTTCTCTGATCGCCGAGTACGACCTCGACCAGACGTTCCCGCAAATCCTCCAAGCGGCGCCGGCGAATCTCGTGGAGGTGTTCTTCCACGACGTGGTCGTGAAGGAGATCGGCGGCCGCCAGGTGATGCTGCTGTCGTATTGGGATGCAGGCTATGTGGCGATCGACGTCACCGATCCGCTCAACCCGACGTACATCGGGGACACCGACTTCACGAACCCGGATCCCGAAGCGGCTGAGAGCGGCTTCATCGTGAAGCCCGAGGGCAACGGGCACGAGGCGGAGTTCACGCTCGACAACCGATACGTGATCGGCGCCGACGAGGACTTTGGTCCGTTCGTCCTGGAGGGCCTGAACGTGACGGACAACACGCCGATCACGGCCAGCCAGGGCAGCGGCACGACGCCGCTCGAATCAGGCGACTCGATCGAAGGCACGTCGGTATTCGTTGGACGCGCATGCCCCGGTGATCCGGTCGTTCCGGCCGGGAATGCGGCCGTGATCGACATCGCAGTCGTGGAGCGCGGTGTCTGCACGTTCACAGAGAAGGTGGCGGCAGTGATCGCCGCGGGCGGCTACGACGCAGTGTTGATCTTCAACCGCACCGGCACTGATGGCGGGTGCGACGGCTCGCTCGGAATGAGCGTCGAGGGCGACATCCCCACGTTCGGTGTCGCGCCGCGGGGGCAGGGCTTCGCGATCTTCGACGAGGCCTACGACAACGCGGCGTGCCTCGCCGGCACCGGGCCGGAGCAGCTGCCCGTCGATATCGGCACCACAGGTGACACCCTGCGCTTCACGTCGAGCTTCGACGGCTGGGGATATGTGCACCTGTTCAGATACGGGAACGGGAAGATGGCGGAGCTCGACACCTACGCCATCCCCGAAGCGCACGACCCTGCATACGCCTCCGGCTTCGGCGACCTTTCGGTGCACGAGGCGGCGACCTCGCCGACGAGGGCTGATCTCGTTTACTTCTCGTACTACTCGGCGGGATTCCGCGTCACGAAGATCGTGAGCGACAAGCTCGTCGAAGTCGGCCACTACATCGACGTCGGCGGCAACAACTTCTGGGGCGTGCAGGTCTTCGCTCACAACGGCCAGGAGTACGTCGCCGCCAGCGACCGCGACTTCGGCCTCTACATCTTCCGCTACACCGGAAGCTAGCTAAACGACGGAGGGAGCCGGCCGCCGGTCGGCTCCCTCCGCTCGAACAAGCACATTCAGCTGCGGCTGACGTCGATGATCGTGGTCAGGCCGCCCGCGCCGTCTTCCTCCACGTTGTTGTTCGTCGTGTGGTGCGGGATGTGGCAGTGGAGGAGCCAGTTGCCCGGCCGTCGCGCGGTCCAGATGACGTCCCAGCGCTCGCCCGGCCCGACGTTGACGGTGTCCTTGAGGAAGCGTGCGCCGGCGGGGACAGGGTTGCCGTCGGTCTCGACGATTTCGAACGGGCCGCCGTGGATGTGCATCGGGTGGACGAAGTTGTTGTTGGTGCCGATGAAGCGGATTCGCACGCGCTCGCCGACGCGCATGTGGATCCGCTCGGTCTCTGGGAATGCCTTGCCGTTGATGGTGAAGAAGTTCGGCAGGCCGCCTTCCATCAGCATCGCCGGGTAAGTGATGCCTTCACGCTCGAGCCACTCCTGCAGCTGGATGACGACGTCGTGCTGGTAGCGGTAGGCGGCGTCTCGGCTCGGGTTCTTCGGCTTGATGATCAGGGCGCCGTACAGCCCGAGCGCCTGTTGCCGGTCCGGATGGTCATGTGAGTGGTAGAAGAAGGTGCCGGCTTGAGCGGCTGTGAACTCGTAGGTGTAAGAGTCGCCGGGCGGGATCGGCGGCTGTGTGATTTCGGCGGGCCCGTCCATCTGATTGGGGAGGATGAGGCCGTGCCAGTGGACTGTGGTGCTCTCGGGCAACCCGTTTCGGACGACAATGCGAAGGCGGTCGCCCTCGGTCGCGACGATGCGCGGCCCGGGTACCTGCTGGTTGAACGCGTAGGCGTGCACCTGCTCGTAGGAGAGGATGTTCCAGCGGATCACCGAGGTCGAGAGCTCGAAGACCTTCACGCCGCCTTCGTTGCGGGGCACGAGTGTCCGGTCGCCGCGCGCTGCCGCCGGTGCCGAATACGACGTGTCGCGGGAGTCGATCGCGGCCATGTCGCGCATCGCCTGGGCGGGCGTGTCGCGGGTCATGATCATCCCGGGCGGCATGATCGCGCCGCCCACGTCCTCGGCGCTGAGCGAGAGGTTCACTTTCTGCGCGGGGAGGATCGTGCCGAGAACGAGCGCCAGAACCGTGAGGAACGCGACCGAGCTCAGCTGCGACCGTGTCACGTTCCAACGCATCCCGTGTGCGTGCCGGCCGTGGCCAGGCGCCGTGTGTGCTGACGCGGTCTTGCTCACGCTCATCAGGCCGTGCTTCATGTTCCGGGAGACCATCCAGACGTTGACCGGGTAGGCGGTCGTGAAGCCGACGATCACGCCGAGGGACATGACGGCCCAGAAGAGCGGC
>JAXIPI010000272.1:0-12901 GCA_045403015.1 Gaiellaceae bacterium | reverse complement strand
TCCGAGGCCCGCTCCTCGACCGGATGGACGTGATCCAGCTCTCTGGCTACACGCACGAGGAGAAGCTCGGGATCGCGAAGCGCTACCTCGTCCCGAAGCAGCTGAAGGCGCACGGGCTGAAGCGCACGCAACTCGCGATCCCCGATCGCGTCCTCCGGCCCGTGATCACCGAGTACACACGCGAGGCGGGCGTTCGCACTCTGGAGCGACAGATCGCCACGCTCTGTCGCAAGGCGGCAACGCTCGTCGCGACGGGACACAACGAGAAGCTGAAGGTCGACGAAGAGCGCCTGCGAGAGTGGCTCGGGCCACGCCACTTCTCCGGGGATGTGCGCAAGCGGACGTCCGACCCCGGCGTCGCAACGGGCCTCGCCTATACCGCCGTCGGCGGCGACGTGCTCTTCATCGAGGCGACCGCCTACCCCGGGAAAGGGAAGCTCACCATCACGGGGCAGCTCGGCGAGGTGATGCAAGAGTCCGCGCAGGCCGCGCTCTCGTGGGTCCGCTCGCACACCGAGGATCTGGGCCTGGCCTCGGAGTGGTTCGCCGAGCACGACGTCCACATCCACGTGCCCGCCGGCGCCGTGCCGAAGGACGGGCCGTCGGCCGGAGTGACGATGGCCACGGCGCTCGCGTCGCTCGTCCGCGGGATCCCGGTCGCCGACGACGTGGGGATGACGGGCGAGATCACCCTGACAGGGCAGGTCTTGCCGATTGGAGGGGTGCGCGAGAAGCTCCTCGCCGCGCAGCGGGCGGGACTGAAGCGGGTGATCCTTCCGCAAGAGAACGTGCACGACCTGGACGACCTCCCGCCGGAAACGAGGCGCGAGCTCGAGTTCGTCCTCGTCGATCATGTCGAGGAGGTCCTCGACGAGGCTTTCACTCCGAAGGGACAGGCCCGGCGGACACGGCATACGCTGCTCGAACGGCAGGCGGCGGCTTCCGCACGCTGACACAGTTTGCAAGGATCCTCATGCGGAGAGAATCAGGTTCCGACCACAAGTACCCGAAAGGAAGGGCCGAATGGCCACCAGGACGAAGGAGAGGTTCTACGACACGGCCGACACGATGCGGCCGTATGTCGACCGCGCGCTGCACGACGACGCGCTCCACGACAACCTGAAGGAAGCGTTCAGCGCCGCCCGAGACGTGTATGCCGAGCTCCTCGGCAACCGGAACCTCACGGCGACCGCGATGCGCGCGGCGACCGACAAGGAGATCCAGGACAACCTCAGGAAGGCGGCCGACGAGCTCCGCACGGCAGCGAGCCGCATTCAGGGCAAGAAGGACAACAGCGGCCGCAACACGATCCTATTGCTGATCGGCATCGCGATCGGAATTCTCTTCAACCCGATGACCGGGCCACAGACCCGCGAGTGGCTGATGCAGAAGATCACCGGCGAGAGCACGGACGATTACTCGTACACGCCGCCGGCTTCGGAGCCCGCAGCTTAGGCGAGCTCTAGCCGGATCGGATGAGGGCGCCGTCGCCTTCGGCTGAGACCGGAGCGACGAGCGCCCGCTCGAGCGAGCCCGGCTCGAGCCCGCTCGCGCTCGAGATGTCCGTCGAGCCGAGCAACAGCGCTCCCGGCCGCGGGGCCGTCGCGGTCGGCGGCACGGGCGGCGCCCAGCCGCGTCCGGCGGCGAACGAGACATCCTCGAGCCGCCTCCACGCGCTCAGGTACGGGAAGGAGTTGACGACGCCGTCGTAGCCCATCGGCAGCAGGCCGACGGGGTGGATCTCGAAGTGCAGGTGGTACGGGGTGCTCTGGGCGTCCCCGGTGTTGCCGAGGAAGCCGATCACGGCTCCGGCGCGAACCTCGCGGCCGTCCACGGCGAGTGGCGAAAACGCCGAAAGATGCGCGTAGTAGAACTGGTTTCCCTGACGGTCGCGCAGCCAGAGCCGGTAGCCGCCGCGGTCGTTCCAGCCGACGGAGAAGACGGTGCCGTCGGCGACGGCGAGGAGCGGGGCGCCGAGCGGGGCGAAGATGTCCTCGCCGTGATGCCAGCCGACACCGGCGCGCGGCGCCCCGAACGTGTCCGTGAACGACGACGGGCCGTAGACGGGGAAGACGTAGCCGTCCGGCGAGAGCGGCGCCGAGACGTCGGTCGGCGGCAACTTGAAGACCGAGCCCGGGCGGCCCGCCTTCGGCTCCGGCGGCTTCGGCAGCGGCTTCGCCTTCTTCGACGGCACGCCCGCGGGTCGTCCGAGCTTCGAGGGCTTGGCCTGCTCGGCGGGCGGCGGGGCCGCGGTGAAGACAGGCGTCGACGACGATGCCTCGGCGTGGCCGATGAGGATCTCCGTGCCGACCGGAAGCCCGCCGTGATCGGCGAGAAGAACCACGCGGAGTGCGGTCACCGCTGCGCGGGCGTTGCGCGTGTCATCCGCGACCGGCGCCTCCGCCGCCAACTCGAGGGTGATCGCGTAACCCCAGTCGCCGAGTGGGAAGCGCTGATTCGGCACCGGCGTCACTCCCTGGCCCAGGAGAACGAGGTTTGTCACGGCCGATCCAATGGCGTCGGAGGCGGTCGGAGATGCCTTGCCCCTGGCAGCCACGCTCTCCGCGGTGATCTCGCCGTTGAAGAGGGAGACGCTGAGAACGTCGCTCACGGCTTGCGCCGTCGTGCCCGCGGCAAACGCGCTGGACGAGAGGGCGCCGGTCTTGACCGCGGAACCGTCCGCCGGGTACACGAACGTGTCCCCGGTCGCGGTCGTGACCTCGCTGGGCGCGGTGGCGCCACCTGCACTCGCGCCTGGCTGACTGGGGATGTTGACCTGCACCGCGTAGGCGCCGGCTGAGACGACGGGAGCTTTCGCCGTCGTGCCCGTGCTCGCCCCGACAGTGGCCAGGCAGCACGCGAGCAGGAAGAGCGCGAGGAGCCGGAGAGGCACGGCCCCCATTATCTGCATATCCCGGGACGGTGGGAGTGGGAGCTAGGTTTCGAGTTTCCGGGCGAACTCGCGAAAGCGTGCTCGGGCTTCCTCGTCCGGTCCGAGCGGCTCGTCGTCGCCGTAGCGCGGGTCGGCGGCGATCTCCTCGGCAACCGCCCGCACCTCCTGCGCGATCGCAGCCCGGTTGGCGGGATCGCGAAGGAGAAGGTCGACCCAGGTCTCCGTGCCGTCATACGGCGGCAGATCGTTGTCGACGAGCAGCTCGCCGAGCTTCACGCCCACCCTGATGTAGGCGAACGTCCTGAAGGCGAGGATGCGTCGCGGCGAGCCCACGAGGCGCTCGATCTCGGGGTCGTCGGCCTGAATCTGCGCGACGATGCCTCCGATCGGCTCGTCGACGAGCGGGAGCCAGATCTCCTCGTGCTCGGTCATCGACTCAAGGATACGGGGCTGGCCGCCGGGCACGCCACGCGAGCTGTGCGGCGACCAGCAGCAGGAAGACCGCAAAGAGCCGCCGCAGAGTGTCTTCCGGCAGTGCCGTCGCGACCTGGACGCCGACGGCGGCACCGGCGATCGAGGAGACTCCGAGCACGAGCGCCGTTTGCCAGAGAACGTTCCCATAGCGCCCTTGACGCCATGCTCCGGCCGCGACCGTCGGCAGGATCGCGAGCAGCGAGGTCGCCTCGGCCCCGAGCTGGGACAGCCCGAGCGCCACGAGTGTGGGGACGAACAGGATCCCGCCGCCGACCCCGAAGAAGCCCGCGAGCACACCCGCCGTGAAGCCGAGCAGGAGGGCAAAGGCGATCGTGGTTGCGCTCATTCGACGAGCAGCCAGATCGCGATGGTCGTCAGCAGCAGTGCAAACGCGAGCGTCAACGCCCGCCCGGAGACGCGCTGTTGGACTGCGGTCCCCGCAACCGCACCGGCCGCAGCCGGAAGTCCGACGAGCGCCGCATACGCCACGTCGACGTGACCCTCGAACGCGTAGAGGATCGTCCCCGCGAGAGCGGTGATCCCGATCGCCGCGAGCGACGTCCCGGTCGCGACGCGACCCTCGAACCCAAGGAGGAGGATCAGGAGCGGCACGATGACGATGCCGCCGCCGACGCCGAACAGGGCGCTGAAGAGGCCGGCAACCAGGCCGATCCCGATGAGTTTCAGCGGCACCGCTCGTATCCTAGGGCGATGAACGGCGACTCCCTGCTCGCGCGCATCGCCGAGGCCCCGGAACGAACGGCCATCCTGCTGGACGTCGACGGTGTGCTCGCACCGATCGTCGACGTCCCGCACGACTCGGCCGTGCCCGAGGAGACGCAGGTCGAGCTCCGACGGCTCAACGGCCGTTACGCCCTCGTGGCGTGCATCAGCGGGCGCTCGAGCGCCGACGCGCGGCGGGTCGTCGGACTCGACGAGCTGGTCTACGTCGGCGAGCACGGGCTCGAGCTGGAGCCGGGAGCGGCCGCCTGGAGCGAGCGCCTGCAGAATTTCGCCGCGACGATCGACTGGGAGGACGTCGAGCGAAAGCCGCTGACCGTGACCTTTCACTACCGGCGGGCAGAGAACGAGAGCGAGGCGCTCCGGATGCTCGAGGCGGTGGCGACGCGGGCGCGCCACGAAGGGCTCGTTGCGCGCTTCGGGCGGAAGGTGCTCGAGCTGCGACCGCCGGTCGGTGCGCACAAGGGGACGGCCGTGGCCCACTTGCTCGGCGAGCGCGGGCTCGAGCGGGCGCTCTACGCCGGCGACGACTCGACCGACCTCGACGCCTTCAACGCCTTGCGCGCGCTCGAGCTCGGCGTCACCGTCGCAGTCGCCTCGCCGGAAGGACCGGCTGAGCTGCGCGAGGCCGCCGACCTCGTGGTCGACGGGCCGCCGGCGATGCTCGAGCTGCTGCGCACGCTCTAGGAGCGGAGCGCCAGCTCGGTCTCCGCGTCGAACAGGTGCAGCTTGTCGGGCGGGATCCTGAACGTCGACTGCTCCCCCGTGGCGACGCGCTCCTCGATGTCGAGCTTGGCGAGAAGCGGCGTGTCCTTGAGCCGCAGGTGGACGAGCTGTTCGTCGCCGAGGTACTCGACAACCTCGATCACGGCGTCGAAGCGCGCACCGTCCACCTTGCCGTTCGCCGGCTCGACGTGCTCCGGCCGGAATCCGGCGAGCATCCCGGTCGAGCCGGCGCCCTCGATCAACCCAGCCGGAACGAGGTTCATCGAGGGCGAGCCGATGAACCCGGCCACGAAGACGTTCTTCGGCCTGGTGTACAGCTCTTCCGGCGAGCCGATCTGCTGGAGTACGCCGAGCTTCATCACCGCGATCCGGTCGCCCATCGTCATCGCCTCGATCTGATCGTGGGTGACGTAGATCGTCGTCGTCGACAGGCGGCGCTGGAGCTTCAGGATCTCAGCGCGCGTCTGGACGCGTAGCGCGGCATCGAGGTTTGAGAGCGGCTCGTCCATCAGGAACGCGACCGGCTCACGGACGATGGCGCGACCGAGCGCGACGCGCTGCCGCTGTCCGCCGGAGAGCTGCTTCGGCTTGCGCTTGATCAGCTCGCTCAGGTCGAGAATCTCGGCGGCGTTGGTCACCCGGCGTTCGATCTCGGCTTTGGGAACCTTTGTGTTGCGCAACCCAAACGCCAGGTTGTCGTACACCGTCATGTGCGGGTAGAGCGCGTAAGACTGGAAGACCATCGCCAGGTCGCGCGCGCCGGGTGCGAGGTTGTTGACGACGCGATCGCCGATCAGGACGCGGCCGCTCGTGACGTCTTCGAGGCCGGCGAGCATCCGCAGCGCCGTGCTCTTCCCGCAGCCGGACGGGCCGACGAGGACGAGGAACTCGCCGTCCGCGATCTCGAGCGAGAGGTTGGCGACGACGAGGTTGGCGTCGAAGCGCTTGGAGACGTCATCGAAGGTGACGCTTGCCATTAGAGCGAGCCCTCCTCGAGTTGGGACGGCAGTGCGAAGCGCGCGGCCGCGACGAACGAGTACGCAACGGTCACGGTGAGCAGCGGCAGCACTGCCGCCGCTGCGCCGAGCGCATTGATCAGCAGTAGCGCGAGCGCGAGCCCCATCGACGCGCCCGGCCGCCGGGCGAGCGCCGTGCCCGCGTCCGCAAGCAGGCCTCGCAGCGGGCGCTCGCGTTCGACGACGACGAGCGGCCAGAGCAGGAGTTGGAGCACGAGGAAGCACGCGAGCAGGTACGCGGCGACGAACGCCAGCGGCCATGCGAGCGCGCCCGACGAGCCGTAGCTCCGCACCGCCACCAGCCCGGCGAGCACAACCACGCCGGCCAGCGCCCCCAACTGGAGCCCGCGAAGCCAGTGCAGCCGCACACCCTCGATTGCGGTCGCCAGCCGAAGCTCCCCGTCCCGAACGAGGCAGACGGCGCAGTGCATCAGCGCGGCGACAAGCGGGCCGACGACGATGCCGAGCACGAGCGCGACCGGCGCGTAGCTCGCCAGCGCCAGCACCGCGAGCACAACCGCGGACAACGCTGTGTTCAGGATCACGAGCCGCCACGACTGCTCGTACATGTCGCGTAGCGCGTAGCGGAGGGCGGCCCTGACGGTCATCCCTTGACCCCGCTCGCGACGACACCGGCGACGAAGTACCGCTGGAAGATGAGGAAGATGACGACGATCGGCAGGATCGCAATCACGCTCGCGGCCATCAGCTGTGGCCAGAGAGTCTGGTACTGGAACCGGAACTGCGCGATCCCGAGTTGGACGGTGTAGTGGTCCGGGTCGCCGAAGCCGAGCAAGAGCAGCGGCCAGAAGAACTCGTTCCAGATGCCCTGGAAGGTGAGAATCGTGATCGCCGCCAACGCCGGCCCGGTCAGGGGCAGCATGACCTTCCAGAAGGTCTTGAAGTGCCCGGCGTTGTCGAGCTTCGCGGCCTCCTCGAAGTCCCTGGGGATCGTCAGGAAGTACTGGCGCATGAAGAAGAGATTGGTCGCCAGCACGAGCTTGATCAGCATGTAGCCCTTGAACGAGCCGACCAGGCCCCAGCCGCTGAGCATCACGAACACGGGCACGAGCCGAAGCTGGTCGGGAATCATCAACGTCGCCAGCACGAGCATGAAGAGAACCTCCCGCCCGGGGAACCTCAAGCGGGCGAAGGCGTAGCCGCCGAGCGAGCAGAGGATGAGATTCGCCAGCGTGATCATTGCGGCGAGAAAGAAGCTGTTGGCCGCGTAGCGCAGGAAGTCGAACTCGGTCAAGACCTCGCGGTAGGCCCGCAGGCTCGGATTGTTCGGCAGCAGGTCGAATCCCGTCGTCTCGGGCAAGCTCTTGAGCGAGGTCGAGACCGTCCACAGGAAGGGGACGAAAAAGAGCGCCGCGATGACGATCAGGATCGAGTAGGTCAGAACGCGGCGCCAGCGCTCCTGCGACGTGCGCGCCGGGATGGAGCGGTCGACGTCTTCGATTCGAGCGACGTCGATCGCCATCAGGCCGTCTCCGCCTTGCCGAAGAGCAGGCGCTGGATCAGCGTCAGCGTGAAGATCAGCACGAAGAGCGCGACCCCGATTGCTGCCGCGTAGCCGAACCGGACGTCCGCGATCGCAGTCCGGTAGAGGTAGAGCACCGCGGTGAGCGTCGAGTAGCTCGGTCCGCCGGAGCCGTTCGAGACGATGAACGCCTGGTCGAACACCTGAAGCGCTCCGATCACCGCCACGACCGAGACGAAGAAGTGGCCCGGCTTCAGGAGCGGGAAGGTGATCTTCCAGAATGTCCGCCATGTCTTGGCGCCGTCCATCGCCGCCGCCTCGTAGACGTCAGTCGGAATCGCCTGCAGGGCGGCGAGGTAGAACAGCATCATCGTCCCGGACGTCGTCCATGCGTTCAGGCCGGCGATCGACCAGAGCGCGGTGTCGGAGTCGCCGAACCACGAGCGATCGCCGCCGATGACGGCGTTCAGCAGCCCATCGGCAGAGAGGATGTAGATCGCGATCGCCGTGATCGCAGCCGAGGACGCAAGCGAGGGGAAGTAGAAGGCAGAGCGGAAGAACGACTTGCCCCGAATCCCCGCGTTCACGATCACCGCAAGCGAGAGGGCCAGTGCCATCTCGAGTGGGACGACGACCACCGTGTACTTGAGGGTGTTCTTGATCGCCCGCCAGAAGATCTCGTCGTGCCACAGCTCGCGATAGTTCTCCCATCCGAGCGGCTCGATCTTCCCGAAGACGCCCCAGTCGTAGCGGCTGATGTAGAGCGAGTAGAGGAGCGGGTAGATGAAGAAGACGAGGAAGATGCCCATCGGCACTGCGATGAACCCGTAACCGACGAGCGCCTCACGGAGGCGGGCGCTACTGAGTGTGTTCTGCTGTCGTTTCGCCGTCGCCGCCACTCGCGCCTCGCTCAGCGTGTCGGGGAAGAATCTCCTCCTCCCCCGCGCGGCAAACGTGCGGGGGAGGAGGACGGACCGAACGGCCTACAGTGCGTCGTTCGCCGTTGTCTCGATCTTCTGCAGCATGCCGGGGACGGTCTGCTTCCCCTCCAGCACGGCAGAGAGCTCGTTGTTCGCGACGTCCATCACCTTCGTGAACGCCGGCGCGAACTGCCACGGGCGGGCGGCCGGAGCGGCTGCGATGAACGCGGCTCGGCCGGATACCGGCTTCACATCGCTGCGCGAGGGCAGCGCGAGGCCCTTCGAGGTCCACGTCTTCATGCCGGGCTGGCCGACGAGGTAGCGGATCAGCTGCCACGCGGCCGGCTTGTTCTTCGAGTCGCGAGCCATCGAATACGAGACGGTGAAGGCGAGGTTCCCATCCTGCTTGCCCCGCACCATCTTGTTGTTCGTGAACTTGACGTTCGGGAAGGTGTCGCCCATGTAGGGCACGAGCCAGTTGCCCTCGAAGACGATCGCCGCCTTCTCCTTGCCGAGCGCCTCTCCACACCAGCCGACGCCGAGCTGCGCCGGCGTCCCGGCGACGCCGCTCTTGAGCAGGCCGACGTAGAAGTTGACGGCCTGGGCGACCGCCGGAGTGTTGACGGTCGACTTCGTCTTCGCCGCATTCAGGAACGTGCCGCCATTCTGGTAGACGAACGCCAGCAGGCGGTCCCAGCTCGGCGACAGGCAGATCGCCCGGCCGCCGGGAACCCTGAGCTTCTTTGCGGCCGCGCTCAACTCGGCCCAATTCGTCGGGACCTTCACGTTCGAGTTCTTGAACAGCCGGTTGTTGGTCTGCATCGCGAGCGGCGACCAGTCCTTCGGGAAGCCGTAGAGCTTCTTGTCCGGTCCCTTGAAGCCGTTGAGCAGCGACGGGAAGAACGCGGCCGTCTTGAGCTTGCTCTGGGCGACGAAGGGGTCGAGCGGCTCGAGCACGCGCTGCTTGATCCAGTCGGGCGCCACGTTCGAATCGACGTAGAACACGTCCGGCGGAGTCCGCGCGGCGAACTTGGCGAGCATTGCCGCCGGGTAGTCACCGGAGACGGGGGCGTAGTCGACCTTGATCGTCGGGAAGGTCTTCTCGAACCCTCGAATCACCTGTCTCAACAGCTTCGTCTCCGTCGGCGAGGACGCCCAGCCTGAGAGCGTGACCGTCCCGGACGCTTGCGTGGCGGCAGGTGCCGCCGTCTTCCCCTGGGTCGTGCTGGCGCCGATGCCGGCAAGCACGACAAGACCCGTGCAAACGGCAACGGCGAGAAGGCGGTAGCGCTTCATGTGCCCCTCCTGGTGAAAAGTTGCAATCTATGGAACCGGTTCCATAGATTACCCGCCGCGGACTAAAACCAATCCTTTCGAGCGAATGCAACCCGCAGCGCGAGCCGTCGCGCAGCCGCGGGGCAGGGGGTAAGCTCGCCCGCCGTGACGAACACCATTCTCGCCGGCTCGACGTTCTGCATCGCCGACGAGCGCGGCGACATCGACGTCCCGCCGGCCGGGCTCTTCGCCCACGACACGCGCTTCCTGTCGCGCTTCGTCCTCCTGGTCAACGGCGCCCGGCCGGAGATCCTGACGGGACGACGCGGCGACCCCCACGAGGCCTCCTACTTCAGCCGCAACCCCCTCGCCGGCGGGCTCGAGCGGGACGAGCTCGAGATCGTTCGCCGCCGCCGGATCTCGGTCGGGCTCGAGGAGCAGTTCGTCGTGCGCAACCTCGGAGCCCGCCACGTCGAGCTGGACGTCGAGCTGGAGCTCGCGGCGGACTTCGCCGACATCTTCGCCGTCAAGGCGCACGACTTCAGCCTCGACGGCGCGGCGATCGACATCGCGCCGCTCCCAGGCCCGGCTCCGGCCGACTACGACGCCGAGGGTCACGAGCTGCGCTTCACCGACACGGTCTCGGACCTCGTCACCGTCGCCACCTGCTCGCAACCCGGCCGGCGCACGGAACGCGGCCTCGCCTTTCACGTCTCCCTGGCTCCGCGAGCCGAGTGGGAGCTCGACCTCCGGTTCGCGCCGGGCCTCGACGCCGCCGAGGCGGAGGCCGCAGTCCTGGCGCTGCCGGCCGAAGGGCGGCGCGTCGAGGCGTCCCTCAGCGGCTGGCGGCAGACGGTGCCGAAGCTCACGACGAGCGTGCCGCTGCTTCAGCGTTCGTACGACCGGGCGATCGACGATCTTGCCGCGCTGCGGCTGCGGGCGAGCGGCAACGGGGAGCTGATCGCCGCCGGCCTGCCGTGGTTCATGACCGTGTTCGGCCGAGACACGATCATCGCGAGCCTGCAGACGCTCCTGCTCGGACAGGACCTCGCGCGCACGGCCCTGCGCGAGCTGGCGCGGCTCCAGGCCACCGAGGACGACCCATCGATCGACGCCGAGCCGGGCAAGATCGTGCACGAACTCCGCTCCGGCAAGGGAGCACGCGCGTTCTTCGAGCGCTACTACGGCACCGTCGATGCGACGCCGCTCTTCCTCGTCCTGCTCTCGGAGGTCTGGCGGTGGACCCGCGACGACGCGTTTGCACGTGAGCTGCGCGATCCCGCCCTGCGCGCGCTCGCGTGGATCGACGAGTGGGGAGACCGGGACGGTGACGGGTTCGTCGAATACGAGCGTCGCGTCGCGCGCGGACTCGAGAACCAGACGTGGAAGGACTCACACGATTCGCAGCTCTTCCATGACGGCACGCAGGCGCAGGGGCCGATCGCAGCCGCAGAAGTCCAGGGGTACGTCTACGACGCGAAGCTGCGGCTGGCCGAGCTCGCGCGCGAGGCGTGGGGGGACGAGACACTGGCCGGCCGGCTGGAGAGCGACGCGTCGACGCTTCGGCAGCACTTCGACGAGGCGTTCTGGTGCGAGCGTCCCGGCGGCTGGACGTACGCGCTCGCCCTCGACGGCGACAAGCGACCGGTGAACTCGCTGACCTCCAACGTCGGCCACCTGCTCTGGAGCGGCATCGTGCCCGAGGAGCGTGTCGAGGCACTCGTGCAGCAGCTCTTTGGGCCAACGCTCTGGTCCGGCTGGGGCGTCCGTACGATGGCGTCCGACGACGCCGGCTACAACCCGCTCGCCTACCACGACGGCACCGTCTGGCCTCACGACAACTCGCTTGTCGCCTGGGGGCTGGCGCGCTACGGGCGGCAGGAGGAGGCAGTTCGGATCACGTGGTCGATGCTCGAGGCGGCGTCGTTCTTCGACTTCCAGCTGCCGGAAGTGTTCGCCGGCTTCTCGCGCGCCGACGCTCCACATCCGATCGTCTACCCGACAGCCTCCAAGCCACAGGCGTGGGCGGCCGGGACGATCGTCCTCCTCCTGCAGCTGCTGATCGGGCTCGGGCCTGATGCGACCCACGGCCGCCTCGTCTCGACCGCCCCCGGGCTCCCGGACTGGCTCGAGACACTTCGGCTCGAGAGCATCCCGGCACTGGGAACGACCTGGACGGCCGCCGTGGAAGCCGGCGCTGTCCGCGTCTCGGAGGACTAACGGGCCTCAGGCGTTCGCCGGCGGCGCCGTCGTCGTGCGGACGACGAGGTCGAGCGGCAGCGTCTCCGAGCAGCCGGCAAGCGAACCACCTTCGAGCGCCTGGAGCAGCAGCTCGGCACCGCGCCGGCCGCTCTCGAACAGCGGCTGGCGGACGGTGGTCAGACCCACGTAGGAGGCAGCCTCGACGTCGTCGAAGCCGACGACGGACAGCTCGTCCGGGACACGCACACCCATCGCCTGCGCTGCCTCGAGCACGCCCAGTGCCTGCGTGTCCGAGGCCGCGAAGATCGCGGTCGGCGGCT
Organism: Gaiellaceae bacterium; assembly: GCA_045403015.1. Lineage (GTDB taxonomy): Bacteria > Actinomycetota > Thermoleophilia > Gaiellales > Gaiellaceae > Gaiellasilicea. The sequence continues at coordinate 851 of JAXIPI010000272.1, read as the reverse complement.
CGGGGAGACGCAGCAGGTCCTCCGCGATGCTCCGCGCTACGTGACGGCTCTGCGTTCCCTCGCGCACGTACTCGGGGCGCACCGACAGTCCAGCGCGCCCGAGCTCCCGCACGTAACCCTCGGTTCGATCCCGACTCGAGTGGAAGCGGAAGCGGTCCGGCGGCTTGTCGCCGATGAACGCGATACGCAGGTGACCGAGCTCGAGCAAGTGGCGCGTGGCGAGGATGCCGCCCTCAACGTCGTCGGAGAGGACGGTCGGCAGGACCGCATGGGGAGCGTCGACGAGCACACACGGGATCTGCGCCGCCTCGAGGCGTACCAGCTCGACATCGGGCGGGACGAGCGAGACCACGACCAGCCCGTCGGCCCGGTCGCCGCGACCGAATGTGTCGAACGCGCGACGCTGGCGATCGGGCGACTCGACGTCGAACAGCGCCAGGTCGTACGGCGAGGCCTCGAGCCCGGAGACGATTCCACGCAAGCGCTCGACGGCCGAGGGATTCGTGAAGAACGGGACGACGACGCCGATCACGAAGGTGCGGCGGAGCGAGAGGTTCCGCGCGACCGAGCTGGGACGGTAGTTCAGCTCGCGGATCGCGGCCAGGACGCGCTCACGAGTCGGATCGGCGACGTTCGGGTGCCCGTTGAACACGCGAGACACAGTCGCCACGCCGACGCCCGCGCGAGCCGCGACATCGGCGATCGTCGGCGGGCCGAGGCGCCCTGCGGCGCTCCCGCCGGCCGCGCCGCTCACGTCCATGAAACCGCTTCCATCCGCACGACGTCAGCCTTGCATTGCTGCTCCGCCGTTGTCAAACCGGGGCGGGAGCAGCAGTTCGCTCCCGCCCCGG
>JAXIPI010000189.1:0-2712 GCA_045403015.1 Gaiellaceae bacterium | reverse complement strand
GACTACCTCTACCCCCAGCGCGGTACGGCGATCGGAGACGGGCTTGCGCGAGGGGTCGAGGTCGCGCGCGCCGCCGAGGCGGGCAACCCCGGGCAGAGGCCTCCCGCCGCGATCCTGCTGCTCTCGGACGGCTCGCAGACCGAAGGGCTGCTCCTCCCGCAGGAGGGAGCGGCGCGCGCGAAGTCCTTCAAGATCCCTGTCTACACGATCGCTCTGGGCACCCCGGAGGGCGTCGTCGAGTTCAACCGCTTCGGTGGCACGAGAATCATTCCCGTGCCCCCCGACAAGCCGACGATGCGACAGATCGCCGCGACGACCGGTGGTCGCTTCTACGAGGCCGAGAGCGTCGGCGACCTGCGGTCGGCGTACGACAAGATGGGATCGCTCGTCAGCAAGGTGAAGCGCAAGCAGGAGGTCACGTTCGCGTTTCTCGCCGGCGGGCTCGTCCTGCTGCTCGCCGCTGCCGGAATCGCGGTCGTGACCTTCCCGAGGCTGCCGTGAGAGTCCTCGCCGTCCTGCTTGCCGTGGCGGCTCTCGCAGGCTGCAGCGGGGACGACAAGGGAGCCGCGCCGACCTCGACGGCGGCGCAGACAGTCACCGTCACCGAGCCGAGTGCCACGGAGACGAGCGCCACGCCCGCGCCGGATCGTGCAGGCTCGCTCGCCGACGCCGTCGCACGCGTCCTCCCGTCGGTCGTGAACGTGCGCACCGAGTCCTTCGGCGGCGGGCGAGGCGAGGGCTCCGGGATCGTGCTCGACCGGCGTGGGATCATCCTCACGAACAACCACGTCGTCGAGGGCACCACACGGGTCACGGTCGTCTTCAACGACGATGTGCACAAGCGGCCCATGGCCGGGACCGTGATCGGAACAGCACCCGGAAAGGATCTCGCCGTCATCCGCGTCGAGGCGACGGACCTCGTCCCGCTCCCTCTTGCCCGCTCCTCGTCGCTCCGGCTCGGCGACGCGGTCATCGCCGTCGGCTTCCCTCTCGGTCTCGGAGCGACGGTGACCTCAGGGATCATCTCCGGGCTCCATCGCACGATCGACGGGGAGAACGGGATGCTGACGGGCCTGCTCCAGACGGACGCCGCGATCAATCCCGGCAACTCCGGCGGCCCGCTCGTCGACCGCTCCGGCCGGCTGCTCGGGATCAACACCGCGGGCGTCCGCCTCGCCGACGCCGAGAACGTGAGCTTTGCGATCGCGATCGACGAAGCGCTCCCGGTGATCGCGAAGATCCGCCAGGCGCCGCCCGACACGGAGGCCTGGCTTGGGATCGCATACTCCTCGGTCGACTCGGAGTCCGCAGCGGTGCAGCTCGGCCTCGACGGCAGCGTGCGCGGCGCCGCGGTTACGGTCGTCTACCCCGGCGGGCCTGCCGCGAAGGCGGATCTGTCGGTCGGCGACGTAGTCATCGCAGCCGATGACGTGCCGATCGATTCGGCCGCCGACCTCAGCGCGGTGATCGCCGACCGCGACCCAGGGGACAAGCTCGACCTCGAGGTGATCGATACTGCCGGGCCGAGGCTTGTCACCGTCGCCGTCGCCAAGAGGGCGCCCGGCGCGCTACCGTAGGGAGCGTGAGCCCGCAGCGTCCCTCGGGTCGACGCTTCGCAACCTTCCTCGCCGCTCTCGCGGTGGCCGCGAGCGCCTTCGGCGCGCTCGTTCTCCCGCGCCTGGCCGACGGCGAGATACCTGCTTCCCTCAAGCCTCCAGCCGCGACGCCGTCGGTGGTCCAGCAAAAGCTCCAGGACGGTCGCTGCCCGCACCGCGGGCTGCATTACCCCGGCACCTAACCGGTCAGCCGTCTCCTCAGGTCGTCCGGCACAGGGATGCTTTCGCCGCGCTCGTAGTCGTACGAAACGAGGACGCTCTTCGCCTCGGCGACGACGCGGCCGCCCGCTGCGATCACGTGCTCGAGGTCGAAGCTCTTCGTCCCGATGCGGGAGCAGCTGGTCTTCACCTCGACCTCCTCGCCCATCCGAAGCTCGGAGCGGAAGTCGATCTCGACCCTGGCGAGAATGAAGTCGTTCAGGCCGCCGAGCACGCCGATCCGGGACTCCTCGAGGTACGTTGAGAAGACGGCGTTGTTGACGTGTCCCATCGCGTCGCAGTCGCGGAAGCGGACGCGGTCGCGGTGGATGTGAGGTGAGGACGCCACGCCGCCTTCTAGCACGGCGGCTACCCTCGGGGGATGAGCGACACGCTGGTCTTCATCCCCGCCTGGAACGAAGAGGGCAATCTCCCCGCGGTGCTCGACGAGCTCCATCGCGAGCTCCCGGACGCCGACGTCCTCGTTGTCGACGACGGCTCCACGGACGGGACTGCCGGCATCGCGCGCGAGCGCGGCGCCGAGGTGCTGTCGTTCGGCGAGAACCGCGGTCTCCAGGCCGGCATCGCGGCCGGCTATGCCTGGGCGCTCGAGCACGACTACGCCTTCTGCGGCCGTGTCGACGCCGACGGCCAGCACCCGGTCGCGGAGCTGCGGCGGCTGCTGGAGCTCGTGCGCTCCGGCGAAACGGATGTCGCCGTCGGCTCGCGGTTTGTCAGCGGCGAGGGCTACGCGCCCTACCGCTACGAGCCGGAGGGCGTTCGCAAGCTCGGGACGGGCCTCCTTCGGCGGTCGATGCGCGTCGCGCTTGGGCGCCCTTTCAACGATGCGACGAGCGGTCTCTACGCGGCGTCCGCGAAGGCGCTGCCGACGCTCGCC
>JAXIPI010000310.1:0-8412 GCA_045403015.1 Gaiellaceae bacterium | reverse complement strand
CGCTCGGCTTGCCGCGATGACCGTGGAGGCGCGCGCGGAGATCGTGGAGCCGGGTCGGGCGCCGGTGATCGTCGCCGGCGCCGCAATTCTCACCGAGATTCTCGCGTTCTACGCCCTCGAGGGGATCGAGGCGAGCGAGCGCGACATCCTCCACGGCGCCGCGTTTGCGGCGGCCGAACTCCCCGAGCCCGAAGAAGGCGCAGCGCCTCCCGGCGCCTACACCTGCTGTTAGGACTCGGCCGGCTCGGGCGGCGGCTCGTCCTCCGCCAGCCGCCGTTGCAGCACCGCCCGCGAGAGCACCCCAACGAGCCGGCCGTCCTCGAGCACAGGGACTCGCTCCAGGTCGTGCTCTTCGAGGAAGCGGAACGCCTCGTCGAGCGGCAACTCGGAGCCGATCGTGTTCTGCGGCGCTTCGACGATCGTGCGCAACTCGGTCGTGCGTGGGTCACGGCCGGCGGCGACGACCTCGCGAACGAGCGTCTTGCGCGTCACGACCCCCAACAGTCGACCGTCGTCACAGACGAAGAGGGCGCGTACCTCGGGCCGACCGAGCGCCTCGCCGGCCTCCTGCGCGCTGGCGCTGCCGCCGAGCATCGGCGGATCGACGACCATTGCATCCCGGACACGGTCCATGAGGGAATTATGGATAGAGGCCGCGGGCGTCGAGCGCGGACGCAACCTCGCGAATCCCGGCGACGAGCGCTGCGGTCCGGAGCGTGACGCCGCGCTCTTTGGAGATCTCCCACACGCGGTCGAAGGCGTCGTTCATCTTCTCCTCGAGCTTCTGGCGGATCTCGTCGCGGCCCCAGAAGAGCCGCCCGAGATCCTGCACCCACTCGAAGTACGAGACGGTGACGCCGCCGGCGTTCGTGAGGACGTCCGGCAGGATCGGGATCCCGCGCTCGGCGAGAATCGCGTCGGCTTCGAGCGAGGTCGGGCCGTTCGCGCCTTCCACGATCATCCGCGCCTGGACTCGTCCGGCGTTCTCCTCGGTCAGCTGATCCTCCCGCGCGGCGAGAACGAGAATGTCGCAGGGAAGCTCCAGCAACTCCTCGTTCGTGATTCGGGTTCCGGTCGCCCACCCTTCGAGCGACCCGTGCTCCCGCGCGTGCTCGCTCATCGCGTGGACGTCAAGGCCGTTCTCGTCGTGCACACCGCCTGACATGTCGGAGACCGCGATCACACTCGCGCCCCGGTCGACGAGCTCGTGCGCGGCGATCCCGCCAACGTTGCCGAAGCCCTGGACGACGCAGCTCTGCTCGGCGAGGTTCCAGCCGAGGCGCTCGCAGGCTCGCGCGGTGACCATCACGACCCCGGCGCCGGTGGCCTCGTACCGGAAGACCGAGCCGCCGATGGCGATTGGCTTCCCCGTCACGATCTCCGGCACCGCGTATCCAACCTGCATCGAGTAGGTGTCCATCATCCAGGCCATGGTCTGCTCGTTCGTCGCCATGTCCGGGGCCGGGATGTCCTCCTGCGGCCCGATGATCGGCAGGAGCTCGGAGGTGAAGCGGCGCGTAAGGCCCTCGAGCTCGCGCGGCGACATCTGGCGCGGGTTGCAGCGCACACCGCCCTTTGCGCCACCGTAGGGGAGGCGCAGCAGCGCGCACTTCCAGGTCATCCAGACCGCGAGCGCCGCGCACTCGCCGAGCGTGACCTCAGGGTCGTACCGGATGCCGCCCTTCGTCGGCCCGAGCACCGATGAGTGCTGGACGCGGTAGCCCGCGAAGACCGCGCGCGATCCGTCGTCCATCTTGACCGGGACGGAGAGCATGAGCGCGCGCTCCGGGTAGCGAAGCCGCTCGGCCACAGCCTCGGAGACGTCCGCGAACGGGAGCGCCTGCTCGAACTGCGCGATCGCGGTCCCGAAGAGCGGCGTATCCCACTCGAGATGCGTCTGTGCAGCGGTTTCCTCGACCGAAGACATCGCCGGAGTGTATGCAGCGCCCTGACGCACTGGTTTCAGTCGGTCGGGAGCGAAGCGACCTACTGCACCGCGCGGGACGGCAGCGGCGGCGAAGCGAAGTCCCGTAAGCAGAAGAGCGGGCGGGCGTAAGGTCACTCCGTGCTGCGTCTTGAACGTCAGATCGAAGGACTCGATGCCCCGCTTGTCGAGCGCGTCGTCGGACAGCTCTACACGCTAGAGCCGGAGGCGACAGCCGTGCTTCTCACCGGCAGCTACGCGAAGGGGACGACTGCGGTGGCAAGCGACCTCGACCTGATGGCGATCACGCCTTCGCCGCACGTCGGTTACCGCACCTGGTTCGAGGAACAGATCGGCGACCCGCCACTACACGTGTCTGCCGGAGCGACTACTGCCGATGCTTGGTTGGCGAAAGCGACGACTCCCGCGCGTTGGTCTTTCGGCTTCCCAGCGATCAACCTCGCCGCCTACCTCTGCACGGACGAAGAGACGCGGGGACGGCTCGGCGCCGACCCGTCGCTACACCATCCCGCAGCCGATCCAGAGCTTGAGGACTTCCTCGACTTCGTACTGAAGGCGAAGCGTGCCGCCAACAGCGGCGACGAGCTAGGACTCCGCTGGTTCGCGCAAGGCGCCGCTGCCCTCGCGCCGACGCTGCTGATCCCCCTCAACGACAAGCGGATCGTCTACGACCGCCGCGACGCACTCGACGCTGCGCTCACGCTCGCCATCGCGCCAGGCAACTACGCCACCGACCTTGCCGTCTGCCTCGGACTCACGACGGCATCCGGCGGCGACGTGAAGGCTGCCGTCGCCCGGCTCGGCAGCGACCTGCTCGCCTTCCTCCGTGAGGATGCGCCAGACGTGGACCAACAGCCCGAGATCGCGCGCTACCTCACCGACGGCACTCTCGAACGCCACCTCGGACTGATCGAGTAGCGCCGCGCCCGCCAACTCCTTGTTGAAAAGCGGAACGGCCTCGGTACTGACCGCTCGCACTCGAACCGGAGCTAGGCCGATACCCTTAAAACAATGCCGGGGGCGGGAGTCGAACCCGCACGGCCGCGAGGCCGGCCGATTTTAAGTCGACCGCGTCTGCCAGTTCCGCCACCCCGGCAGGTGGACGGCTAGTTGCCGGGTGCTAACTGCTCGGGCAGGAGCCGCTCGGGGCCTTTGTACCGGTGCGCCTGGACGAAGGCGTCAAAGGCGGCCTTGTCGAACTTCGTGCCGGTCGCGAGCCAGCCGCGACCCCGGTCGCTAGTGCCGGTGGAGGCATCGGGCGCGGTCCACCCCGCGAGCGTGACCTTGTTCTTGTTCGACTTGAGCGGCGCGACGACCAGACCGTTCGGGTCCTCCGCGTACCACTCGCGGATCTTCTCCACCTCGGCCTTGGGGAACTGCGGCCCGTAGTGGATGACAACACCGCCGTGCTCGAGGTTGTGCACCGTCTGCACGAGCGGCACTTCCTCGTCGTAGAAGTCCCAGACCGCCGGCACCTGGTAGTGGGGCCCACTCGTCGGGGGTGAAGAGTTCCACTTCGGCTTCGTCTGGAGCGTCGGGACGTCTGAGTGGTCGGACTTGTTCGAGACGGCCGGGAAGCTCTGGAGCGTGAAGCCGGCGGCCTCGAGCTCGGCGCGCTCGTCGTCGCCGCTGCCGCCGCCGGTGAGGAAGACGATCGCGAGGACCGCGACGAGCACTGCGACCGCGGATCCCCCGATCAGGAAGAGCTTGCGGCGCTGCTCGGCCGCAACGCTCGGGTCCGCGGACGTCGAGCGACGCTGCGGGCCCTGAGAGCGCTTCGGTGGATTCGGGACTCGATCTTTCCTGGCCATCGGCGAGCGATCGTACCCATTCCGAGGCGCCTGTCGTCCGACTCGAGCTCTACCGTTCGTCGGCCATGGTCGTGCTCGCCCTCATACTCGGTCTCGTTCTCGGCGCCCTCTTGGCGTGGGTCGCGGCGTCGCGGCGCCTGAGCGTTGTCGAGAGCGCGCTCGCAGGAACGCGGGCCGAGCTCGATGTTGAACGTCGCTCCTTCGACGACAAGGTCGTCAACGCGGTGCGCTCGGCGTCCGCCGACGCCTACCAGGCGAACAGTTCGGCGTTCCTCGAGATCGCCGAATCCAAGCTGACGGGCTACGTCAGGCCGTTGAAGGAGTCGCTCGAGAAGGTCGACGGTCAGGTCCGAACGCTGGAGCTGGCAAGAGAGCGGGCGTACGGGGCACTCGGGAGCCAGTTGTCACAGCTAAGCGAACGCACCGCAACCCTCGCGACGGCGTTGCGGACGCCGCACGTGAGGGGGCGGTGGGGGGAGATTCAGCTGAAGCGCGTCGTCGAGCTCGCGGGCATGCTGCCCTACTGCGACTTCGACGAGCAGGTCACCGTCTCGACCGACGATGGACGGCTGCGCCCCGACCTGGTCGTCCGTCTCCCTGGGGAGAAGGTCGTGATCGTCGACGCCAAGGTTCCGCTCTCGGCGTACCTCGACGCGTGCGAGGCGACTGACGACTCCGAGCGCACGCGCCACCTCGAGTCGCATGCTCGGCAGGTTCGAGAGCACATGGCGAAGCTCAGCGCCAAGAGCTACTGGCAGCAGTTCGGTGACACGCCGAGTTATGTCGTGATGTTCCTTCCGGACGAGGGTTTCTTTCGCGCAGCCTGGGAGCAGGATCCCTCGCTGGTCGAGACGGGCGTTCGGTCCCGTGTCCACGTTGCCTCTCCGACGACACTCATCGTGCTGCTCCAGTCGATCGCGTACGGCTGGCAGCAAGAGAGCGTCGCGGAGGACGCGCGTGAGGTGCTTGCGCTGGGGCGCGAGCTCTACGAGCGCGTCGGCATCGTGGGCGGTCACCTGACGAAGATGGGCAATAGCCTCAAGGGTGCGGTCGGCGCGTTCAACGAGACGGTCGGATCGCTCGAAAAGCGGCTTCTTCCCACTGCGCGGAAGCTCGAGGGCTACGTCGTCTCTGACAAAGAGCTGCCGGAGCTCACGCCTGTCGCGGAGCAGCCGAATGCGGTGCAGGCACCGGAGCTCGGCGAGCAGCTGCGCGCGATCGACGCTGCCTAGTAGCGCAGAATGGCGCCGATCCCGTCGACGGGATCGAGATCCTGGCGATGCTCGACTGCGAGCACGTCCCCACCGTGAGCGAGAGTCAGGCGCACGGCAATGTCGAGCCCGTCGTCCCGTGGCTCCATCGTCGTGCCGTCGAGGGGGCAGGTCGTCGCGCTGACGGCGGCGCGGCCGCACGAGGGGCAGCGGTATGCGTCGCTCTGGACACCCGCCTGGTGCAGCAGCGTCTCGACGCGCCCGTCGGACGCGGCCTCAAGCGTGTCTCCCCAACCGGCCGTCCCGCGGGAGCCCTTCCCGACCTCTTCGCGCCACCGCTCGACCACCTCGGCCTCGCGTGCAGCTCGCCACTTCTCCACGAAGGGCTTGACGACCTCGTGCAGCTCCGCCCCGGAGGCGTGCGCCTCGGCGTTCGTCCAGCCAATGATCGCGTCCGCGATCTCCGCCGGCAGAGCCTCCTGGAGCTCGGCGCGAGTCTCGTCGCTGCAGATGACGACGATGCGGGGCCGGCCGAGTCTGCGGAACCGATCCTCGATCTCCTCCACCACTGACTTGTAGTGGTCGTGCTCCAGCTTCTCGATGTGCCGCTGGTACCGAGCCTGCGACCACCCGCCCTGGTCGTGGCGGCCGGGTGTGTCCTCCGTGCGGTCGGCGATGTCCTGGAGCCGCCCGCCGCGAAGCTCGAGGACACGTCCCTGCTCGCGGCCGACCGCAGCGACGATCACGCCGTTCCCGCGGCCGAGCAGCGGCACGAGCGGCGCGATCAGGAAGTCGTCCGCAACCCGTGCGGCGTCGGGGACCGAGGACGGGAGCGAGAGCACGCTCCAGACGTTGTCGGGCCCGGCCGCGAACACAGCCAGCCCCCGCGCGCCGTCGCGGTCGAACCCGCCGTCGAAGTACTGGTCGAGCCGCTCGAAGTCTTCCTTCAGCCCGGTCTTGACCTCATGCGCGAGATCGGGACGGGTGGCCCCATGCGACTTCGCCGCGACATCGAGGAGCGAACGGACGCGCGTCGCGACTGCGCCGCTCGTCGGCGAGACGCTCGGATCGAGATCGACGTAGAGGCTGATCGCGCACCCCTTCTCGGCTCGGAAAGCGGCGAGTTCGCGGAGGCCGTCCAGGTTGACCGTGATTGTCGTCATATTCGACCTTTCTGCCTGGCCTTGCCTGATTCTAAGCCTACGTCGCCGCACGAGCCCGAGCGGACCGCGCGGAACACCTTGGGGCGCCGATTCGTTCTCTATGGTGAAGGCGCACACAGCGCCGGACAACACAAGGAGCAAGAGTGAACGAAGTTCGTGACGTGATCATCATCGGCGGCGGCCCGGCCGGGTATACCGCTGCGCTCTACGCAGCGCGCGCCAATCTGAGCCCGCTTCTGATCGAGGGCTTCAACTGGGGCGGCCAGCTGATGATCACGAGCGAGGTCGAGAACTACCCGGGCTACGAGGACGGGGTCATAGGCCCGGAGATGATGGCCGAGTTCCGCGCCCAGGCCGCGCGCTTCGGCACCACGTTCATCACCGACGACGTCACCCGTGTGGACTTCTCCGAGCGCCCGTTCAAGGTCTTCGTCGGCGACGAGGAGCACCTCGCGCAGACGGTGATCGTGGCCACCGGTGCCACCGCGCGCCAGCTCGGGCTCGAGTCCGAGCGGGCACTGCACGGCCGCGGTGTCACTTACTGCGCGACCTGCGACGGCGCTTTCTATCGCGACCGCGAGGTCGTGGTCGTCGGCGGTGGCGACTCGGCAATGGAGGAAGCGCTCTTCCTGACGAAGTTCGCCTCCAAGGTGACGATCGTGCACCGGCGCGACGACTTCCGTGCATCGCAGATCATGATCGACCGCGCCCGCAACCACGAGAGGATCGAGATCCTGACCCCGTACGTCGTCGAGGAGGTCCTCGGCGTCGAGAACGGGAAACTGACCGGCGTCGGTCTCCGCAACGTCGAATCGGATGAGACCCTCGACTACGCCACCGACGGCCTCTTCGTCGCGATCGGCCACGATCCGACGACGAAGCTGTTCGTCGACGCGCTCGACCACGACGAGAACGGCTACCTGATCACGGCCGGCAAGTCGACGGAGACCAATATCCCGGGCGTGTTCGCCGCTGGTGACGTCCAGGACCACGTGTACCGGCAGGCGATCACCGCCGCGGGCTCCGGCTGCGCCGCCGCACTCGACGCGGAGCGGTTTCTCGCCGAGTCCGAGGGGCATCCACAGGCCGCGCTGACGGCCCCACGCGAGCACACCGCGCCGGCGTAGGCCCACTCCGGCCGAGCCGCGCGCTAGCCTCGTCTTCGATGGGCAACGGCAAGAGTTGGGTCGACCTGCTCGATCCAACCGCTGAGGAGATCCAAGCCGCAGCGGGTGTGCGACTTGAGGAGCGCGAGCTGGCGATGCTCGTCGGCGCGGGTGAGCCACGGCCGAGGTTCATCGGTGCCGCCGACCATGCGCTCGCCGCGTTCGTCGTGCCGGTCGCCGTCACAGAGGAGGATCGCGTCTATTACCAGGAAGTCGACCTCATCCTCAGCCGCGACCGCGCGCTCACGGTTCGGCGGACGCCGAAAGATGGGGAACCGTTTGATCCCACCGAGCTCAAGGAGACCTGTGAGGATCGGGACGTTCCGCCTGGCAAGGTCGCCTTTCACCTGGCCGACATCGTCGCCGAGCGCGACCTCGACCAGATCGACGACCTGAACGAGGAGGTCGACGAAGTCGAGGACGCGCTCGACCAAGGCCTCCCAATGGGGGACGTGCATCAGCGGATTTCTGCCCTCCGCCACGACATCCTGCACATCCGTCAGACGCTCTCACCGACGCGCGACGCGGTTCATCGAGTCGTGGACGGCAGGGTCGAGGGCGAGGCGCCCAGGCTGCTGGACGAGCACGAGATCACGTTGTTCAGCGACGTCTACGAGAAGCTCCTCCGCGCGAACGACGCGCTCGAGCTCTCCCGCGACCTCATCGCCGGCGTTCGCGACTTCTACCAGTCGAAGGTGGCACAGGGCCAGAACGAGGTCGTGCAGCGCCTGACGGCGATCGCCTCCATCCTCCTCTTCCCCACGTTCGTGGTCGGCGTCTACGGACAGAACTTCGACGTCATGCCGGAGCTGCATTGGCACTACGGCTACGCGTTCTCCTGGGCCGTGATCGTCGTCTCCACCGTCGGCCAGATCGCCTTCTTCCGGTGGAAGAGGTGGATCTAACGCTCGTCGGTACGCTGGACTGATGCCGTTCTTCATCTGCCCCAACTGCAAGGATCGCTCGGTCGACCATGACGGCCGACAGGGCATTCTGCGCCAGGCCGTCGCGTGCGACCGCTGCGGGTTCGGGTTCCTCTTCGAGCTGCTCGACGACTACTACCCGGCGCCGAACACCGGCCTCGTTGCCTGCGACCGGAGCGGTCGCATCCTCGCG
>JAXIPI010000065.1:0-13403 GCA_045403015.1 Gaiellaceae bacterium | reverse complement strand
CGGCTGACGCCGCGGGGCCGGCTACTCGGGGACGCGGTCACCGCCGAGCTCCTCTCCTGACGAACGCAGCGCGACCAGGGCGTGCGCGCGGACCGCGACTCCCTTACGAGGGCCGAACAGCCCATCGTTACGCTCGGAGCGATGGTTCCGGTGATGACCTCGCGAAGCGGTGCGAGCCGGCGGCGACGGCTGCTCCTACACGCGCTGCTGATCGCTTCGCTGGCGCTCACCGTCGGCGTCGCCTGCCGCGTGGTCGTGACGCAGAGCGCCGACCTGACGAATCTCGTCTGGAACCTGTTCCTGGCCTGGATTCCGTTCGTCCTCGCGCTCGCCCTCTACGACGGCGCGCGACGGGGCTCGACGGGCACGCCCCTCGTCGCGCTCGGCGGCACCTGGCTGCTCTTCCTGCCGAACGCGCCGTACATCCTCACCGACTTCAAGCATCTCTCGCCGAGCCCGGTCGTACCGCTCTGGGTCGATGTCGTCGTGTTTGCGGCCCCGGCATGGACCGGGATGCTGCTCGGCTTTCTCTCGCTCTACCTCGTCCAGTCGGTCCTGCGCCAGCACGTCGGGCCGCGCGTGACCTGGGCGGCCGCGGTTGCGGTGCTCGGGCTTGCCAGCTTCGGCATCTATCTGGGCCGCGTCCTGCGGTGGAACAGCTGGGATGTGATCGCGAACCCGCGCATCCTCTCCGACCTCGGCTCGGTCGTCGGCGACCCGCGGGCGATCGGGATGACGGTGCTTCTCTCGGGTTTCCTGACGCTCAGCTACCTCGTGGTCTACGCGGTCCTGCGCTTCGAAGTCGTCGAGGAGCGCTAACCGGCGATCCGCCTGACCAGGATCTGCGCCAGTCGACGCTCGGCGCCATCGGCAGCGGCGCGGTCTGCGTACGGGGTCGAGACGATGAGCGAGATCTCGCTCCGGCCCTGACCGAGAAAGATCAAGTCCACCAGCACGCGAACGGTGTTTCCGGAGGTGCCGTAGTCGGCAAGGACGCGGTAGCGGGCGCTGTACCGCGTCAGCTTCGGGAACGCGAGCTTTGTGAACGAGACCACCTTCACGTTCGCTTCGTCTGACTTCATGTACGCGCGGCGGGCGCAGGCCATGAACGTGGCGCTGTGGATCGATCGTTGCCATTCGGCCGTCACCATCGCGGGCGACTGGAGGACGTTCGACTCCGAAGTGATTGCGGCGCCTTGCGTCTTGAATTCGGACCTGGCCGCTCCCGTGAGCACGAGATCAGAGCGCTTCATTGCGCACGGGCTGTCCGGGTTCAAGTCGGGCTGCTTCGCGCCACCCTTCCAGCCGGGGCCGATGTCGGCCGCCTTCAGCGTGAGAGCCTTGGCAGCGGCCTGGTCCGCGCCGTTGAACCGGACCGGCTGCCTCTCGACGGCGAGCGCGGCCTGGACGAATACGAGACCGAGCCCGGCGACACAGGCAACGACCCGAACTGAATTCCTCGATGAGCGCATGCGACGACCCCCTCAGTGACCGAGCTAGATATCTCTGGCTTCGGCCGCTGAGGGGGCCTCTCGCATCCCTCGATCGAGGTTCGATCTGCTAGCGGCGCACCTGCACGACCTGATACGTCGCGTCCGGCCCGCTCGCCCGGCCGAAGCGGGCGTTGACGGCGTACAGCCACTTGCCGAAGCGGTCGATCGTGGTCGGGACGTCGAAGTCGGAGTCGGTGATCTCGCGCGTCACGACGCCCCGCGTGAGGCGGTGGTTCAGCTTCACGACGGCGATCTTGTCCAGCTGGTTCTGAACGACGTACAGCGTCCGCCCGTGCAGGAGGATGCCGTCGCCGTTCGGAAGCGTTGCGCCACCGAGGTCGATGAGCTTCGTCGCGCCGGTCTTCGGGTCGATGGTGAAGAGCTTCCCGGTTGCGCTCTGGACCGTGAGCAGCGTCCGCCCGCTCGGGGTTGCATCGATCCCGTTCAGGTTGAACCCAGCGACGTGCTGGTAGTCGCCGGTCAGCGTGATCGGGGTCACAGCTCCGGGCGATCCGGTCCACGACTTCGAGACCTTGTAGATCACGGGGCGTTGGGAGTCGGTGAAGTACGCAGCTCGGGGCTTCACGACGACGTCGTTGATGAACGTCGGGCCGGCGCTCGTCGCGAGCTGGAGCTCGTTGAGCAGCGCGCCGGTTCGCGCGCTGTAGACGAATGCCTTGCCGGTCCCGGCTCCCGAGACCCACAGGCGTCCGTGGTTGTACTCGAGCCCGGTGGCCGCGTGGCCTGTGGCGCCGGGCACAAGGACGGTGCCCGTCCCGGTGCGGAGGCTGCCCGCGTAGACGGCGCCGGTAGGAATGGAGCCGACGTAGAAGGTGTCGCCGTTGCCGACGGCGATACCTTCGGGCTGGAACCCGTTCGGTAGCGGAATCGTCTCAGGAAACGAGCCTTTCGCCAGCGCAGCCGGGACGGCCAGGCAGGCCAAGGTTGTGAGCAACAGCACGAGGCGACGCATCTGATTCCCCCTCAGAGTCGTTGTTACGTGGTTCTACTGCTACCCCGTTCGAATGGATTTTGAAGCCTCGCTGTGGGCCGTCGATGCTCGCGGCCGTATGCGAGGATCGAATGGTGAAAGCCGCCGACCGCGAACGCGTGCTGGAGAAGCTCCGCGAGATCTGCCTCGGGTTGCCGGAGACGAGCGAGCGTCTCAGCCACGGTGCGCCGACGTTCTTTGTGCGCGAGAAGCGCTCGTTCCTGATGGTCTTGACCGATCATCACGGTGACGGACGCTTCGCGATCTGGTGCGCAGCTGCGGAGGGAACGCAGGGAATGCTTGTCGAGGCGGACCCGGAACGCTTCTTCCGGCCGCCGTACGTCGGGCATCGCGGCTGGCTCGGCGTCCGGCTCGACCGCGGTCTCGACTGGAACGAGCTCGCCGGGATCGCTGAGGACGCCTACGCCGAAGTGGCGCCGGCAAAGTTGGTGGAGGCCGCACGGGCGGCAGGGGAGGAGACGTGAAGGAAGCGCGGCTGACGGAGACGGAGCACGGACTTCTGCCGGAGGCCGAGGGCTGGTACGTGCTCAACACCAAGGACGCGGTCTGGGGGGACAGCGCGGAGTTCGGCCGCTACACCCGCTGGGAGGGCAACGGCGAAGCGCACTTCAAAGAGCTCGGGATCAACATCGGCGTCATGCAGCCGGGCCAGCCTGCGTGCATGTATCACGGCGAGGAGGCGCAGGAGGACTTCCTCATCCTCGCCGGCGAAGGGATCCTGATCGTCGAGGGCGAGGAGCGGTCGCTCGAGGCCTGGGACTTCGTCCACTGTCCGCCCTGGACGAAGCACGTGATCGTCGCGACGGGATCGGAACCTCTGGTCGTGATCGCCGTCGGGGCGCGCGGGAAGCCCGGCCTTATCTACCCGGTCGACGAGACGGCGCTGAAGCACGGCGCAGGTGTCTCACAGGAGACGACGGACGGCGACGTGGCGTATGCGGGCACGTCTGAGGTCGTGCGGACACGCTACGTCGAGGGCGACCTGCCCGGCGACTGACCACCACGCCGCTGCCGAACGGCTACCACGTGGTTACCCATCGGGCGGCGCGGACATGGAAACCTGCCCGCCGTGGAGCACGACACGCCGATCACGAGGAAGCGGTTCGTCGTCGCGGCTGGTGCCCTCCTCGCCGCGGGGACGGTCCCCCGGGTCTTGAACCCGGCCATCGCGAAGGCCGCGCCGCCCTGGTCGGAGCAACTCTTCACGCTTGGCGTGGCGTCGGGCGACCCGACTCCCGACAGCGTGCTGCTCTGGACACGGCTTGCGCCGGAGCCACTCGCCGGCGGCGGGATGCCGTCACGCTCCGTCGCCGTCCGCTGGGAGGTCGCGCACGACGAGGCAATGCGCCACGTCGTCCGCCATGGCGTCGCCCACGCGCGCCCCGAGCTCGCCCACTCCGTGCACGTCGACGTCGAAGGGCTCGAGCCGGGGCGCGAATACTTCTACCGCTTCATCGCCGGCCCGCAGGAGAGCATCGTGGGCCGGACCCGGACAGCGCCCCGCGAGCACGCCGGCGGAGAACTGCGCTTCGCGTTCGTCTCCTGCCAGGACTGGCAGAACGGCTACTACAACGCGTTCCGGCGCCTCAGCGAAGAGGACGTCGATCTGATCGTCCATCTCGGCGACTACATCTACGAGTACGGGCCTGAGGGGAAGACCCGGCCCGGCTCGCCGCCTGCACGGGTGCACGACGGCCCGGAGGTGTTCTCGCTCGAGAGCTATCGGAACCGGCACGCGCTCTACAAGACGGCTGCAGGCGGCCCACGCCGCCGCGCCGTGGATTCTCACCTGGGACGACCACGAGATCGAGAACAACTACGCCGGCGGCATCCCGGAGGAGGGGAGCTCGCCTCCCGGAGACTTCGCGGTGCGGTCGGCAAACGCGATTCGCGCGTACTACGAGCACCAGCCGCTCCGCCGCTCCTCGCTGCTCGTAGGAAAGGGCCACGTCTCTACCGAACGATCGACTGGGGGCGCCTCGCACAGTTCCATGTGCTCGATACGCGTCAGTACCGGACAGACCAGCCGTGCGAAGACGGCTTGAAGAACTGCGAGGGACGCTTCGATCCGGCGGCCACGATGACCGGCGCCGAGCAGGAGCGATGGCTCTTCCGCGGGCTAGCATCGTCACGCGCGCGCTGGAACGTGCTTGCGCAGCAGACGATCTTCGCCGAGGTCGACTTCAATCCGGTGCCCAGCTCGGTGGGCCCTGCCGGGTTGTTCAACGTCGACCAGTGGGACGGATACGTCGCGCAGCGCAAGCGCGTCTCTCAGTTCCTTGCCGACCGGAAGCCGTCGAATCCCGTCGTGATCACCGGGGACATCCACTCGAGCTGGGCAAACGACATCAAGCTCGACTACGACAACCCGGCCTCGGCGACGGTGGCGTCCGAGTTCGTCGGCACCTCGATCACTTCCGACTTCCCCGCGGCGTTCATCGCGCCGGTGAACGCCGCGCTCGCCGACAACCCGCACATTCGCTTCTTCGACGGCGTGTACCGCGGTTACGTTCGCTGCTCGGTCACGCCGGAGCAGTGGCGCACCGATTTCCGAGCGGTCGCCAGCGTGGACGTGCCCGATGCGCCCGCCTTCACGCTGCGCTCGTTTGTCGTCGAGAACGGTGCGGCCGGCGTCAAGCCGGCGTAGCGGCGGCGAGCTCCCGCTCGAACCGGCCCCAGGCGCTCAGCATCCACATGTGTCCGCCGTTGGCAGCCAGTTCGCGGTAGCGCGCGCCGAGCAACGTCGCCGCACGGCGTGAGTGCAGGACGGTGACGAGCGTGTCCGTCGTGCAGCCGAGGACGGTGGCTGCGATCCCGGAGTCGCGGACCGACCGCATCTCGTCGCTCAGATCGAGCGCGCGCACATCGCGGGCGAGTCTGAGCGCGTGCCGTGGGCGCGCGAGCGCCGCGCGGAGGGTCTGCAGAGCCGGACGTGCGGGATAGCTGCGGCTCGCCGCCTGAGTGCAGAGGTCGCGGAGGCTCGAGCGCATCGGCTTGACGAGTGGCAGCCCGGCGGGGGAGACCAGCACCAGTCCCTTCACCCGGCTCGGCCGAGCCGCGGCGACCGCGATCGCCAGCGCGCCGCCCATCGAATGACCGCCGAGCACGATCCCCTCGGAGAGCGCATCGATCCGGTCGAGGAGCCACTGGCGATGCTCGGCGAAGCTGGCCGTGCCGAAGAGCGGCGGCTCGAGCGTCGCCCAGCCGTGCGGGAGACCTGGAGCGTAGAGCGACGCGGAGGCGCCCCAACCGGGAACGAAGAGGTTGGTCGAGGCGCTGGGCATGAACCCAACAGCCTGACACGGAAACCGACCGGCGTCTAGGAGGGTTTGGCGGAATGTCGCTCGTCGCCGGGGTGCGATGCTCGTTCCGAGGCAAGGACGCAGGGAGCGTCGATAGCTGAAGCGGGAAGTGTGTCTTCAAGACACGTACGTGATCAGCGCCCTACTTCTTTGTCGAGAACAGCCCGGTCGTCACGATGGCTACCACGCCGAGAACCTCGACAACGGTTGCAGTCAGCCACACGCTCATCACCCACGGATCGACCTTCCAGCGGACGCCCCATTCCGCGTAGCCAAGAAACATGAGGTCGGCGATCAGGAGTTGAAGGCCGACGCCGATCAAGATCGCCAAGCCGTACAGCTTCTTGAGCCTGCGATCACCCTGCTGTCCGGCGAGGGCTTCCTCGCGTTCTCGCTCCTCGATCGTGGCGAGACCGGGCGCGATGTCCACCTGTTTCCGGACGTCCCGCTTGTCCTGCGGTGTGATTGCCCCGCCCAAGCCGCTGATAGTGATCGTGCTGGTGCCACGCCGCCGCCGGTGCCACCACGGCATGCGCATCTAGTGCGTGTGGCCGAGATTCTTGAGTCGGTAGTGCATCGCTTCTTGCGAGACGCCGAAGTGGAACGCCATCTCCGTCTGGGTGCGGTCCTCGGCCTTGAGACGAGCTACCTCAGCAGCGGGCATGAGCAACGCTGCCGCGAAGCTATTTGCGTATCGCTCGTGTGGGTCAGTACCCGTGGCCGAGAGCGTCCCCCGAAGGTCGATGTACTCGTAGGAGTCCGGCAGGTTTTCGTGTTCCACGAAGTGGCCCAGCTCGTGCGCGCAGGTGAACCTCTTGCGGTTTGGGTGGTCGTCGGCGTTGACGAGGATTACGGCGTCTTTGTCGGACTCCTTGACGATCGCCCCAGCGATGTTGTGGCGCAGGGTCGCATCCTTCACGTCGATGCCGAGGTTCTTTGCAATCAGGACGGGGTCTACCGGGAACCCGCCCTGCCACACCGTTGCGAGGATTCGTTCAGCTTCGCGTTCGGCGCTCACTACCGCTGGAGTATAGCGGAAGTCGAACATGTGTTCTCAGTCCTTGACACACGTACGTGTAACGAGTACCATTCTTGGTATGAGCGCGAGGCAGAGAGAGTCGGTGGAGAGGTCGCCGTCGAGCGACAGCTGCATGACGTTGGCGGAGTTCACGCGGCGGTTCCCAACGAACGACGCTTGCCTGGACTACTTGAAGGAGCGGCACTTTCCGAACGGCACGATCTGCCCGAAGTGCAAGAAACCGACGCGTTTCCATCGGATCAAGGGACGGTCTGCGTACTCCTGCCAGTACTGCGCGCATCACGTCTACCCGACAGCGGGGACGATCTTCCACAAGAGCACGACGAGCCTCCAACTATGGTTTTGGGCGATCTACCTAATCTCGTCCAGCAAGTGTGGGATCTCCGCGAAGCAGCTCGGACGCGAGGTTGGGGTGTCCTACAAGACGGCGCACCGGATGCTCAAGCAGATCCGCACTCTCTTGGCAGAGGACATTGGGCCGCTCTCTGGCGACGTGGAGTTGGACGAGACATTCGTGGGCGGAAAGCCTCGCGCGTCGGACACTCGTGGCATGAACCGATCGCAGCTAGCGCGACACGCCTTGGCGAAGAAGACAATCGTCTTCGCGGCAGCGGAGCGCAACGGTCGGGTACGGGCGTCGGTCGTCCCGCGCCGGGACAAGGCGAACCTCATCGCCAAGACCCGCGAGTTCGTCCTACCGGAGTCGATGATCTTCACGGACGAGTGGCCCCCGTACGAGCAGGTCGCACCGTTCTTCAAGGGTCACCGTCGGGTGAAGCACAAGCAGCGGATCTACGTCCAGGACGACGCGGGAACGCAAAACTTGGAGTCCTTCTTCGCACTGTTCAAGAACAGCGTCAGGGGGGCTCACCACAACGTCTCCACCAAGTACCTGCAGAACTATCTGGACGAGTACACGTTCAGGTGGAATCGCCGCAAGGACGACGGGACTATCTTCGCTTCGATTCTCGAGCGGGTTTCCCAGGCTCGTCTAGCCGCCTCGTAGTTCGCTCAAGCGCCTCGTCGAAATCAGCCGGCGAGTACTCACGATCCTGCTTCTCACGAACGTCGGCAGGCACCTTGCGCGGCTTGCCCGTCGTGTTCTTGTCAGGGTTCTCAGACACAGGAAAATCCTCTCATAACACGTATACTTTGGATCGGAAGGCGTCGGAATCGAACCGATTGGCCTGCCAGCCTCATCCGTCTAACCGGATGCACCGTGCGCCACACGGCGAGCGCCTTCCGCTACAGGGCGGGCCGGGGATCCCAGTCTCCGGCCCCCACACTTTTGCTTTACGCCCCGACCAGGGATCTTCCGCGTTTAGCAGCCGCAGGCGCTTGGCGTTTCATCATCACCCCGAATCCCCTTCGTCTAGATCTAGCTCTTCGGGTATCAGGCGGTACGTCGCGTGCGCGACCTTCTCAGCTTCGCCGTCGCGAGTAAGGCGGCGGATGGTTTCACGGATCGCGGATTCCGGATTGCGCGAGTCTGGACGAACCCAGCCGCGCCGCTTGACCTCCGCGATCACTGCTTGCAGCTTCCACGGGCGTCCGTCCTGCATGACGTGTCGGACAGCGTCCCGGCCGCGAAGACCAGGCTCTTCCTCGACAACCTGGACCTCTCTCTCTTCGCCGCGGCCGTTGTCGGATGAGCTCGGCGTCAGCCTGAGTTGGACAGTGGATTCGCCACCCACCAGGCGCTCAATCCCGCGAATGATCGTGGTGAGTGCTTCGGCCTCATTCCGCGCGTCGACGATGCGACGCTGCGCCGCTAGAAGCTCACGACGGAGTTCGGGAAGCTGCTCAATCAGGTTGCCGCGGTCCACTGGCGCGATTCTAGCACGCTCTGGCGTGCATGCCAGTCGCCGCCACTTCTCACACAGGGTATGTCACTCCTGTGGATATGTGGAAAAGCGTCGTTCTAAGGTGTACGTGTTGTGAAGACATACTTCCCGCTGAAGCTATCGGCGCGACTGAGGACGCGGCCTCGGGGCGAGCAGCGCGGCCCGGCGGCTCAGCCGATGTTTCGCCAAACCCTCCTAGGCCGCGACGCGCGCGGCCGAGGCGGCCGAGCGGGGTCGCGCGACCGCTGCATAGGCGGACTGGAGCTCGGCAATCGAGGCGGTCCAGCCGCGCTCGAGCGCAGCCAACCGGCCCCCGCCGCCAAGCCGCTCGCGAAGCGCGGGATCGACGACGAGCCTACGGATCGCTTCCTGCAGCGCCTGTGGGTCGTCGGGCGGCACGAGGAGGCCGTTCTCGCCATGGCGGATCAGTTCGGAGCCACCGCCGACCGCCGCGGCCACCGCCGGGAGGCCCGAGGCGCCGGCCTCGAGCAGCACCTGACCGAAGGTGTCTGTGGTGCTCGGGAAGCAGAAGACGTCCGCGTTCGCATAGAGCTCGGCGAGCGCGTCGCCGGTCACCTCACCGAGGAAGCGGACGCCCGGCGGCGCCGACGACTCGAGCGTGACCCGCGCAGGGCCGTCGCCCGCGATCGCGAGGCGGAGCCCAGGATCGTGCTCGCGCAGGGCAGAGAATGCCCGCACGAGCTGGTCGACGCGCTTCTCCGGCGACACCCGGCCGACGGAGAGCAGCAGGAGTTGGCCGCCGTCGAGCAGCGCCTCGCGTCGCGCAGGGCTGCGGTGGCGGGGCGAGAATCGCTCGGTGTCGACGCCGCGGCCCCACACCGACACGCGGTCGCCGAACCCGCGCGCCGCGAGCGCGTCCGCCACAACGAGAGTCGGCGCCAGCACGCACTTGCACTGGCGATAGAACCAATCGACGTAGAGCTCGGTCGCCTCCGCGACGATCCGGTCGCGGGTCAGATGAAGCGCGTACGCGCCGAGCTCCGTGTGGTACGAGCCGACGAGTGGCAGGCCGAGGAGCTTCGCCGCTGCCAGTCCGCACAGCCCGACCGGCCCGGGCGTGGCGACGTGGATCACGTCGGGATCCTCATCCTCGACGCGGGCCAAGAGAGCGCTCAGCGACGGCACGTGGAGCACGATCGACTCGTAGCCGGGGAGCGGCAGCGACCACTCCGGTTCGAGGGCGATCACACCGGCGTGCGAAACGCTCTCGGCGCCCGAGACGACGACTTTTCCCGCCAGACCGCCGCCGGCGGCTTCGGCTGCGAGGCGCCGCATCGTCCCCGCCACCCCGTTCGTCGCCTCGAAGGTGTCGGTGAAGAGGAGGACGCGGGCTGGGCCGGCGACGCGAGGACTACCGAAGAACCAGGTCTCGAGGTCACGGACGTCACTACGGGTACCAGCGTGGTGGCGGAGGGCGGCGATGAACGGCGCCTCGAACGCGCCCGCAAGCAAGAGCGAGCCGAGGCGACCGCCCACGCGAGGCAGGGCCTCGAGCGTGAGTCCACCCTCGCGGGCGCGGGCAGCAAGGACGCGGCTGATCCGACCGACAGCATCGTCGATCTCGCGATGGCGCTCTGCCGGCTCACCTTCATCCTGGTCGAAGAGGCGAACGACCTCCGCGGCGAGCGGCGGCAGCTCCCCGCGCTCGCGGTAAGCGTTCAGCAACAGCGCGCCGACTGCATGTGCGAGCTTCAGCGCGGAGCCATGTTCGCCCTGCGGCGACGAGGTTCCGGCCCCGACCGAGTTGAGAAACGCCTCGACCGTGGCGCCGGGCGCCTCCGTCCACGTCGTTGCGATGTCGAGGCCACCGTGGTCGTCAGAGCCTCCTGTCAGGGAGATCGTGCCCCCATGGCGGGACTCGATCCCATAGCGGTCGGCGACGCGTGCCACGTACGCCGGGGTCACCGCAGCCGCGATCCGGGACGCGAGCACGTTCGAATCCCTGGGACGCGCACCGTTCCGTCCCTCCCAGACACCGAAGAGCAGGATCATCCGGTCGACATGTGCCTTGGTGATCCTCGGGCCCATCCGGTAGAACGGGTGGGCGAGTGCGTGAGCGAGCCCTCGGTCGTGCAGGAACGCGACGAGCTCGCTGACCGAGGGTCGAAAGGGCTGCAGGTCGCGGTGGTCTTCTTCCGTGAGGTTCCAGACGAGCACGTGCAGCGGCAAGTCGTCCTCGGCGAAGCGCGTCGTCACCTCGACCGACAGGAACGTATTGGGGCGGTCGGCGATCCGTAGCGCGCCCTCGAGCGTGTTGTGGTCGCTGATCGTGACGAGGCCCATTCCGCGTGCGCGGCAGAGGTCGTAGACCCGCTCCGGCGGCGTGTATGACTCGCCGAGTCGCGCACGCCGGAGCGCGTAGTTGCCGCTATCTGTCGAGCGGACCGAGTGAACGTGGAGATCGCAGCGCGTCGCCTCCATGCAGCTATCGATAGCGCCGGCATCAGACAGCGCAGGCCCGATTCGCCCCGCTTTCACCGGATCGTCACCGGAGTTTGTCCGGCTGGACGGGAATTGAGCAGATTTGCAGCGCGTTATGCCGTTTGTGTCATTTGCAATTCGGCCTGGTTGTGTCAGACTCCCGCGTCGCGATCCCCGAACCCCACGGAGGCCACCCGATGGACAGCCACACACGCGAGCTCACGTATCCCGCCGTCGTCGGGCTGCTGCAGGACGGCGAGTGGCACGCGAACGAGGAGCTCGCAGCCGTCGCTTTCTTCCCGCATGATTGGCTCGACGAGCTCGAGCGTGAAGGCCTCGCGCTCGAGCGCCGCGGGGGGTCGCCCGAGATGGTTCGCCTCGTCGCCTAGCGGCAGGGAGTGCGCGTGGCGGGGCGAAAGCGCCCCGCATGCTCTTCCGGCGCTTGTTTCGCCGGCGGCGATCGCCGCCGCCTGTCCTCATGCCCTCGCTCGACCGGCTCGCGGGGTTGATCGAGCGGGTCGTCGAGCTGCTGGACGAGGTGGCGCTCGGCCCGTCTCGCGAGCCGACCCCAGAGCTGACCGCAGTGCCGACCCCAGAGCCGAACGCAGTCGCTGACCCGGCGCCCAACCCACGGCCCGCGGTGCGAGGTCACGTGCTGTTCGCGTCCTCACCGGATGGCTATCGGTTCTTCGAGCGGGATGGACCGCCACCCGTTCGCGGAGACCTGATCGAGGTCGAGGGCGAGAAGCTCACGGTTCTGAGGTTTGGGCCCTCGCCTCTCCCGGGTGATTGGCGGCGCTGTGCATACCTCGGGGAGGAACCGCCGAAGGTGGATCGAACCTTCGACCGGTGAAGGAAGAGAGTCAGATCCAGGACATGCGCGCGGCGCTTCGGGGCGACCGCGAGCGCGCCGAGCGGGCCCGGCAGCGATCGGTCGAGAACGTCCGGGCGCTGTACGAGACACCGCCGGAAGAGCCCCAGCCCGAGATCGAGCCGCGCCGGTCTTTGTTGAGCCGCCTCCTTGGCCGGTAGAGCTACCCTGAGCCTGTGGAGCGCCGCGAGCGTGAGCGGATCATGCGTCAGGGGGTCGTGCTGCCCGAGACGCCTCGCGACCGCCGGAATCTCCAGGGGCTCGAGCAGGACATGCGCGACAACCCGTTCGCGGGGAAACCCGTCCCACAGCGGCTGCGCCACTTCCGCCCGGACGTCTCCAGCTACCTCGCCTCGCTCGGCGGGCCGCGGCCGTACATGGCACGGCTGCGCCAGATTGCGGCGCTGACGGCCGAGCACGAACAGGCGCTCGCGGAGGAGTACGAGCTGTGGGGAAGCGATCCTTCGGCCTGGCGAGAGCTCGCCGAGCGCTGGGACTTCGGCGAGGTGAACGACCTGATCGACCGGCACAACCAGTGGTATCCGGCGGAGGCGCGACTGCCGATGGATCCGCTTACCGGCGACCACGCGCTTGTCAACGGCGAGCACTATTCGAAGCGGCCGCTCGACGCTACGTGGGTGCTCGAGCGGTTCCCGCCCGTGCGGTCAGCCGCGAGGTCGCAGCGAGCGTGAGGGCGCAGAGCACCGCCGCGAGCACGTAGGGCAGGCCGTCGCCGGCGGCGTCGGCGATCGTGCCGGCCAGCGCCGGGCCGCTCATGTTCCCGAGCGCCCACGCCGTGTTCATGATCCCGAAGCCGATCGCCTGCGAGAGCCCGACGGCCTCGGCGCGGTCGGAGACGAGCGCCATCCCCGGCGTGTAGAACGCGCCGAACGAGATCGCGGCGAGCACGGCGAGGAACGAGATCGCGTACGGGTCGCGTGCGATCGCGAAGGCGATCGCGACGGCGATCGAACCCGCGAGCGCAACTCGGATCGGGAGGAGGCGGCCGCGCCGGTCGGAGAACCGGCCGAGGATGGGGTTGACGACCGTCTCGAGGAGCCCGGCGAAGAGGAACACGGCGCCGATCGCAAACGGCGTGAAGCCGCCCTCGTCGAGCTGAAGTGGGACGAGCACGACGAGCATGCCGAAGAGGATGGCCGGGAGCGCGTTCAGCCAGAGGCCGCCGAGAAAGCTGCGATCGGCGAAGGCCCGGCCGACCGAGCCGGGTGAGTGCTTCTGCGGCGGCGAGGTGGGGCGGGTGGCCGCCGCGGCCGCGAGGAAGGCTGCGATCACGCCGACGGCCGCGAAGGAGACACGCACGCTGACGGCGTCGGCCACTGCGCCGAACATCGGGCCGAGGATGGCGCCGAAGACGGCGGCGGCAGATCGGAAGAGCGTCG